>CAZKIY010000133.1:0-10511 GCA_964552875.1 uncultured Planctomycetaceae bacterium
CACGATTTCGGCCTGGATCAGCTCGCCGTAGCTCGGCACGCCCATCGCCGCGCGCTCGGCGTCCGTCGTCGCGGGATCGAGCGGATGGAGCTTCCAACGCGCGAGCGCGGGATCCCAAGCGAACTGCGTCCCGTAACGCTGAGCAAGTCCTTGGCTCACGAGGTCCTTGTCGATCGCTTCGGCGGCAGCACGCAGCCCGAGCGGCTCGCCGAGTTCGGCGGCCTTCGACCCGAGAGTGGCTGCGAGCGCCCAGTCCTTCGGATCGTTCGACTCGGCCAGTACGACCGCGGCGCGGAAGTGATCACGCCCCGAAGTCAATGCGCCCGACGCGGCGAGTTCGCGCGCTCGCTGCGCTCGTTCCGTCGTGAGCGCCATCGACTTCGCATCGGGATCGGCCAGAGGTTCGGCGTGTTCCGCGTCGTTCTCGAGCTCGGCCCACAAGCGATCGATCCCCGGTTTCGGCGCGGCGCACGCGCTGATCAGGAGGGCGAGAACGGCGAGGATCGGCATCCGGTTCGTCATGGCGCCGGCGACCATGCGCATCGCTCGTCCGCGGCGCAAGGGCTCCGCCCCCCTCGCGCCGTTGGCCTGCAGGTGCTTTCCCCAGCGAAACGGGCCGCCGCCGGCAGATTTCCGCGGTCCTTTACGCAGGTCAGTCCCAACGTCGGGCCGATGCCCGTATCGTGTTCGCTACGGCTCGGGACCTCTAGAACCCCGAGCCCCGCGGCGAGCGATTCCAAAGGATGAGCGCGCCGCTCGTGAAACCTCTGCAGAAGGAGAACCCACTATGAAGACGATTATCGCCGCGCTGGCTCTCGTGAGCCTGGTCGCCTGCAACACGGAGAAGAAGTCGGTTGCCGACGACTCCGGTGCCAACATGCCGAAGGCCGGCTGCTGCGAAAGCGGCAAGGCTGGTTGCGATGACGCCGCAAAGGCGTCGTGTGATTCGGCGGCCAAGAGTTCTTGCGAAGCCAGCAAGTCGAGCTGCACCGCGAAGCCGCAAGGCTGAGCGCGTGAGCGCTCAGCCCACTGGTGACGAATGCGACCGCATTCAGTCCCAGTAGCGAGCGCCGCCCATGACACCCACCGGGTGTGATGGTGAGCCGATCAGGCCAACGTCGGGGCCGACCTTCGGGTCGGTCCCGACGTCTTTTTTGGCCTGAGCCGCTTCACCGCGCCTTCGCGCGGACTTCGATCGCATGCACCTCGAAGACGAGCGTCGCACCGGGCGGCACGAGCCCCGCGACCCCCTCCTCGCCGTATGCGAGTGCCGGCGGGACGACGATGCGTCGACGTCCGTCGGCACGGATGCCGAGGAGTCCATCGTCGAGGCCGTGCAGGAACGCTTCGCCGAGCCGGACGGGCACGGGCAATCCTCGATCGAGCGTCGAGTCCACGCGGGTGCCGTCCTCGAGCGAGACGATGTAGTCCAGAAGCACTTCGTCGCCGAGCGCGGCCGGCTCACCGGCACCCTGCAGGAGTTCCTCGTACACGACACCGGTCGTCGTGCGCACGGAAGGAGCGTCGTACTGCGTGGCGCGCCGTGTCGTGCTGCAACTCGTGCACGAGATAGCGAGAGCCGCGACACCTGCGAGCGCGCGCGTGTTCACCGGCGCACCTCGCGGATCTCGATGTGCGCGAGCAAGAGTGTTCCGGGCGGAATTCCAGCACTCGGGAGGCCACCCGCGCCGTACGCGGATTCGGGCGGGAGCATGATCTCCGCGACAGTGCCCGCGCGCAGCCCGACGAGCGCGCGCGAGAGTCCGGGCATGAGTCCGCCCTCCACTCCGACGCGTCCTCGGATCGGCATGCCGAGAGTTTTCGTGGAGAGGACGATCACGGGCTCGAGCAGCGCGGCCAGTGGTGCCGGCGCCGGTGCCGTGCCGATCGGTTCGCTCGCGCTCGCATCGTCGCCAGGCGCCGATGGCGGAACGGTCGCGACGGGCGCGGCGTTCGTCGCAGCGGTTGCGGTCGGCGCGGCGTCGGTCGCGGCGTCGGTCGCTGCGTCGGTCGCTGCGTTCGCGTCCGTCGCCGAGTCGAGAGGCTTCGCTTGCGCCGGATCGGTCTCGGAGGGTTCCGGCTGCGCGACGTCGACCTCCTGCTCGCCTCGAACCTCGGCGCCCGCGGGGTCGGTCGCGGGGGCTGCGTTCTCGGTCCTGGCGGCGTCCGTCTCCGGCTTGGCCACGTCGCCCTTCGACTTCTCGTCGGTTGTCGCGGTCGGAGCCACTGACCCTTCGACGGACGTGCCCGCGATCTCGACCGGCTTCGCGTCGGACGCCGCGTCGCTCTTCGCCGTCTCGGTCGGCGCGTCCGCGGACTTCTTGTCCGTGCCGCGCTTCGACTTGGACTTCGGCTTCTCGGACTCCGCGTCTTCGATGGCCTCGACCGGCACGGCTTCGGGTTCGGTCGGTTGCAGCGTCGGCACGTACGACAACGTCATCGAGAGTGCGACCTCGTCACCCGGCGCGACGATCGAGCCTTGTCCCTCGGCGAGGACTTCGACGCGCACGCCGCCCTCGAGCTCGAGCACGCGCCGCTTCTCCGGCGGCAGGATCTCGGGCTTTGCTCGAGCTGTGGCACGTTCGCCTCGCGCTTCCATCGAGTGACTCGACCCCGAGGAAGGCGGCGCCTCGTCGCGAGAACACGCCGCAAGGACGGCGAGGAGGAACGCTGCGCGAATCGTCGGGGTCTTCACGCCCCTCATCCTGCCAGGATCGAGGCGATGCACGCCACGTCGACGATGTCGTCGGGCTTGCAACCGCGCGAAAGGTCCATGAACGGCCGCTCCAAACCTTGAACGAGCGGCCCCAGCGCCTTCGCGCCCCCCAGACGCTCACTCAGCTTGTACGCGATGTTTCCCGCGTCGAGGTCGGGGAAGACGAGCACGTTGGCCTTGCCACCGAGCGGTGAGCCGGGCGCTTTCTTGTCGGCGACCGTCGGCACGATCGCGGCATCGACTTGCAACTCGCCGTCGCACGTCAATCCCGGCGCGCGGCGCTTCAAGAGCTCCGTGGCCTTCTTCACCTTGTCGACTTTCGGATGCGACGCCGATCCGTGCGTCGAGAACGACAGCATCGCGACGCGCGGCGCCTCACCGGTCAACTTGCGATGCGCCTCCGCCGCCGCGAGCGCGATGTCGCAGAGTTGCTCCGCCGTCGGATCGGGCACGACGCCGCAGTCGGCGTACGTGTAGACGCGATCGGGGAACACCATGAGGAAGCACGACGAGAGCGTCGCGTTGCCGCGCGTGAGGCCGATGACCTGCAAACCTGCGCGCAGGACGTCCGCGGTCGCCGCTTCGCTGCCCGCGACGCCCGCGTGACAGTCGCCGGATTGGACGAGGAATGCGCCGAAGACGATCGCGTCGTTCGCGCGAGCGGTCGCTTCCTCGTGCGTCATCCCTTTCCCCTTGCGGCGCTCGTGGAGTTCGGCGGCGAAGTGTTTCGTGCGCGGGTCCTTCTTGATCGCGATGACCTCGATGCCGGGCGGCGCGGCGGACGCCATCTTGCCGGCGTCGATCAGGACCGGAGTGCAGAGGCCTTGCGCAACGAGGCGGGCGGCGGCCTGGAGGACGCGCGGGTCCTGCGTTTCCGGGAGGACGATGCGCCGGTTCGCGCGCCGGGATTTCTCGTGGATCTCGAGGAGGACGTTCATCGGGGGCGGAGTTTCCTCGGCGCGGTGGAGGGAGCGCAAGGTTCGCCTGGGTTCCCGTCGCGAGGAGCGACGGAAAGTGAGCGCTCGATCGCGTTGGCAGCGCGCCGCGAGTCCCCATTGGCAGGGTTTCGCCGCGCGCAGTAGGTTCGAGGCATGGAGATCGAGATCTCGTTCAGCGGGCCCGAGAGGGCGTACCTCGATCAGCAGATCTGCGAGGGGCGCGCGGCGAGCGAGGGCGACGTGCTGCGCGAAGCTCTCCAGTTGATGATGGAGCGCGAGGTCGACGAGCGCCGCAAGTACGAGGGGTGGCGCGAGCGGACGCGGCGTGAACTCGACGAGGCGTACGAGGAGTCTCTGACCGAGGAGGGCCTCGACGGTCCGACGTTCTTCGAAGAGCTGAGGGTCAAGATCGAAGCGCGCGGGAGCCAGCCGTCGTGAAGCGCTACCGCATTTCCTCGCGCGCGGAGCGCGACCTCGACGAGATCACCGAGCGGATCGCGCGCGAATCCGGTCAGCGCCGCGCGGAGCTTTTCCGCGCGGAGATCCTGCGCAACATCTCGAACCTCGCCCTGTTTCCGCACGCCGGGCACGAGCGCGAGGATCTGACGTCGAAGGCGCTGCTGTTCTGAACCGTCGATTCCCATCTGATCGCATATCGGCCCGACTCGGATCCGCTGCGCGTGCTCCGCATCATGCACGGCGCACGCGATCCCGAAGATCTGCGCGGGTTCGTCGGCGAGTTCATTCCGCCGTACATCGTGTCCGGCGCTTCCGTGATCGACGTGCCATTGAACACGCAGGAGATGGACTTCCTCACGGCGCGCCTGCGCTCGGGCCGCGCTCCGAGTGCGACCGATCTCTTGCTCCGTGGCTTGCGCTCCATGATCGACCCGGCTGACGAGGATCTGCGCGCCTATGAGGCTTGGCGCGAAGAGACTCGCCGCGAGATCGAATTCGGATACCAGGAGTGCCTCCGGGGGTAGTTCGTCGATGGGGAGGCGGCGTTCGAGCGTATTCGCCTCCGGATCGAAACGCGTGGGAAGCACGCGTCGTGAGCGCGCCACCTTTCACCCCCGCGGAGCGAAGCGAGGAGGACTCAGAGCCCGTGAAGAATGCACGGGCGACGCGCTGCGGAGCGGCGCAGATGGTGTCTGGGAGCGTGTAGGCTCGATTCCTTCACGCGCTCTCAGCTCTCGGTGCCGCCTAGGAGCTGGGACGGCACATCCATCTCCATCCGCAACACCGCGAGCCCGTGCGTCTTGCCCTGCGCGTCCGTCTTCAAGCTCGCCGATCCGCCGCCGCCGAGGCTGTCCTCGAGCAGGAAGTTCAAGAGGCGCAGGTTGTCCGCCTCGTAGCGCTTCACCGCGCCCACATTGATCGACGCCATGTGCAACCGCACGCGCTCGGCCGTCAGATGCTCCTTGAGGAACGCATACGCCGCATCGCTGCGCGCGAGCACTCCGACGTTCGAGCCTTCGCCCTTGTCGCCGGAGCGAGCGGTGGCGATGCGGGAGAGGGGGACTTTGGGCATGGCGGGAGGACTCGCGAAACGGTGCGGAATCAAACGGTGACGACGGTGACCTTCGGCGTCACGAACTCCTTGCGGAGCAGCGCGGGCCAGAACCCGATGATCTCGGTCGCCTTGGGACGGCCGCCGGCGAAACCGGTCACGCCCGGCGGACCACTGGTCACGAGCGGCACGAGCTCCATCCCGAAGCGATCGACCTTCGCTTGATCGGGGCCTTTGACGCCCATGCGCAGCACGATCTCGCTCGGGTCGGCGCGGTCAGCAGCGGCGATGCCGGCGTGCACCGTGTTCGCGCCGAGGAACTCGACGAGGCGCTCGGAGGCCGAGTACTCGAAGCCGTCGGACGCGAGGCGCTGCCACACGATCTCGGCGCACAGTTTGGCCTTGTCGAGCGCGTCGGGACCGCTGATCGTGAGTTCGCCGACGGCCTTGAAGCCGTCCTGGTAGCTCGCGGACACCTTGTAGAAGGGCGTCGCCGGTCCGCCGCGCACGTTGTCGACCGCGACGCGATCCGCGCCGTCCTGGCGCATGCGAATCGACGTGAAATCGGCCGTGCAATCGGGGCCGAGGTACGCGCGGGGGTCGCCCATCTCATAGGCGAGCTGGTGCGCGATCGTGCTCTCGTTCACGATTCCGCCGGTGCCTTCGTGCTTCGTGATCACGAACGTGCCGTCCGCCTTCATCTCGATCAGCGGGTAGCCGATCCGCGCCATGTCGGGGATCGTGCGCCAGTCGGTGAAGTTGCCGCCCGTGCATTGCGCACCGCATTCGACGATGTGGCCGGCGACCGTGCCGGCGGCCAGCAGGTGGTGGTCGGTCGTTTTCCAGCCGAATTCATGGATCATCGGGCCGAGCACGAGCCCGGGATCGGTGCCGCGACCCGTGATCACGATCTGCGCACCCTGGTCGAGCGCCTGTGCGATCGGGAACGCGCCCAAGTAGACGTTCGCGCTCGTCACGCGCGCGCGCACGCTCGCGAGCGGCGCCTTCGTGTCCATGTTCGCGAGTGTTTCGCCGGCCGCGGTCAACTCGTCGATGCGCTGGAGCACGTCGTCGCCTTCGACGATGCCGAGCTTGATCCCCTTGTACCCGCGCTTCGCGATTGTCCCAGCGATCGCGTCCATGCAGCCGCGCGGGTTCACGCCGCCGGCGTTCGCGACCACTTTGATCTTCTTCTCGACGAGGTCGGGCAGGATCCGGTCGATCAAGCGCACGAAGTCAGTCGCGTAGCCCGCGTTCGGGTTGCGCGACTTCAGCTTCTGCATGATCGACATCGTGACCTCGGCCAGATAGTCGAGCGTCAGGTAGTCGACCGGCCCTTCGCGCACGAGGCGTACGGGCGCCAGGATCGAGTCGCCCCAGAAACCCTGGCCGTTGGCGATGCGGACGATGTCTCGTTGAGCCATGGATTCCTGTTCGAGCTGCGCCGGGTGCTTCGGGCGGAAGAGTCTACCGGCGCTGTCGTGGGGCCTGAAGGAGACGGAAAAGACTTCTCGTTCGCGTCGGGCTCGAACCGCGACGCGCCTCAAGATCCGACCCGCAGAGCCACGATCTAGAGCCTGGAACGGATCTGCGCGGCGCGCGGCTGCGTTCGTCCCGCCTGTCAAGGGCCCCCTTCCCTTTGAATCATCCCCCGTTCCCGCTCGACGATGCTCAGCGCCTCGCTGAGCTCAAGAGTCTGCGCATCCTCGACACGGATGCGGAGGCATCGTTCGACGACCTCGTGCGCATCGCCGCGCGCGTCACGGGCTCACCGGTGGGCTTGATCTCGCTGGTCGACGGGGACCGCATCTGGGTCAAGGCTCGAACGGGCATCGAGGCCACGCAGGTGCCGCGCGATCTCAGCTTGTGCGGTCTGACGATCCGGGATCCAGGTCGCCCCTTGGTCATCACGGACGCGGTGGCGGATCCGCGTTCGTGCGAGAACGTGTTCGTCACGCATGGCCCGCGAGTTCGTGCCTTCGTGGGCGTCGCGCTCGTTTCGGCGGCGGGCAATGCGCTCGGCGTCCTCTCCGTCTTCGACAAGGTCCCACGCGAGTACTCGACCGAGCACGTGGACCTCTTGCTCGCGCTCGGTCGTCAGGTGACGGCGCTGCTCGAACTGCGCCGCGCTGGACTCTCGGTCGCCGACTCCGCTCGTCGCGAGGAGAGCGTCTCGTCGGAGTTGCGCCGCAGCCAACGTCGTCTGGAGATCCTGAACGAGTTCGCGGAGGCGATCCACTCCGACCTACTCGTCGCGGACGTGACACGCATCGCTGTGGGCGTCCTTGCGCGCCATCTGCGTGGGATGCGCGTCGCGTACTCGACGATCGACGACCGTGGTCGGCTCGAAGTCCTCGATTCGATCGAGCCCGACGACATGCCACACCTCGCTGGCGGCGGGTTCGACATTTCGGTCGCGCCCACGTACTGGGCCTCGCTGCGCAGCGGGGAGATCGTGATCACGGAGGACGTTCGACAGAGCCGCATGCTCGCGCCGCTCTGCGACGCGTTCCTCGCGGGCAAAGTGGAATCCTGCCTGGACGTGCCCGTGAAGCACGGCTCGGGATTGACCGGACTTCTCTGTTTCGATGCGCCCGCACCGCGCTCTTGGTCTGCCCACGAGGTGAGCCTGCTCTCGGAAGTTGCGGTGCAACTCGGCCACTATCTCCAGCGAGCGCAACTGCAGGCCGAGCGCGACGCAGCCGACGAGCTGCGTCGCATCCACGATGAACGTTGGCGCCTCGCGATGCAGGGCACGGGTGATTCGATCTGGGACCTCGAGGTCGCCACGGGCGTGCTCTTCTGCTCCGCGCGATTGTCCGACTTGATCGGCGCCGACGTGCCGATGCCGACGAACATCTCCGAGTGGCATGCTCGCATCCACGCGGACGATCTGCCGGCCGTGCGCGCTGCGCTCTGCGGGCACATCGCCGGTAACAGTCCGGCCTATCGCGCCGAGTACCGCGTGACGACGGCTCGCGGCGGCATGCGTTGGGTGTTGGATCGCGGCCGAGCCATCCTCGACGCGAACGGGGCGATACTGCGCATCGCGGGGACGCACGCGGACATCACGGCACGCAAGCTGTGGGAACAGGAACTCTCGATCGCACGTGACGCCGCGCTCGACACTGCCCGACTCAAGTCGCAGTTCTTGGCGAACATGAGCCACGAGATCCGCACGCCGATGAACGGCGTGATCGGGATGGTGGACTTGCTGCTCCAGACGGAACTGGACCTCGAACAGCGCAGCTACGCCGAAACCGTGCGTGCGTGCGGTCAAGGGCTCCTGACCGTCCTGAACGACATCCTCGATTGGTCGAAGATCGAGGCCGGCAAACTCGAATTGGAGTCCGTTTCGTTCGACCCGTCACAGCTCCTCGAGGACGTCGTCGAACTGTCCGCGTCCGTCGCGCACTCGAAGGGAATTCGCGTTGCAGCGGCGCCCATGCCGGACTTTCCCCGACTCGTGATGGGTGATCCTCACCGCCTGCGCCAAGTCCTCTCGAATCTCATAGGAAATGCCGTCAAATTCACCGGCAAGGGCGGTGTGATCGTGCGCGCCGAGTCGGTTCGTGGTGGACCGGATCAAGCCGTCCTGCGCTTCGAAATCGTCGACACCGGAATCGGTATCGACGCGGATGCGCAAGCGCGACTGTTCAAGAGCTTCAGCCAAGCGGATGGGTCGACCAGCCGGCGATTCGGTGGAACGGGCCTTGGGCTCGCGATCAGCCGTCAACTCGTCGAGCTCATGGGCGGCAAGATCGGGATCGTCTCGGAACCGGGACTCGGCTCCACGTTCTGGTTCCAGATCGCGCTCCGCGCGGCTCCGGGAGCCACCTTGCGCGTGGAACGACCGCTCGCTGGTCGCCGCTATCTCGTTGCGACCGGGCACGCACTCGAAGGGCAAGCGATCGCGGCTCAACTCGGGTGTTTGGGCGCGGAATGCGCACTCGTCGCGGATCTCGAATCGGCTGCACGTCGCGCCGCCGCAGATGAACTCCAGCCGTTCGACGGGATCCTCGTCGACCATGATTTGATCGCGCTCTCGGGAAGGGTCGTCCCTCCGATTCTCCCCGCGACCGCACCCGTGCTGCTCTTGTCGCCACTCAGCGCACAGCTCGACGGCGAGCAAATTCTCGCGCGGGGTTGGTACGCGCAGATCGGGCTGCCCGCGCGCCGCTCGCGTCTCGAAGTCGCGCTCGCGGGCCTGGATGTTTCCTCTGCCTTGCCTGCCCGCTCACCGCACCGGAGCACGAGTCCGGCCGCGAACCTGGGCCGGCGTCGTGTTCTTCTCGCGGAGGACAACCCGGTGAACCAGAAGGTCGCGACCCGCATGTTGGAACGCATGGGGTGCGCGGTGGAAGTCGCAGCGGACGGACAAGCGGCGATCGACGCCTGGGAGCGCGGCTCTCACGACGTCGTGCTCATGGACCTGCAAATGCCCGGTGTCGACGGACTCGAGGCGACCGCCACGATCCGCGATCGTGAGAAGCTTCGTGGTGCGCGCGTGCCCATCCTCGCGCTCACCGCCAGCGCCGCGGGCGAGGACCGATCCCGCTGTCTCGACGCGGGCATGGACGACTGCCTCACGAAGCCGATCCAATCCGCGACCCTCCTCGCAGCACTGCAGCGTTGGGTTCCCGTGCGAGACCAGAACGCGCCTGTGGCGCCGTGATGAGCGTCAAGCCATCGCCGCGGTGAGCAGGCGATGGAAGTGGTGGACGGCTGCTTCGCGTTCCGGCGCGTAGCGGCCACGCTCGTACAGACGAGCGTGCATGCCGCGTTGCACGTCCACGACGACGGCTTCGTCCTCGAATTCGATGCGGTCGAGGTCGGCGTCGCCATCGCGCTCGAACGCGGCGGAATCGGAAATCCATGTCTCGAATCGCACGCGCGAACGTTCGACGCCGCGCGGCTCCACGAGGTTCAACGAGAGGCCCCACGGATAGAAGTTGAGCATCAGGTTCGGGAATACCCAGGCGTAGTACGCCGCGACGCGCGCTCCGCTCCCGGCAAACGCCGGTGCGCCCGGCTTCGCGTGCGCGATCTGGATGCTCGCGTGGCGGAAGAGTTCGGTGCGGTAACTCTCGAAGTCGACTGTGGCATTCAGCGTGGGATGAACGAACGGGATGTGCAGTCCCTCGAGGAAATTGTCGCAGTAAAGCGCCCAATTCGCCGCGAACTCGAACGTCCTGTCGCGTGAGGCATCGTGCACGAGCCGCTCGAACGGCACGTTCGTGAGGCGCGCAGCGAGGTCCGACACCAACTCGTCGAGACTGTGCCGCGGCGCGAGAGCCGTGAATCGCAGCGGGCCGAATCGTTGCAGCGGCAGTGAGCGCAAGTCGTC
>CAZKIY010000134.1:0-2620 GCA_964552875.1 uncultured Planctomycetaceae bacterium
CTCGCTGTGCGCGGAAGTACAGGCGGTCTGAGCGAGCACTTGTGACGACGAAGAAGTCGACGACACCCGTGAGGAGGACTGAACGCGATGGGGCTCGAGGAAACGCTCGAAGCCGGCGCGAAGGCCGCGATGCTCGGCTGGAACGAGCTCGTGCGCGACACGCTGCGCATGGTGCTGGCGGATTTCAAACGTATCGCGGTCCAGGAGGGTGGAACGCTGACGTCGCAGATCGAGCAGGACGTCCTGCGGAAAGCCACGAAGCAGCGCTAACGGTCGACCGACGAGTTCGAGAAAACTGGCCGCACCAACCTCGCTACCAAGGAACGCGCCGAGCAGTGCGCGATCCAGGCCTACTTTCCCAGGGCGATGACGGAAGCCGAAGCGAAGAGCGCGATCCAAGCGATCGCGAACGAGCTCGGCCTGACTGCGAAGAAGGACATGGGCACGTCGATGAAGGCCGCGATGGCGAAGCACAAAGGCCAGCTCGACGGAAAGTTCTCGCAGAAGGTGTTGGGCGAGATCTTCGTGTGAGCGCGTGCGGGCCATAGCTCACACCGATCCGACTCACGCCTCCGGACGCTTGCGCGTTTTTCGCTTAGCGGGTTTCGATCGCGAGGCCGAGCGCCTCTCAGCGGTCCTCTTCTGCGTCGCGATACTGCGAGTGTGACCGCGAAGCCAATGACTCAATGCATCGTCGTCGATGCGTCGATCCGCGAGCCCGACCATCACTTCGACGACTTCGGCTTGTGACGCGGTGACTTGCCAGCCGTTTCTCAGTAGGAAGACGGCCGCGCATGTGAACGCAGAGCGCTTGTTCCCGTCGACGAAAGGATGATTGCGGCTGATCCCCACCGCATAGCGCGCCGCAAGCACGTGGATGTCCGCGCCGCCATAGCCGAACACGTTCTTCGGGGCCTCGATCGCGGATTCGAGAAGCCCCCGATCTCGGAGTCCAGGAACTCCGCCGTGCTCCGCGATCAGGCCGTCGTGGATGGCGAGCACGATGTCGCTGCGTAACCACGTCGGAGTCCTCGCGGTCACTTCGCGAGTTCGCGCAAGGCGTCTCGATAGGTCTTCGTGACCTCACGCGCCGCGCGCATCTGCTTCTCGAACTCAGGGTCGTACGGCGTCAGTTGCCAACCGGACTCGGTCTCGACGAGGAAGACGCGATCTCCAGCCTCGAGTTGCATCCGGGCGCGGACCTCTTTGGGCAGGACGACGCCGACCGAGTTGCCGATCTTCTGCAGGGTGAGTTCGACCATGGATGTTCCTTCGGATCGCGGTTCCAACGAATGTTATAACGGACAGCTCGAGGCCGCAATCGGAGGGCCCCAGGGCCGCGCAGGCCCTGTCAGGTGGCACGGAGCCGTCCCTGCCCCGAGCCGTCCGGCGTCTCTTCGAGCCCCTCCGCACGCGCTAGCATCCCTCGTCTCCTCGGCCCGCGTCTCGCCGGATCCTGACCCCCATGACACTCCGCATCCTCGCCGTCGGTGACATCCACCTCGGGCGCCGTCCGGGCAGTGTTCCCGACGACGTCGCGGCAAGCGCGGGTGGTCGTGATGCGCTCGGTCCGCGCGCGGCGTGGCAGGCGACGGTCGATCGCGCGATCCAGGAGCGCGTGCAGGCCGTCGTGTTGCTCGGCGATGTCGTCGACGACGAAGAGCGCTACCTCGAGGGCTGGTCTGCGCTCGAAACGGGATTGCGTCGGCTGATCACCGCGGGCATCGAAGTGTTCGCCGTCGCCGGCAATCACGACGTGCGCGTGCTGCCGCGACTCGCGAGCACCCTCAGCGGATTGCACTTGGTGGGCGCCGGGGGTCAGTGGGAATCGGTCGAGATCGCGAACGGCGCCGGGCGATTCGTCGGTTGGTCGTATCCGACGGCGCATGCGCGCACGGATCCGACGCACGATCCCGAGCTCGCGCGATTGCTCGCGACACGTAGCGAGGGTCCGACGATCGGGCTGCTACACGGCGCCCTCGACGCGGCGCACAGCGACTACGCGCGCTTCTCGGGTGCGCGGCTCGCGGCGCTGGGCGCCGACACTTGGCTGCTCGGTCACGTGCACGGGCCGACCTTCGCGCGCGCGGACGCGGGCCGGATCTCGATGGGATTCCTGGGTTCGTTGACGGCACTCGATCCGACGGAGACGGGCGTTCACGGGCCGTGGCTCTTGACGTATGCAGGGCGCGAGCTCGTCGAGGCGCAGCACCTCGCACTCGCGACGTTGCGCTGGGAGTGCGTCGCTGTCGCGGTCGACGCGTGGACGAGCGTCGAGGATCTCGAGCCGGGCGTCACCGGCGCGCTGCGCGACTTCGACGCGCGCGAAGCCGCGAACATCGGCGCGGCGCGCGTCGTCGGGTTGCGCATCGAGCTGACGGGGCGCTGCAAATTCCACCGCGATCTGCAGCGTGCGATCGAGCGATTCGCGCACGATCAACTGCGGCCGACGCTGGACGGCCGGGCGTTCTTCGTCGACGCGATCGTCGATCGAGTGCGCGCCGAACTCGATCTACAGGCCTTGGCCCGCGACACGGATCCCCCGGGATTGTTGGCGCAACGCCTGCTGGCATTGGACGCGTTGCCGAGCGACGTAACGAACACGGGGGAGCGAGCGCGG
>CAZKIY010000134.1:2720-10505 GCA_964552875.1 uncultured Planctomycetaceae bacterium
TCGAGCGTGTTGCGCGCGCTCAAGTGCCTCTTGTGGCCGCGAGAAGCTCCGGCGCGCGGATCGATCGAACTCGAAGCCCGCTTCGAGATACAGGGCAACGAATGGACGGTTCGACGCGAGGGTGCGAGCACGCGTTGGATGCGAGACGGGAACGTGGCCGACGCGCCGCCGTTGCCGGCGTGGCGTCACGCGAGCCAGATGCTGGTCGGTCTCGACGCGCTCGGCCTGGGTGGCGATCGCGAAGTTCGTGAGCACGTCCAGCGCGAAATGGGCGGCGGTTACGACATCGCCGGAGCCGAAACGGCGTTGCGACCCGGTGTTCAAGTCGGACGCACGCAAGCCGGCCATCTGTCGAAGGCGGAGGACGAGTTGCGCGCGGCGCAATTCGCACAACAAGAGGTCATACGCGACGCCGACACGCTGGACGAAGTGCGACGCGCGCGAAATGCATCGCTCGGCGCAGGAAAGCGCGTGGTGTTGCTCGACAAGGCGCTCGAACTGGCGCAGGCGAAACGAGCCCTTGCGCTGACGGAATCGAGGCTGGCGGAGTTCCCGTCCGGTCTCGAGAATTGGCGCGGAGACGAACCCGACGAACTCGGGAAGCTGCGTAAGCGACTCGCGAGCGCGCAGAGCGATCAGGACCGCGCGCACCGCGCGATCGTCGCGGTGGAACGAGCGATCGCACGCGACAGTATCGCTGAGCCCGTGCCGGCGGATGTCCTCGACGAACTCGACCAGCGCGTGGAAGCGCTGCGATCCGCGGACGACGCTTGGAAGGCCGCGCTCGAATTGGATTCACGGTCGCAAGCGCGCCTTCATGCGGCCGGCGCCGTGTTCGGCGCGAACGCCGATCTCGATCGGTTCGCGAGCCTGGACGACTCGCTCGACGTAGAAGTCGACGCACTCGCTCGTGCTACGGAGGTCCAGGCTCGGCATGATTCGGAAGTCGACGCACAGCTCGCGGCAATCGGAAGTGGTTCGAGCGCGAGACCGCCCGCACACCGCGCGACGGCGGCCCTCGAGGACTGGCTATCGGCGCCGACAGCGAGTGCGTCGGATGCGAAGCCGCGACGATTCCTGTTGCTGCTCGCGGTCTTGCTCGCACTGACGGCGATGGGATTGGCGTTCGTGCACTTGGCCAACTTGGCGATCCTCGTGTTGGCTGCGCTCGCGCTGTTCGGCGCCCGCGCCAAGGCCGAGTCGAACGAATCGAATCGCGCCGATCACGCGGAGGCCTACGCGCGGACGGGCGAAGAGCAACCAACTGCGTGGACAGTCGACGCGGTGCGCGCGCAGCTGGCTGCTCTCCGCGAGCGCGAGGTGAGCGCACTGGAAGCGCGCGCGCGCGACGGACGCCGAGCCGAGCTGACGGCGCGGCGCGAGGCGCTCGCGGACGAAGGTCGGGGCTTGGCGTTGCGACGCATCGAACTTGCGGCGCGGTTGGGCGCGAATCCGACCGCGCCTGACAGTGCGTTGGCGGCGTTCGCCCAATCGCGTCGTTCGTTGCGCGAAGCCCGGAGCGCGTCGTCGGAAGTCCGAGCCTCTTGCGATCTACATGGACTCCAACGCGCGGATGCCTCGGCGAGCCTGAACAAGACGCTCGAAACGCACGGCGCGACTCGGGTGGAGGACCTGACCGCGGCTCGCGTGCGGCTGAAGAGCCTGCGTGAGCGTAGCGCGGAGCTCTCGTCGCACCGCGCCGAGATCGAGCACCAGCGCGGTCTGGAGCGTGTGGTACGCGAGACCGCGCAAGATATAGAGAAGCAGATCGCAATCGTGTTCCGGCGTGGCGGGCTCGAATCCGGCGAAGATGTCGCGCTACAGAATCGACTCGAGCACCTCGAGCCTTGGAGGACTGCACGCGAGGATCGCAGCGAGAGCGCGCGCGACGTCGAACGCCTGTCCGCCGAACTGAATGCCAAGTCGGCGGACGCGGCGGATCACGCACTTGCGGACCTGCCCGAGCCGCGGCTCGAGAGCGAGCGCCAGTCCGCGAGGGATCTCGCCGAGCAGGCGGACGCGTTGACGGAACGCGTCTTGAAGATCGAGATGATGCTGGAACAGGCACGCGACGCACGCACGCTCGAGGCTGCGCTCGAAGCGCGCAACGATCGTCGTGACGCGCTGTCGGAAGCGTTCACGAAGGCGCGCCGCGGTGTGCTGGCGTGTGCGCTGCTCGCGGACGTGCGTGCGGCCCACGAGGCGACGAGTCGGCCGCGCATCGTCGAAGAGGCCGAGAAGCTTTTCGCGAGCTTCACGCACGGTCGCTACGCGTTGCGCGTGTCGACCGTCGATGGCGAGCTCGCATTCACGGCGCTCGACGCGCAGAACGCAGCTCGGCCGTTCGCGCTCGACGAGTTGTCGGACGGAACGCGCGCGCAGTTGTTGCTCGCCTCACGCCTCGCGTACCTGCACGAGATCGAGCGCGGGGATCCACTGCCGCTCGTGCTCGACGACGCGCTCGCGACCAGCGATCCGGCCCGCAAGCAGGAAATCGGCGCAGCGCTGCTCGAAGTGGCGCGCAAGGAGAACCGGCAGATTCTTGTTCTGACGTCGGATGCTGCGGACGCGGACCTGTTGCGGCCGGCGGGCACTCCGATCGGCGAAGTCGAAGCGACGGATCTCGCGGTGGTTCGCTCCATCAGCACGCCCGCGGCCACGCGCGAGCGGCTCGCCGCGCCCGCTGTTGCGCGTGTTCCCGACGTCGGCGGCGCGAACGCCGAGCAGTTCGCAGCGGCGCTCGCGTCGGCCGGCATCCCCGTGCGACCGTTCGATCCGCGATGTGAAGTCGACGAAGTCCACTTGTGGTGGATCCTCCATCACGACCTCGCGTTGTTGCAGCGCCTCTTGACCCTGCGCTTCGACAACGTCGCGTCGTTCCGTAATGCGGCGCGCAACGAGATCGCCGGTGTCGGAGCACGCGAAGTGAACGCAATGACGCCTTGGATCGCTCTCACCTCCGCGGTGATCGACGCCTGGCGGATCGGCCGAGGACGACCGATCGATCGCAGCGTGCTCGAACGAGCGGGCGTCAGCGACACGTTCATCGAGCGCATGACGGCGCTCGCTGCCGACGTTCACGACGATGCGAAATTGTGGTTCGCGGCGATGTCGGACGGAGGCAACGAGCGTGCAAAGGGCTATCGCAAGAAGACCCTCGATCAGAACCGCGAGTTTCTCGTGGCAGAGCGGTACCTCGACGAGCGCGAGATCCTCGATCGCGAGGACGTTTGGTTGCGCGTGCTCGCGTCGATGCCGCCGAATCACGGAATCGCTGCCGACGAGGTGCGACAACGCTTCGAGTTGCTGTGGCAATCCTGCACATCGCAATGAGCCGATAGTCGAGAACTCGCTGGGTGAATCAACGTCGGCTCGTCGCTCCCCGACCCGCCGAGTGTGGCTGGGCCCGACGCTGGTGACGAGGACCCTGCCCCTCGGGCGCGAGGTTCTGATCTCCCCAGGATGCTGCACTCGCTCGTGGGCCTAATCGCTTCGAGTCATGGGGTGCGCCGTGACTTATTTCGGCTTTGCGCTCCGACTACGCACGGCATCGAGCGGTAGACTTCGCCCAAGCCGGCAGCCACGTCCTCGCTCCGCGCGGTCGCGCCACCTCCCAGCGTGCGCTTCGACACCGTCTCCTTCTGGCTCTTCTTCGTCGTCGCGTGGAGCGCGTGGCGATTCTTGCCCTTGCGCGGGGCGAAGCTCGCCACTCTGGCGCTGAGTCTCTTCTTCTACGCGTGGTGGCGACCCGAGTACTTGGGGTTGCTCGGGTTCTCGGCGCTCGTCGACTACGTGGCCGCGGCGCGCATCCACGCTTCGAGCTCGCGTCGCGTGCGCAACACTTGGCTCGCGGCGGCTCTGACTCTCAACCTCGGTCTGCTCGCATTCTTCAAGTACACGCCGCTGCTCCTGCAGACGCTCGGCCTCGATGGCGGCGGTGGCGAGACGGCTCCGAGTTGGCTGGCCGATTGGGTCGTGCCGGTCGGCATCTCCTTCTACACGTTCCAGACGATGAGCTACACGCTCGACGTCCACGCGCGTCGGCTCGCGCCGTGCGGCAGCTTCCTCGACTTCCTGTTGTACGTCGCCTTCTTCCCGCAGCTCGTCGCGGGTCCGATCGTGCGCGCGCGCGAGTTCTTGCCGCAGCTCGATCATCGTCGGCCTCTGACTTGGCAGCGTGTGCAAGTCGGGCTGTACGAGTGCATCTGCGGTCTCGGGCTCAAGATGGTCGTGGCCGACGGACTCGCGCCGCACGTCGACAGCGCGTTCCATGCTGTGCGTTCCGGTGCCTTGAGCCCGACGGCAGCGTGGTTCGCCGCGATCGGGTTCGGGGCGCAGATCTTCGCTGATTTCGCGGGGTATTCGGGCATCGCGATCGGCGTCGCGCGCCTGATGGGCTTCACGATGCCGGCGAATTTCCGCGCGCCGTACATGAGTCGGAGCCTCTCGGAATTCTGGACGCGCTGGCACATGACGCTGTCGCGCTGGTTGCGCGACTACCTCTACATCGGGCTCGGCGGCAATCGACGTGGGCCGTTGCGCACGTATGCGAACCTTCTCATCACGATGCTGCTCGGAGGTCTGTGGCACGGAGCGTCGTGGACGTACGTCGCGTGGGGTGCTCTACACGGAATCGGTCTCGCGATCGAGCGCGCTCTGGGACTCGATCGACGCAGGTCAGGCCGTCGCGATCCTGTTCTGGGCGTGGGCGACTTCACCCTGCGTCTCGGGCGCATCGCGGTCGTGTTCGTCTTCGTCCACGTGGGCTGGGTGTTCTTCCGCGCGCCGACCTTCGGTATCGCCACGAACGTGCTCGAGCGCATGTTCGTCGCGCCTTTCCAGGGTTCACTGGGCCTCGAGTTCATCGCTCGATCACCACACTTGTTCCTGCTCTTGCCGGTGATCGCTCTCCACGCCGGACAAGCCGCGCACGAGTGGTACGGTCTCGAGAAGTCGGCCGCGCGTCGAGTCGTCGTCGCGGTTGCGTGGATCGTCCTCATCGCGCTGCACGATCGCGGTGCGTCCACGCCTTTCCTCTACTTCCAATTCTGAGGCGCCATGAAGTCCTTCTTCCAACGGCTCCTCGGACCTGTGTGGCCCCGCGCAAAACTGCGCGCGAGGTCCACGAACACTCACCACGCCCGCGCGCACCTCGGTTTCTGGCTCGGGCCGGGCCCGATCTCGCTCACCGTGACGATCGGCGCGGCGATGCTCCTCGGCTGGCGTGCCGTCGCCGGCATCGACGCACCCTCGACGTACTGGAAGTTCGACCCCGCGGTGGAGCGCAACGTCGACTTCCCCTGGTCGAAGTCGGTCATGTCGATCTACGGGAACGCGAACGCCGATTCCGTGCTCGTCGTGGGCGACAGCCGCACCTCCGCGGGCGTGTCGTTGCGCGTGTTGCATCGCGAAGGGATCCCGGACGTCGGCGTTCTCTGGGGTGCGCTGGCGCAAGTGCGCTACCTCCTGCGTGCGGCGCGCGAGCTCCCGCCGCGTCGCCTCGTCGTGTGCTTGAGCCCGGCTTCGTTGAACTCGCCGCAGCTCCCACGGCTCGTGCACATGCTCGAGCTGGAGCGCCGTCTGTCGCCGATGCAGCGCATCGACCGTCGACTCGACGATGAACTCGACGTCCTGCGACAACGCCTGCTTCGTCCGGTCGAGATCAACTCCTGGCTGCGCGGCCGCACCGCAGAGGACGTTCAGCCGCGCCGCCAAGAAGGGCTCTACGACGGCTTGCTGCGCCCGGAGAACCGGCCCGCGCTCGAAGAACGACTCGCCGAACTGCAGGTGGAGCTGGCTGCGATGCGGAAGGAGGGTTGGACGATCGCGTGTGTGCGTTTGCCGGCCGAAATTGGCGTCGAGACCGTCGAGAACAAGGCCTTCGCGCGCGAGAAGTTCGCGCGGATGTGTGCGGATCTCGACGTACCGTTCCTCGACCTCTTCGGCGGCGGGTACGCGACGACGGACGGTTCCCATCTCCTCGGCGCGGACGCCGATCGTGCGAGCACGCACATCGCGCGCTGGCTGCGCGGCTTGCCCGGGTTCGAGTCACGCTGACAGCTCGCGAGCCAATCGAGCGTACGCACCCTCGGAAACCATCAGCGCCGCTCAGAGCGTGTGAAGAACTCATACGCTCTCGCGACGCCAAGCGTCGCCACACGAATCTGAGGGCCCGTAGACTCGATTTCTTCACGGGATCTCAGCCGACGAACTCTTGACGGACCTCGCGCTATGACGCCCGCGAAACAGCGCGCTGTCATGGCCTCGCGGGCTCATCCGTTGGCGATCCGCCCACCATCTCGCGCGCGCAGCTCTACCGGCAAGCCTGCGCGCGTCGATAGTCTGCGGTTCCGTGCCGGACCAAGGAGCAGTAGCGCCCGACCGCGGCGCCGACGTCGTCGGACGCCACACGAAGCTCGTGCGACGCACGGCGCTCGTGTCGGCCTTGACGCTCGCGAGCCGCATCCTCGGCTACGTGCGCGAGAGCCTCGCGGCCGCGGTCTTCGGCGACAAGTCGGCGATCAACGACGCGTTCGTCACGGCTTGGCGCGTGCCGAATCTCTTCCGCAGCCTCATGGGTGAGGGCGCGATGGCGACGGCGATGCAGTCGGCTTTGACGCGCACCGACGCCGAGCAGGGCGAAGAAGCCGGCCGCCGACTCTTCCTCGCGATCCTGCGCACCGTCGCGTGGTTCTCGGCCGGCTTCTGTGCGCTGGGCATGCTCATCGTGCTCGTCCTGCCCGACGTGATGCCGTTCACGGGTTGGCCATGGCTCGGTTCCGACCCGGGCCCGGTGCGTGAGCTCACAGCGCGCATGCTGCCTTTCGTGATCTTCGCCTGCATCGCGGCGGTCGCGGGCGGAGCGCTCCACGTACGCGGTCATTTCCTCGCGCCGAGCCTCGGGCCCGTCGTGATGAACGTCGCCTGGGTCGGCGCGCTGGCGTGGGTGGCGACGAAGCACGCGCAGGACCTCGCGAACGGACCACCCGGCTTCGACGCGCAGTTCGGCATGGCACGCGAGCTCGCGACGCTCGTCCTCGTGTGCGGCGCACTGCTCGTCTTGGTCCAAGTCCCGGCGCTGCGTGAGCACGGACTGTTGACGCGTCGAGCGGGGACGGAGCACGCGCCGAACGTGCGCTGGGGCGAAGTCTGGACGATCCTGCGTTCGAGCGCACCGCTCGCGATCGGTGCAGCGGTTTATCAGGTCAACGTGCTCGTCGACGGGTTCATGGCCGAGAGCTTGCTCGCGAACGGCGGGCCGACAGCCCTCTATTACGCGACGCGGCTCCAGCAGTTGCCGCTGTCCCTCGTCTCGATCGCCGCGACGAGCGCGGTCTTCCCGGCACTGACCGCACTCGGCCACGTGCGTGACATGGGCGCCTTGAGGAAGCTCCACGACGAGACCCACCTCGCCATCGCATTCCTCGCGATTCCCGCGACGATCGGACTCATGCTCTTCGCCGGACCGATCGTCGCAGCCTGCTTCCAGCACGGCGCGTTCGGCGAGGAGGGCGTCGCACGCACCTCGGACGGCTTGCGCGCGCTGACGCTGGCGATCCTGCCCGCCGGCGCGGCAGGCCTCGTCGCGCGCGCGCGCTACGCTCTCGGCGACTTCGCCGGACCCGTGCGCATCGCGATCGCGATGTTGGCCTTGAACTCGATCCTGAACGTCGTCTTCGTCGTCGGGTTCGACATGGACGTCGGGGGTCTCGGCGTCGCGACGGCGATCACGTCGTGGTGCAATTTGGCGCTCCTGCTGCCGGGATTGCGCCGACTCGGAGCGCC
>CAZKIY010000135.1:0-5155 GCA_964552875.1 uncultured Planctomycetaceae bacterium
GGGGCACCGGGGACGAAATCGGGACGCGCGTCGGCCAGGCTGGCGAGCAATCCCGCGGTCAGCGCGCGATTGCCGGCGCGCCGCGCCGTCTCGGCCAAGTGGACGAGGAGTCGAGCGTTGCGATCGTCGAGCACCCCGGACGGGACATCGGTCGCGAACTCTCCCGCGAGGATCCGCGCGACCGCTGCCAGGTCTCCCTGTTCGAGCCCGAGCGCGAGCAAGGCGTCGTTCGCTTCGCGCGAGGCACGCGAACCCGGATGGTCGCGCGCGACGCGAGCCAAGGCGTCGCCGTCCTTCGCGGCTCGCGCGGCCTCGAGGTTGGCGCGCGCACGTGCTTCGAAAGGCTCGTAGCCCGCCGTTCGACCCGCGTCGAGAAGAGCGCGAATGCGCTCGGTGGCGAGATCGCCGAACGTGACACCGGCCACTTCGAGTTCGCCGAAGCGCTCCAGGATCGCGTGGAGATCGCCGAACTCCGCGGCCGTGTCGCCGCTCAGCGCATGAGCGGATGCGCGCTCGAAGAGGACCCACAAGCCGCACGGAACCTCGAACGACGAATCCGTGCTCTCCTCCGAGCGCGTGATCGGTGCGAGCGCGATGCGCAGCGCGAGACTCGGGTCGTCGCGCACGTCGGCGATCTCGACCATCATCGGATCGGCGCCGCTCGTGCGGTCGAGATCGGCCAGCGCGGCGAAGATCGCCTCGCGCTCTTCAGCCCCGCGCGCCGTAAGAATGGCAATGTGATCGAGGAGCGTGTCGCGAATGGCCGCGGGCGTCGTGGCGATTTCGCGGGCGCGTCGCAGGCGCTCCAGTGCGAGTTCGGAGTCGGCGAGGCGCGCGAGGACCCGCGCTTCGCCGCGCAGTGTGGTCACGAGTTCGAGGACGACTGCGGAATCCGTGCCTCGGCCGCTCCCCAGCGCCGCTTCGAGGACTTCACGCGCCTCGGTGTAGCGCGTGCGCGCCGGGCCGACTTCGCCGCGCGCCCAATCCGCGGATGCGCGTCCCGAGAGGAGTCGCGCGAGTCCCAGCGCCGCGTCGACGTCACGCGGACGTGCGGCGAGCTCCTCGCGGGCCCGAGAAAGGAGCGCCGTCCACTCGAAGATCCCCCGCACATGCGTTGGACTCGAGGTGTAGAGCTCGCCCGGAACCGAAAGGAGATTTCCACCACCGTCGCCGCCGGGCCAGGGGATGCGGTCGAGCACGCGACCGTCCGTGACCGCGAGTTCGACGCGTTCCGCGGCGAACGGAACGACGATGCGTTCTCCGAGAAGCGCCGGCCGCCCGACGCGGTAGCGCGATTCGTCGTCGTCGGGCCACGCCCAGCGGACACGCGGGCGTTCGGAGGAGCGCAACCCGCCGCCGAACTCGAGGGCCGCGATGCGATCTCCGCCGAGGTACACCGTGCGGCCCGATGCACCGAGCAGTTGATCGATCGAGCCCGAAGGGGATTTCGCCAGCGCGTGAATCCGGTCCGAGCGCCACTGCCACGCGACAGCACCCGTCGCGATATCGAGTCCGATCGCGGAATCGCTGTCGAACGGCAGGGCGACGACGACTCCGTCGCTGACGACGGCGGGACAATTCCGCCAGGGCGTGATGCGCGTCGGTGCGCGGAAATCCTGCGTCGGCGGCAAGGCGATCTGGTCGTAGAGCGTCTCCCACAAGATCCCGCCGTGGAAGAGATCCACGGCAGCGATCGCGCCGAGTTGCGTGAGGACGATCACGCGATCGCCCTCGACGCGCACCGGCGGGGCGCAGAACTCGTGTTCGGGCCGACCGAACATGTTGAGCTCTCGCTGGCCGCTGATCAAAGCCGTGGACCACGCCAGCGAACCGTCGCGCACGTCGAACGCCGCGACGTGCAGGTCGATGCGCCCTTGCATGCGCACGAGCGGCACGATCACTCGCCCGTCGGCGATCACAGGCGGACCGGCACACGTGAGGCGCGTCGCGAGATCACCCGTTTCTCCGTCCCATTTCGGCGGCGGCGCGTGCGACCACAGCAGCGCACCCGTGCGTGCGTCGAAGGCGTGGAGCCGGCGCTCGGGGATCGGCCGCGTGATGTCGATGCGCTGGAACTGCTCGAACTTCAGGCGGGCGAAGGGCACTTGGAGCGCGGCGATCGCCACGTCGTCGTTCACCGCGGGCGCGAGGAGGACGGCATCCTCGTCGACGCCCTTGAAGCGCTCCTCGCGATCCTTCTCGTCGAGCTTTTCCCAGCCCGCGGGCTCGCCCGAATCGAAGAGCAGCGTTCCGCCGAACGCCGAGAGGGCGAGGAGTCGGAGCCCCGTCGTCACGAAAAGTCGATCGCCGGACTTCGCCGCGAAGACGCCGTCGCCGCGCGCTGCGGACTGCAGCGGATGCCACGGCAGGCGGTAGTTCTCGGGCCAGGCATCGTCCTGCGCCCCGGGCGGAGGTCCGGCTCGCTCGTCGTCCCCGGGCAAGCGCAACTCGCGCGCGAGCAGTTGGTCGTTCGATGCGCGACTGCGCGGTGCGTCCTGCGCCGCATTGCCGCGTGCCGAAAGGAGCGCCGTGTCGATGCGCTGCCCGACGCCGGCCGGGATCGGTCCCAAGCCTTCGAGGCGCCGACGCGCGTCCTCCCAACCTGCTGCCGTCGTCGGTGCGGCGTAAGGATCGCCGAGCAAGAAGGCGAGACCACGCGCCCACGCGTGCACCGACTGCGCCGAACGACCGGCCTCCAGTTCGAGATCTCCGAGCGTGAACCAGGCGGATGCAGCCGCCGAAGTGAGCGGCCAGCGGCGCGCGACTTCGACGAGACCACGTTCGTCGCCGATCGCGCGCGCCGACTCGAACGATCCGCGGGCTTCGCGCCCGTGGCGCTCGGCGTAGAGGGCGCGGGCCTCCATGGGCAGTTGGAACAAACGGTCGCGCACGCGCTGGGCCGCGCCGGGGTGCACGAGTTGGTCCGACACGTGTCCGGTCGTGTTCCGCGGACGCTCGCCGGGCAGGAGGTCGCCCGCGTGGTCCTCGAGGATGCGTTGGTAGTCCGTCAGCGCTTCACGCCAGCGTCGAGCAGCCGTGTGTTCCTCGGCGCTCTCGTAGAGCGCTCGCACGAGCCGTGTGTCGGGCAGCGAGAACGAGTGCGTTTCCGTGGGCGTTTCGTCGAACCGCTCGACCGGGTCCTGACGCACCGTCACGACCAAGGTCGCGGCGGCGAGCAGACTCGGAACAAGGGCGGAGATGGTCATGGCTCGGGTTCCTAGACCATCTCGAACCGCTTGCGCAGCACCCATTCGACGGCCAGGATCGCGAGTGCGAGGAACAAGGTGCCGAACCGATCCCACGCGTCGCGCAGTTCGGCGGAGATCGGTTCGCGATGCTCCTCGCCGCCGGGGAATTCCTGCGCCAGATCGCGGATGCGTGCGACGTGCACGGCGCGACCGCGCGTCAGGGAGGCGAGTGCCGTCATCGACTCGGGATCCGGCGTCGGATCCGCGTTCTCGCGCGAGGGCAGCACGACTTCGAACTCGGTGCTCGCGACACGACGGCTCTCGCTCTCGATCCAGGCGGAGTACACGCCTGGACGCTCGACGTCGAACGAGGCGCGGTACAAGCCGGGTCGATCCGTCACGCGGACGAGCGTGAACGGCTTCACGCTCCCGTCGGGATCTTGCAAGCGCGCTTCGACGGCGGGCTTCTCGGAAGGTCGGAAATCCTCGTCGAGAACGCGCGCTTCGAGCGAGATGCGTTCGTCGAGGTCGAAACTCGACTGCTCGGCGTCGAGCTGCACGCGACGGTCGCCGCTCTTCAATCGACCCAATGCGACCCAGCGGATCGCATTGCGCCAGAAGCGTTCGTGGTAGCGATCACCGAAGCGATAGCGCCATGACCACGTCGCGTCGACACCGAGGTACAGCGTGCGCCCGGCCGGGAAGTAGCCCGCGACGAGCAACGGAATCCGACCGTGACGGTTCTCCGCGTCGGGATGGCGCAACAACACTTGGGCGCCGGGCTTCGCGCGCGCGATGGGGTGGAACCAATAGAAGCCGCGCAGTCCGCCTTCGTCTTCCCACAGCGCGCGGTTCACGGTCGGATCGGGCGCGAGACGCACGATCTCGTGCGGCAGCGCGGCGTCCTCGAGTCGCGGCCGGAACTCGCGCGTCGTGTCGGCGAGCGCGTTCGATGCGCCGCTCGATTCGAGCACCACCGGCAGGAGTTCTTCGAGCGAAGTCCCCGCGAACGCGCGCGGCGCGTCGTTCTCGCCGGCCTGCACGATGAGGCCGCCACCGCGCTCGACGAACTCGCGTAAGGAAGCCAAGAACTCCTCGCAACGCGCTGGATCGGGCGAGATCTCGTAGGGGTTCACGTCGCCGAGGATCACGACGTCGTAGCGCTCGAGGAGATCCTTGCGGCTCGTCGGGACCTCTTGGAGCGGGCCGAGGGATCGCGTCGCCTCCTGCAGGAAGTCCGGCGTCGCGGAGAGCAAGTAGCACTGGACTTCGAGGTTCTCGTCGGCCCGCAGGAGCAGGTTTTTCAGATAGCGGTACTCCCAGCGCGGGTACCCCTCGACGTAGAGCACGCGCACCTTCTCGGGCGCGACGTGCACGCTGACCTCGATCTGGTTGTCGTCGCGCAGCGACTCGTCGTTGCGCGGCGGAACACGCACGCGGAAACGCCGTTCCGTCCCACCCGGCTCGAGCGCTTCGGGCGGCGCGACCAGGACGACGCGCGCGCCGCTGTCGTCGGCCGACACGTCCTCTTCGACGAGCGGGCGCGGCGCGCCGCCTCCATCTCCGCGCGCCAGTTCTTCGAGGATGACGCGGACTTTCGCGCCTGTTTCGAGCCCGCGGCCCACGACGCGCACGGCGATCGCGATCTCGTCACCCTCGAGGACGCTGGTCGGCGCCTCGGCGAGCTCTACGATCAGGTTCTTCTCCGGACGCGCATCGCCGACGACGACCGTGTGCACCGGGATTCCAGCGGCAGCGGCGGAGCGCGCCGCCTCGAGAGGGGAGATGCCGCCCGTGCTGCGTCCGTCGGACAAGATGACGACGTCCGTGACATGTCGTCCGCGGTGCATCGCGAGCGCCGACTGCAAGGCGTCGCCGAGGTGCGTTGCGCGGCCGCGTGCAGCGAGATTCTCGAGTGTCGGGAGCGGCTCGACGCTCTCGGCGAAGCGCAGCACGCGCGGGACATA
>CAZKIY010000135.1:5255-10472 GCA_964552875.1 uncultured Planctomycetaceae bacterium
ACGAGTGCCAGGAAGCGGAGGACGACGAGCATCGCGCGCGGACCCGGTGCGAGATCCTCGCTGCGGTACGCGAGCCACGCGACGAGCGCGCACAAGGGCAGCACGACGAGGACGACGATCCACGCTTCGGGGATGTCGAGGAGTCGGAACGTCTCGCGCACGCCGGTGCCGGACTCGGGTTCCAGCAGAGTGAGGAGGCCGATCACGCGCGTACCCTCCGACGACGACCGATCCACGCGCCGAAGAGGGATTCGAAGACGAGGAAGGCCAAGCACAGCGCCGCGATCGGTCGCCACAATTCGCCGCGACGGGGCGCTTCGGCGCCGGCTGCATCGTTGGACGAACCTTCGTTGCGGACGGCCACGAGCGCCGGGTGGATGCCGCCGACCTCGTCCAGGCTCAGTCGATCGAGATCACCTTCGAGTGGATCGATCACCAGCGCGAACGCGAGGACGCCGGCGCCCTCCGTCTGGATCGAGTACAGCCCGCTCGCCTCGGTTTCGCGGCCGGGCACCGAGGGCAACCTCCAACGATTGCCGGGCGTCGACTGGGCCTCGCCATCGAGCGGCTTTTTCGAGCCGTCGGGTCGGACAACGCTCATTCCGCGCGGAAAAGTCGCGACTTCCGCTCCGAGGGGCGCGCCGACGGGCAAATTGCGCGGCTCCTCGTCGAGAGCGCGCGCGTAGCGCAGGAGTTCGTGCACGAGTGGCACGAGCGTCGCCGGCGATTGCGGCATGCGCGTCCAAGCCGGATCGATCGAGGACGTCCACAGGAGCACGCGACCGCGGTCGTAAGCACGCTCGACGAGTAGCGCGTTCGATCCGTCGTCGTCGAGCACCGCCAGCGACTTCGCGCCGGGCACGAGCCGCGTGGCGAAGAACTCGTGCACGGGGACTTCGGTGAGGAGCGGTTGGAAGCGCTCGTCGGCGAAGAACGCGAGCGCCGGATGATCGAGCGCGAAGGACTTGACGCGGTGCCAGCTCGCGGATCGTTCGCGGACGGCGACACGCGCGCCGATCTCGGCCGGGAGCAGTCCGCTGCCGTCCGCGCGCCACATCCGTGCGTTCCAGCTCGCGGCGTCGACGCGGTCGCCGAGGCTCACGACGAGGGCACCCCCGGCAGCGACCCACGGTTCGAGCCGATCCACGGCTGCGGCCGGGAGGCTCTCGACGTTCGCGAGCCAGATCACGTCATACGCCGCCGGATCGCCGGCCGTCGTGCCGAGGTCCTCGGGCGGGATCGTGCGCGGCTCGAAGGGCGAGGCGATGCCGATCCCGCCGCCGTCGTCGAGCGGCGGTTCGAGGACGGCGCGCAAGTAGCCGACCTCGTCTTCCTCGATGACGGCACCCGGCGCGCCGTTCACGAGCAACACGCGCGCCGGCGGCGGAACGTGGATCACGTGAGCGCGCGTGTTGTCGAGCGGCAGCTTGTCGCCGTCTTCGATCCGGGCGAGCAGCGTGTGCTCGCCCGCGCGGGGGAAGGACACGGCGAACACGGCTTCGGTGCGGCCGCGAGCCGGGATGTCGACGATCTGCGCGGGGCGACGTTCGCCGTCGACCTCCAGCGCGACGCGCACGCCGCTCTTCGTTTCGGGGCCGAAGTTGCGCACTTCGACGCGCACATCGGTCGGGATCATGGGGCCGAGCACGCGCGTCGAAGGCGCCACGGCCGAGATCCCGAGGTTCTGCGGTTGGCTCGCGGCGGTCGATACGTCCTCGACGAGGACTTTCACGCCGAGTTCGGCCAGACGGTCGAGAGCTTCGCCGAGCGGCTCGCGTCCTTCCCCCCCGCCCTCGAAGAGGAACGAGCGGCGTTGTAGATCGGTGAGCAGACGCACTTCGAGTGCTCCGCGAGCACCCAGTGCGTTCTCGCGCTGTGCGGCGTCGATCGCGTCGCCGAGTGCCGCCGCGAGATCGAGCCCTTCTTCCGTGGGCTGGAACGTCTCCAGGAGACCCGCGGCCGCTTCGGGCGAAGTCCACGGCGCCGTGCGCGGCACGTTCCCGGCGAGGACGACCAACGCGCGATCACCGCGCGCTCCGGAGAGATCGCGCAAGAGTTCACGCGCGCGTCCGACCCCGCGCTCGAACGTCGTCTCGACGCCTTCGCGCCATAGCGTCGACGCGGAGCCATCCAGGATAACGACGAGATCGCGCCGTGTTTCCGTGATCCCCGCGAGGGGACTCTTCTCACCCGTGAACGGTCGCGCGATCGCCAGCGCGAGCAACGCGATCGCGGCCATGCGCAGGAAGAGGAGCAGCCAGTTCTCCATGCGCACGCGACGTCGCGTGCGCTTGTGCGCTGCCTGCACGAAGCGCATCGCTGCCCACGGCATCGGCTTGTGCCGACGACGGTTCAGGATGTGGATGATCAGCGGAACGAGGGCCAACGCCGCACCCGCGACGAGCCCTGCATTCACGAATCCTCCGACCCATCCGCCCATCGTCAGCGCCTCCCGCCGCGTGCGCGTGCCGAGCGGCGTGCGAGGTAGGTCGAGAGCACCGCGTCGAGGCTGTCCGCGGTCGAGACGGTCACCACGTCGATCGAGAGCAGGCTCGCCTGTCGCGAGAGCTCGCGCTGATGCTTCTGGATCTCCTCGCGGTAGGCCTCACGGATCGCGCGTGCGTCGATCTTCTGCATCCCTGAGCCTTCGAGGCCGTCCAGTCGCAGGAGTCCGTTGAAATCGAAGGCCAACTCCTCGGGATCGAGGATCTGGAACACCACCGGTTCATGACCGGCGTGCACCAGTCGCCGGAGTCCCTGCGTGACACCGACGAGGTCGTCGAAGAAGTCCGAGAAGAGACAGACGATGCCGCGTTGCTTGATCTTCGGAGTGATCCACTCGACGACGGAACCGATGCCGGTCGCTCCCTTGGGCTCGGCCTTGTCCAGGGTCTCGAGGATCTCCTTCCGCTGCAACGCACCGTTGCCCGGGCGCACCTTCGCGCGGAATTCACTGTCGAAAAGCACGAGGCCGGCCGTGTCGCGCTGCATGAGCACGAGGTGCGCGAGCGACGCCGCGCACCACCGCGCGTAGTCGAACTTCGTCCACGGTTTGCTGCCGTAGCCCATCGATTCGCTGGCGTCGACGAGCAGGTGACACACGAGGTTCGTCTCCTCGACGTACTGCTTCACGACGAGGCGGTCCTGGCGCGCGTACACCTTCCAGTCCACGCGCCGCAGATCGTCACCGGGCACGTACTCGCGGTGCTGCGCGAACTCGACGGAGCTCCCGAGGCGCGCCGAGCGGTGTTGTCCCGCCATGAAGCCCTCGACGACCGTGCGGGCGACGAGGCTCAAGGACGCGAGGCGGTCGAGGACCGCCGGGTCCAGTGCGGAGACTCCCTGCGCCATCCGCGGATCAGTTCTTCACGGGGACGCCGGGAAAGCCGACGCCGACCTTCTCGGCCGGGCTCGTCTCGGCGAGCAAGCGATCGATGATGTGGTCCGACGTGACGCCTTCCGCCGCAGCCGAGAATGTCGTGACGATGCGGTGACGCAGCACGGGGTGCGCGACGGCGCGCACGTCTTCGATGGCGACGTGATGACGGCCCGCGATCGCCGCGTGGGCTTTGGCGCCGAGCACGAGGAATTGACTGGCGCGCGGCCCCGCTCCCCACGTCACCCAATCGCGCAGGAACGACGCTTGACCTTCCGTCTTGCTGCGCGTTCCGCGCGTCAAGGCGAGCACGAAGTCGAAGACGTGATCGGCGATCGCGATGCCGCGGATCGTGCGCTGGAACGCCAGAAGCTCTTCCGCGCCGACGACTTTCTGGGGCTCCTCTCCGACACCGCCAGTCGTGCGGCGCAGGATCTCGCGCTCCTCATCGAGGCTCGGATAACCGACCTGGACGAGGAACATGAAACGGTCGAGTTGCGCTTCGGGCAGGGGATACGTGCCCTCTTGTTCGATCGGATTCTGCGTCGCGAGGACGAAGAACGGATCGGGCAGTTCGTGGCGCTTGCCCGCGCTCGTGACTTGGCGCTCGACCATCGCCTCGAGCAACGCCGCCTGCGTCTTGGGCGGCGTGCGGTTGATCTCGTCGGCGAGGACCACGTTCGCGAACAGCGGTCCCGCCGCGAAGCGGAACGAGCGCGCGTTCGAGACCGGGTCGATCTGCAGGAGCTCCGTCCCGGTGATGTCGCTGGGCATCAAGTCGGGCGTGAATTGGATGCGCGCGAAGGACAGATCGAGCGTCCGCGCGAGGCTCGACACGAGCAAGGTCTTCGCGAGACCCGGCACTCCGACGAGCAGCACGTGACCGCGTGTGAGGACCGCGAGCAAGAGCTCGTCGATCACTTTTTCCTGCCCGACGATCGTCCTGTGCAGTTCGGACTTCATCTGCGCGTGGACCGCGCGAAGTCGCTCCAGAGAGGCTTCGGTCATGGCGTGAACTCGTTGAGGAGGCGGTCCTGGTCGGGCGGGGACGCGCGACTCGGAACAGAAAAACTAGATCATTGCGGTCGGGCGCGGTCGAATTCGGCGGGTTCGACGACCGTGGAACCCGGTTCCTCCCTATCGTCCAGCCGTGCACCGGTCTCGCGGGGCGTCGGAAGGATCTTCGGGTTCCGCGCAACGTACTCGCGGCGCATGGGGCCTGCGAGCCCGCTTTCGAAAGCCTTTCCCGGCGGGGTCAGCGACTCACGAGGAACGCGAGCGAGTTCGGACCGGCGATGCGGATCCACTCGGCGCCGGACGGACCCTGCCGCGCGATCGCACTCACCCGCGGGAAAGCGCTGCGCGGTCCGATTTCGATGTCCGCTCGCACGCGGAGTTCGAGGTCCACGATCCACGCGCGACCGCCGGCCGAGGCGACCCAGCCGCGGCCGAGTTCCGCGGCCGCGATGGACCCGCGCTCGAGGGTCGCGAAGGGCAACACGGCCGAACGTGACTCGCGCCCGTGGACGAGGTCTTGACGGAGGAGCGCGACGCCGCCCGAGCCTTGGGTCCAGGCGACCCAAGTCGAGTCGGACCCACGTGCGAGGGCGAGCGGGATCCGCGCGCTCTCGAGAATGAGCGGCGCGGCGACGAAGAGACCGGAACCGACGTCAGGGCCGGCGAGGACGCGGAGCAGCGCGCCTTCGGCCGCGGCCGGTGCGGCCCAGAGTTGCGTGTCGCCGGCGATCCATCCGCCCGCCGCGGTCGGTCGCGTGTTGCGGCGCGAGGTGCGCACGATCCAGGCCACCCGTCCGTCGAGCGCCTCGACACAGGCGATCGCC
>CAZKIY010000136.1:0-3581 GCA_964552875.1 uncultured Planctomycetaceae bacterium
GGTGGAGGCGGAGGAGGAGGAGGCACGGGTCCCGGCATGCCCGGACCTTCGGGGCCGGGTTCGGGCGGGCCCGGCGGAGGGACAGGGCCTGGAACGGGCGTCCCGACGGGCGGAGGACCTGGACGTCCCGGCAGTGTCGGCACGGGAGCGATGGCGAGCGGGCCCGATCTCACGACGTGGGAGTTCTGGTGGGGCTTCAACAAGGAGCAGTACCTGAACCTCAAAGCGCACGTGCACGACGGCGGGCTCGTGACGGATTCGGACGGGTTTTTCAGCGGTTCCACGAAGCCGCGCGACACGCTGCGTCCGTCCGACGAAACGATACGCACGAAGATCGTACCCGCCTTGCTCGAGGCGCTCATGACGGAGCGCGCGAACGACATCGTCTCGGGAGCACTCGTCGCGCTGGCGAAAACCGGCGACGTGCGCGCGGAGGATGGCTCGTCGGAGATCGAGCCCGTGATCGCGCGATTCTTGGCCGATCCGAGTCGAGAGATCGCGGAAACGTCGGTGATCGCGCTCGGAATCCTCGAGAGCGAGGCGTCCATCCCGCTGCTGCAGGACTTGGTCCTCGATACGCGCAACGGTCGAGCGCGCATCGACTCGAGCGAGGTCCCCTACCGCACGCGAGCCTTCGCGGCCTACGCGCTCGGACTGATCGGTGCGCGAGCGGGCGACGACGCGATGCGCCGACGGATCGTCGCTGTCCTCGCCGACGTGTTGACGCGACAGGCTTCCAACTTGCGCGACGTGCACGTCGCGGCCGTGGACGCGCTGGGACTCGTGCCCATCGATCTGGATCCGAGTGAGTGCCCCGACGGCATCGTGGATGCAGCGGCTTCGCGACAGTCACAAATCCGACTGCTGCGCCGCATGATGCGTGATTCGAGTCTCAACGACATCGTCCGCGCCCACGTTCCGATCGCGCTCGCGCGGCTTCTCGACGGAGTTCCTGAGGGAATCCGCGATTCTGTCGCGGAGGATCTGATCCTGCCGCTCGGACGTCACTCGAAGGACAGCGATCCCATTCGACAGAGCTGCGTCCTCGCGCTGGGAATGATCGGCGACTGCGACGCGGACGTCATCGACGTCAAGATTCGTGAAGCCGTTGCGCGGATGGCGATCGAGGGCGACGTCCAATCGCGCAACTTCACGAACATCGCGTTCGGACAGATCGGTGGGCGAACCGGCGCGGGGAAGGACGCAGAGATCGGACGCCGGGAGGCGCGCGAATTCCTGCTCGCTCAGCTCGGGAAGGGCAGGCACGGGATGAAGCCTTGGGCCGCGATCGGAATCGGCGTCATGGAGCACGCGCTGACTCGATCCGCCGTCACCGGCGGCAGCGCGTCGGGCACTGCGAAGGCCGTCGTGCGCAAGGCCCTCGGTGAGGCGACGTCCCCCGATCATGTGGGTGCCTTCGCGATCGCGCTCGGGATCGCGGGAGACGAGGAAGCACGGCGCATCTTGATGGACAAGTTCGCGGCGACATCGGAACCGAACTCGCGTGGCTACGTCGCGATCGCGCTCGGCCTCGTCGATTCGCGCGAGTCGATTCCTTCGATCCAGGCCGTCGTCCGCGGCTCGAAGTACAAGCCCGACCTCCAGAAGTCTGCGGCGATCGGCTTGGGACTTCTCGGGGACAAGGAGCTCGTGCCCGAACTCTGTCAGATGCTGGGCGCGGCGCAGGGTCTGTCGTCGCAGGCGGCGATCGCGTCGGCCTTGGGATTCATCGGCGACAGTCGCTCCGTCGATCCTCTGGTCGACATGTTGAAGCGCAAGCAAGGGCTCACCGATGCAGCGCGCGGTTTCGCGGCAGTCGCCTTGGGGATCGTCGCGGACAGAGAACCGCTTCCGTGGAACGCGAAGATCTCGACGGACATGAACTACCGCGCGAGCACGAGCACGCTGACAGGTGGAGGCGGAACCGGCGTCCGCGACATCCTGTGACGCCTGGAAGCGCCTCGATCACGCCAACGCGATCGAGGCGCTTTCCTGCGCATGCACACATAGGAGCGTGTTCGACGCGTAGGGATCTCGCGGGCTCGATCTCGCCGCGGTGAGCGTTTTTCACGTTGTTTCCAGCGTTCCCGCACGCTCGCGCTTCGTGGTGTAGGGTTCCAACGTGTTGCTCCGCGGGGACCACCCCTCCTACCGCGGCGGATGCGTCTGTGCTCGAGCCGGTGCCCCCGCCCGACTCCCTACAAACAAGGCTCCCGTCCCATGCTGCTCCGCAATTCCTGCGCGAGAGCGATCGCCGCGTCGGCGCTGACGCTCCTCGCCGCTTGCCACGGACATCACTCGTCGTCCGGCCCGGGCACCCCATCCGCTACGTCGTTCTGGTCGGCGGTCACTTCAACACGCGGTGAGTTCGCGCCCATCAGCGCATCGCCATTCGTCGCGATCCCCGGCTTCGGGGACGATTTTGCGCTTCAAGCGGGCGCCTCGTTCGTGGAGGAAGCGAATGGTCGCGCTCACTTCGCCGCGGTGCTCGCGCGAGAAAGCGCCCCCGATGCGCGCGTCGCACTCCGGATCACGTTCGGCAACGTCCTCACGCCGGAGGAGCCCGACTACGAAGCGAAGGCTTCGCCGCAAATGGATCTCGCCGCCGAGGCGTACCGCGCGTCAGGTGGACCCGTCGACGTCACGACCTGGCGTTATTACGGGATTTCCAGCGGTGAGATGCGCGGTCTCGGCTCGCTCGCAGGAGCGTTCGTCAATCTCTCCGCGGCCGATGTGACGGGCCTACAGTGCGGACACGGCGCGGACAACCTCGACGTCGGCGCCGGCGGCTCGGTGCGTCTCTCCGGAACCGGGAGCCTCGGCGAGAGCCTCGCACCCATCACGTTGGCGTTCTCGTTGCGGACGAGCGAGCGGACGTACGCCGCGACGAGTCCCGGTGACGCAGCACTCGGTGGTTCGCCGCGAGCGACGTTGTCGATCCCGGCTCTCGGTGGTGAATTCCACGTCGTGTCGGGCGGATCCTTCGTCGAGCGCGTCGACGGGACCCTGCGCTTCGATGCCGTGCTCGCGGACGCGGACGCGACGGATCGACGGTTCGCTCTCACGCTGCTCGCACGCGACCGGCGCGAACCTCTCGCGGGCGCCACGGTGCCTCTCGGCAATCCGCACGCGGAGTTCCTGCCCAGCGCCTACACCGAAGCCCTCGGTCCGATCGACCCCGAGTCGTGGCGTTACTACTCGGCGTTCGACGGCGTGCTGCACGGTCTCGAAGCGCTCGCGGGTGCGGAGATCTCGGTTCGCGGCGGCACTTTCGCGCTCCAGGTCGGCTACGGCGCGAGTGGAGTCGACGGCGAGTTCGGCGCCGCAGCGTCACTCACTTTGCTCGTCGTCGCACAGCCGCTCGACGGAACTCCGTTGCCCTCTGGTGCTGCGGACGGCGTGCTCCGCGCGACCTTGCGCCGCGCGTTCGTGGCCACGGCCGACGAACCCGAAATGGACCTCGTCTTCGGTACTTTCGGCGGTTTCGCGCTGAGGATCCCGGGTCTCGCCGAAGATTTCGTGGTCGCCGCCGGAGGTGAGTACTGCGAGCGCGCGGACGGTCGTGCCGAGTTCTTCGCGGA
>CAZKIY010000136.1:3681-5392 GCA_964552875.1 uncultured Planctomycetaceae bacterium
GTGACGACGCCGACGCGTGACGCGCTGGTCAGCCCTCTCCTCGGCGAAGTGGCGCTGTCCCTGCCGGGAATCGGCTCGGATTTCATCGTCCTGCCCGGCTCGCGCTTCGCCGAGCGCGCCGATGGATCGGCTGAGCTCCACGCCGTCGTCGGGCGCGCGTCGAACCCGTCGCAACGATTCCTCGCGAGCTTCCGCTTCGAAGGGCGCGTCGATCGCACCAGCTCGTCGCCTGAAAACTCTCCGTGGCTCGAACTCGCGCCATCGGCCTACGCCGGAGCCGGCGGAACCGTCGATCCAACGACCTGGCACTATTATCTCGCGACGAAGGGCACGTTGATCGGCCTCGCCGCATGGCAAGGCGCGACGTTGCGCGTGACCGGCGGAGAACACCTGCTTCAAGTCGGCACGGGCGCTTCAGGCCGGAACGCTCGCTACGGAGCTGCGGGGACCGTCGCCGTCGAAGTCCTCGCGCAACCGAGTGCGGGCGCGACGCTCCCATCCACGGCGGCCGGCGAGCTCCACCTCAGCTTGTTCGACGCCTGCCCCTGAACGCTTAGGAGTTACGACCGGGAAGGGTGTGCATCCGCGCTGCTAGCATGGAAGGCGTGCGCTCGACGCCCATGTCCACCGCGCGTACCGTCCGATCCATCGCACTCGCTGCCGCTGTCGGCACGGTTCTCGGTCTCGCGATCGAGCGGCTGACGAACCCAGGATCCGAGAGCGATTCCCGCTGGATCGTCGCGCTGGTCTCCGCGCTCGCGGCGGCCCTCGTCTGCGCCATCGACGGGCTTTTTCTGCCCGCCTTCCTGCGACGTGGAGAGTCTGGAGCGAACGGCGCGCGAAACGAGGCCGCCGAGCGCGAATCGGCGAAGTATCGATCGTGGTGGGACGGCGCCGCGGACATGGTTTTCGTCGTCGACGCCGAGACCCGAGTCGTGTTGGAACAGAACGCTCGAGCTCGCGAAGAGTGCGCCGCCGTGAGCGACCTCACCCAGCTCCTGTCGGACGAGGACGTCGAGCTCTTCCACGGCGCGATAACGCGCGCGATCGGTGCGGTGCGCGGCGAGAGCGGGATCCCATCTGTACGCATCCGCACCGCGTCGGGACGGGAACTCGACTGCGAGGTGCGATTGGCCATGATCGTCGTCGAGGGCACGCGCGTCGTCCACATCGCGCTGCGCGATCGAACGCATGAGCGCGCGGCCGAGAACGAACTCGCCGTGCGAGAGCGATTGTCGTCCCTCGGCCTCCTCACCGCCGGCGTCGCACACGAGATCAACAACCCGCTCGAGGGGATCGGGAATCACGTCAAACTGCTCACGCGACCCGACCTCACGCCCGAGGACCGCGCGCGTCATCTCGGTCTCGTGCGCCACGGGTTCGAGCGGATCCGCGACATCGTCCGCGACCTGCTGCGGTTCGCCCGTCCGAGCAAGGCCGAGGGCGATGTCGACCTGGTTCAAGTCGTGGATCGCGCGCGACGCATGGCCGCGTATTCGGACTCCTTCCGCAGCGTGGAGTTCGCATCCGTTGGTCTGGAACGACCCTTCGTCGTGCTCGGCGACGCGGGTCGGCTGGAGCAAGTCGTCCTCAACCTGTTCTTGAACTCCGCGCAGGCGATGAGTGGTCGCGGCCGCATCGTCGTGACGGCCCATCGCTCCGATCGTGACGCACGCTTCGTGGCCATCTCGATCGCCGACGACGGGCCCGG
>CAZKIY010000136.1:5492-10449 GCA_964552875.1 uncultured Planctomycetaceae bacterium
CGGTGGCGCGCCTGGAACAACCGCAGACGCTCGTCGATCGATCGCCGGCGATGGCGCGTGTCGCTGAACGCATCGATCAGGTCGCGGGAACGGTCTCGACGGTTCTCGTGCGTGGCGAGAGCGGTTCGGGCAAGGAACTCGTGGCCGCCGAGATCCACCGCCGCAGTCCGCGAGTGAACCGCCCGTTCGTCGTCCTCGACGCAGCACTCTTGACGGAAGACTCGTTCGAAGCCGAATTCACCGGATCACGCGGAGGAGCGATCGGCAGACTCCGCGAAGCGGACGGCGGCACGATCGTCCTCGCCAACGTCCCGGCGCTTCCACCGGGCGTCCAGGCGCGATTCCTCCGCCTCCTCGAGTCGCGTAGCTTCGTGCAGCGAGGCACATCCCGAGCGCGGGAGTTCGACGTGCGCTGGATCGCGACGACGTCGGACGATCTCGATCGACGTGTCGCGAGTGGATCGTTCCGAGCCGACCTCCTGTTCCGCCTCGACGTGTTCCGGATCGATGTCCCGCCGCTGCGCGAGCGACGCGAGGACCTCGCGGACCTCGCGATGATGCTCCTCGAAGACGCGCGGTCGCGGATCCAGGGGTTCGGAGCACGGATCGAGCCCCTCGATGCGGAATGCATCGACACGTTGGCCTCGTACGGCTGGCCCGGGAACGTGCGTGAGTTGCGCAACACGCTGGAACGCGCGGCGATCCTCTCCGAAGGCGCCCAGATCGGTGCGACGCTCTTGCGCGACGTCCTCGAGATCACGCTCGCCCCGCGGCCCGCATTGGCCGGTGCCGAGCTGAACTTGCGCCGCAACCTCGAGCAGCTCGAACGAGGCCTCGTCCTCAAAGCGCTCGCGAAGACGCGCGGGAAGAAGCGCGAGGCCTGCGATCTGCTCGGCATCGATGCGCGCAATCTCGGGTATTACTTCAAGAAGCACCGCATCCGCGAGGACGAGGTGCGCTCGGTGTCCGAGGATTGATGCGAACCAGCCGACGAATCGCTCACGAGACTCGCGGGACGGGACACTAGATGCTCTTGGAGGTGTGCTTCGATTCCGAGGACGGACTGCAGCGCGCCCTCACCGGCGGCGCGGGGCGCTTCGAGGTCTGTTCGCGCCTGGATCTCGATGGTCTGACGCCCAGCGACGCACTCTTGCGCGCCGCGATCGAAACCGGAGTTCCGAGTGTCGCGATGGTGCGTCCGCGCGGCGGTTCCCACGTCTGGTCGGTCGCGGAGCACGCCGCGCTCCTCCGTGACGCGGAGCGCGTGAAGCATCTCTGTGCGCACGGCCTCGTCTTCGGCGCGGTCACGCCGACCGCGCAAGTCGATCGTGATCTGACCGAGAAGCTCGTGCGAGCGGCGCATCCGCTGCCCGTCACGTTCCACCGTGCGTTCGACGCGGTGACGAATCGCATCGAGGCACTCGAAAGTCTGATCGAGCTCGGGGTCGCCCGGATCCTGACCTCGGGCGGCGCGAAGGACGCGTACACGGGTCGGTTCGAGATTCGCGCTCTCGTCCAACACGCCGCGGGGCGCATCGAGATCCTTCCTGGCGGCGGCGTCCGCGCCCACAACGCGGCTGCCATCCTCGCGGCGACCGGTGTCCGCGAGCTCCACAGCTCGACGCCGTTCCCCCTTCCCACGGCGTGAGCGGCGCGCGGATTGACGCGGAGTTCATCGCGTTCTGATCCATCGACGGTCCAAAAAAGCGAGTCTGTGCTCACCGGCGGCTGCCGCGACAACCGGAGTTCCCCCAGACGCTGCCGATGACCGCAGGGCCCGCCGCCTGCGGTCTCTTCGTCGAGAGCGGGGGGCGACGGGCACCACGAGCCCCACGGCGAGCCCGATCACAACGAGGCCCCGAATCAGGAGCCCCGCGCTTGCGTCGCGGCGATCACGGTGGATGGTGGGTGCCGACGATGACCTTCGCGCCCATTCTGGCCCTCGCCGGCCCGACATCCGTGTCCCTGCACGATCTCGCGATCGTGCTCGGCGTCGCGGCGTTGACATCGATCCTGTTCCAGCGCCTCCGCCAGCCCGTCGTGCTCGGCTACCTGATCGCAGGTATCCTCGTCGGGCCCTACACGCCGGGCGCCACCGTCAAGGATTTCGCGGGAATCCAAGCGCTTTCCGAGATCGGGATGATCCTGGTCCTGTTCTCGATCGGCCTCGAATTCGGCGTGCGTCGGATGATCGAGATCGGGCCGCGCCCCGCGTTCGTCGCGTTGTTCCAGTCGGGCGCGATGGTCTGGCTCGGGTACGAAACCGGACGACTCTTCGGCCTCGACGCGGTGCCGGCGATCTTCGTCGGCGCGATCGTGGCGATCTCGAGCACCGTGCTCATCGAGCGCGTTTTCGTCGAGGTCAACGCCGACAAGAAGCTGCGCGACGAGGTCATGGGCATCCTCGTGTACGAGGACTTGGTCGGCATCGCGCTCCTCGCGGTGCTCTCCGCGCTGGCGGTCGGCGAGGCCGTGGACCTCGGTCTCATCGCGCGCACCGGCGGCCGGATCGGCGTGTTCCTCGCCGTGACGATGATTCTCGGATTGCTCGTCGTTCCGCGCGGAATCCGCTTCGTGATCGGCTTGCGGCGGCGCGAAACGCTGATCATCACCTCGATCGGCCTGTGCTTCGCGCTCGCGCTGGCGGCAGCGGGCTCCGGGCTGTCCGTCGCGCTCGGTGCGTTCCTGGCCGGATCGCTGATCGCGCAATCCGGGCACGGCGAGGAAGTCCACAAACGGACGCAACCGATCACGGACCTCTTCGCCGCCGTGTTCTTCGTCGGGATCGGGATGCAGGTCGATCCGCGACTCCTGCTCGAGCATTGGATCCCGATCTTGGTCCTCACCGTCGTCGTGATCGTCGGCAAGACGGCGACCACGGCGTTCGCTGCGTTCCTCGTCGGCACGGATCGCAAGACCGCGTTTCGTACCGGCGTGAGCATGGCCCAAGTGGGCGAATTCGGCTTCATTTTCGCCGGCATCGCGGTCACGACCGGCACGGCCCCACCGTGGATCGCAGCGCTCGCGGTCGGCGTCTCGACCGTGACGGCGTTCACGACGCCGATCCTCATCCGCCGCTCGGACCGGATCGCGGCAGCGATCGACGGCGCTCTGCCGCGCCGCCTGCAGACTTACGCGGCACTGCACACGGCCTGGATCGAGGCCTTCCGCACACGTGCACCGACGGAGACGCGCTTCGTCACGTTGCGGCGCCCGATCCGCATCGTGTTGCTCGATGCCGCGCTGTTCGGAGCACTGCTCGTCACCGGCGCGCTCGGCGCGGAGACCGTCGCGCGCTTCGCGGAGCAACGTTTCGGCATGAGCGCCGTCAGCGCGCGCGTCCTCGTCGGTCTTGCCGTCGTCGCCGTGTGCACGCCCGTACTGTTGGGCGTACTCCGCGGCGCACGTTCACTCGGCCTCGGCCTCGCGGCGATCGCACTCCCATCCGTCGCGCAGGGTCGACCGGATCCCGCCGCCGCTCCGCGCCGCGCTCTGATCCTCGGCGTGCAGATCGGCGTGCTCTTGTGCGTGGTTCTGGTGCTCCTCGCGGTCACGAGTCCGTTCCTGCCGCGCATCGCGACGCCCATCGCGCTCGTGTGCGTGCTCGTCGTCCTGGGCTGGTTGATCTGGCGCGCCGCCGACAACCTCCAGGGGCATGTGCGCGCCAGCGCGGAGATCTTCGCCGAGGCCATCCAACTCGACGCCAAGAACACTTCGGATGTGAACCTGCGCCGCGCGACCGGGCTGCTGCCCGGACTGGGCGTGGTCGAATCGGTGCGCGTTCCGATGCACGCGAGACTCGCCGGGCACACGCTGGCCGAAGCCGATCTGCGCGGACTCACGGGCGCCAGCGTCGTGGCGATCGCGCGCGCCGGAAAGCGGATCGCCATGCCCGACGGCGCCGATCGACTCCACGGGGACGACGTGGTGGCCGTGTTCGGTTCGAGCGAAGGCGTTGCCGAAGCGCGCCGGCTCTTGACCGAGTCCGCGTCGCCCGGAACGACGCCGCAACGAGAGGACGACGAGGCTCGATCCGCGAAGGAGGGCACTGCCTCGTGAGTCGAGGCGCTACGCCGTGATGTCGGCGCAGACCAAGCCTTGCCGAATCAGCAACAGCCCAGCCGGCGCCGCGCGATCGCATTCGACGGAAGAACACGCCGCTGGATGCGCCTCGACAGTCCGTTAGACGATGCTCGCGAAAAGGGCTTTACGGGGCCGACCTCAGGTACTCGACCGTGACGCGCAGCCCAGCGCGCACGTCGACCTCCTGACGGAGCCCGTTCGGCCCGGAGAAACCCGCCTCCCCCGTCGCTGCGATCGTGAGCGGGACCGCGCCACGGAGCCCCGCGAAAAACACGATGTCGGTGGGGTCGTCGATCACGATCGTGGTCGTGTCGCCCCCCACGACCGCGAGCGAGGTCGCCGAGGCGCCGGAGAAATCCTCCAGACCGTCGAACGCCGCGAGCCATCGCGTCTCCTGTCCTTCCCGGTTCGAGAGGTCGAGCAGCCGCCCGCCCGCGATCCGGAGTTCCATGCGCACGCGGTGCGAGAAGACGACTCCCGCCGGCTGGTCGAGGACGTTCTCCGCTCGCCCTGAGGCCGACGCCCACCGCTGGTAACGCAGGACGACCGCTTGCGGCATCGGGGCGTCCGTCGGCCAAGCCGGAACGAAGACGGTGTCACTCCAGTCCACCTGCCGCGGACGGAAGGAGTTCGGGCCGGTGGCGAATCCGAGAGGCGCAAGCAGGAGGAGAACAGCGAGGGACGAACGGAGTCTGGTCATCGGAAGTGGTCGGAAGGGTACGCGTGCCCTCTCCCCCTCTATCAACGTGGGAGGAGGAGGCGTGGGCGGGAGAACTCTCCAACTTTCACGGACGAGTCCCGTTCCTCGGACGACTCCGCGCACGCGACTAAGGAATCGCGAAGTACTCCACACGGACGCGCACACCGGCGGCGG
>CAZKIY010000137.1:0-9600 GCA_964552875.1 uncultured Planctomycetaceae bacterium
GAGGCGGACGAGGACGCCCATCCATCTCTGCAGGGGGTTGACGGTTGGTGGGGTTGCCGGCGCGAGCACGCGCAGGGAGCCTGTGAACGAATCTCACGTTCCGAGCGTGGGCTCGCGCCGGCCACCGAGGTGATGGTGCGGCGCGAGGACTTTCGGAAGTCGTAGCTCAGAACGCCTCGTGGCAACCACCGCATGACCGATGCGCCGCAAGCCGGATGTGCCCACGCGGGAACTGATCCTCCAAGGTCCAGCGAACGTCACACATCGCGATCTTCCTGCATTGCGAGAGCTCGCCGTAGGTCAGGTGCTCGCGGACACGCAACGCCAACCCGTGCTGCACTTCGTCTCGTCGGCCCATCCCGACCAGCGTCGCGTCCACTGCGGCGTGCGCCAGATGGGTGAGGCGGAACGGCGACCACGGATGCCGCGTGACGTGGTCGCCCTGACATGGCGGCGCGAGCGGGTGTGACCTGGCGTGAGCACGACGATCAGGTCACGGTACCCAGTTGGCACTCACCTCATTGGTCCAATTGAACGTCGCAGAAGTGCAGAAGTCCGCGGCATTGCGGTACCAGACGGAGTAGTGGCGGGTCACGCCGCCCGCGACCGGCACGAGGCCGCGCACGGAGATTGACGCGGATCCGGCTGCTGGATAGGCCGCCGCTCCACCGGGGGCGAACAGTGCTCCGAGGCGGATGACCGTGCCGCCCACGCAGCGAATGCCGTCCCCGAACGCGGTTCCGCCTCCACCACCAGCGACGCCCGTCCCTTGGATGAAGAAGGTCGCGCTCTGTGACATGTTCGTCGCGTCGAGCCGCATGGTGTCCGCGCTGACGGACGGGATCCCACCGCCGACGAGGAGGGCGCCCGACGCATACAGAGAGCTTCCGCACCCGTGACCTGGCGCGCCGTTGTTGCCGCACGGGCACTGCGTGGACGTACCGTCGCCCGCGCACGAGACCGGGAATGTCGGGTTCTGACACTCGTCCGGCACGGAATCGCCGTTCGTGTCGAGCGCTCCCGCCGCGATCTCGCAGCGATCGGGCACGCCGTCCAGATCGCAATCGGCCTCGGGCTGACACGCATCGAGAACCGCGTCGGGCGTGCAGCCCATGGGTCCGTAGACATCCGGCGCCCCATTGGCCAAGTCCGTGGGGTCGCCGATGCCGTTGCCGTTGCAATCCGACGGCGTCTCGAACACCACATCCGGCACTGCCGGCGTCGGCTCGACATTGCCCGTCAGGTCCGTGGCCAAGACGTAGAAGCGGTACTCGTGACCGAACTCGGTCGGGTACGACAACGACATCTGGATCGTGTCGGCCAAGATCGGCGTATAGGGAGCTTCGTCGATCGAGCAGTACACCGTGTACGTAGCGACCCCCGCGCCGCCGACCGGGTCCTGCCCCGCCCACTGCAGGTTCAGCGGCCCGCCGGGACCGATCGACGATCCGATCGTGACCGAACTGGTCGGCGCATCCGCGTCGAACGTGTGCGCGACGAAGTTCGTCGGTATGGTCGCGTTCGCGTCGAACCGGATGCGCGCGGTGTTGCGCACGCCCTGACCGGTGATGATGAAGTTGACGTCCGGGTCGGGCTTCATGGTGAATACCACGTAGCCCTGACCGGCGCCGGACGCATCGTTGGGTGGAAGAATGCCGCGGATGCCGTCGGTCACCGGTAGTCCGGTGATCGGATCGCGACTCTGCAAGATCCAGAACGCCTTGCGGGTCTCCGCGTTGACACCCGCGGTCACCTGCAAGATGACGCCGAGGGTCGCGGACAGGTTGATCTGACCCTGGTACGTGATCGAGTTCGCAGGCAGTTCGATCACCGTCGAGCCGATGACGATGCGCGTCGCGCGGAACGTGGACACATCGAGCGCTGGCTCGAACTCGTCCTCGACCACCACGAACGCCGCGGGCGCACTGGCCGAGGGAACGTTCTCGAAGCGTACGCGGTACTCCATCGAGCCCCCGCTCGAAACCATGTTCTGCGTGCCCGTTCCGGTCGGCCCGGTCTTGTCGTTGGGGTCGTTCGAGAATGGCGTCAAGCCGCTGAGGAGAGTCGCGGACGGCACCACGCCGCGCACGCTGGTGACGGCCGCGGTGGACAGTTCACTGCCGGTCGAGGCGGGAGCAAGGTTCGTACACGCGAAACCGGTTCCGTCGAACGCGTGGCAGCCGAGTTGACCTTCGGCCGCGCCGATCGCGGTCGTCGGCACCTGATCCACTGCGGGCAAACCGAACGCTGCGGCCTCCGCGATCCGCGCCAACAGGTTTCCGCCCGTGATCGGCAGCGTCGCGGGCAGATGGATGTCCGTCGTCGGGACGACGAGGTTCGCGAGCACGCTCGCGCGCCAGGCCGCGAGGTCTTGTGCTCGAACCAGTAAGCCCGCATTCGAGGCCTGATCCGCGACGACGGCTTGGCGCAGAAGTTCGCTCGCAACGTCGATGGTGAACGACGACTCGTCGGCCGACGAAAGCGGCCGACCAGCCAGCCCGAACGTCAGGCGGTCCCCGAGGAATGTCGCGCCTACGTGGAAATCGATCTCGACCTCCTCGGATTGTCCCGGCCCGAGGTCGTCGACGAGCAGCAATAGGGATTCGCGCACGCCATCCGTCGCCAGGCCGGTGAGTTCGAGAGTCGCTGACGTCATCGAGAAAGCCGGATCGATTCCACGCCCGAAGACGAGCACACCGCGCGGCACGTTCACGTTCCCGATGTTCTCGAGGCGTGCGACGGCGGCGCCCGATGATCCCTTGCGGACGCTGGGCGAGACGGACAAGCCCACGCGCAAGGTCTCAGATGTCGCCTGCTCGACCGTGACCGCATTGGCCAGCGTGTCGAAGCCGCCCGTGCTCGAGCCGATGACGAGGTCGTAGGCGCCCGTCGGCGCGGAGCTCAGATCGAACGCTGCGAGAGCGCGCGAAGCATCGAGGGTTGCGAACTCGCTCGCGAGGACTGTCGCTCCTCCCCCACTCCGTTCGAGGTGCACCGCGTTGAGTACGTTGAGCTGGCTGCCTTGGATCGCGATCGTCGCGACGCCCGTCCCGATGCGGCTGGGCACGACCGAGGCCACCTCGAACGGCACGACTTCGATCGACAGCGTCGCGTTCTGATTCGTGCGGCCGACGCCGTACGTCGTCCGCGCGAGGACGTAGATCGGCTGCCCGTGGGTCAGCGGATAGAGCAACACCTGGCTCGCAGCCCCCGGCTGTTGGAACGACACGTCTGCCTGCCCCGGCGCCGGTACGGCGCCCTCGCGCAGGTACAACTCGGTCCACGCGCTGGCGGTGGAGTGCTCCAGCGTCACGCGCAAGGTGAGGTCCTGCGCCGAAGTGATGCGCCAGTAGCGCGACGACGCAGTCGGCATCGCCAGCGTCGACGACTGCCCCGGAAGAATTTCGAGTACGTCGAGCGCGACCGTGGCCACGGAAGCACCGAGGTTGTCACCCTCGGAGGACTCCAGCAGGTTGTTGCGCGAATCCGCGAGCACGATGACGTGATACGTACCCGGCGCAACGCCGGGCACGGGGAGCATGGCGGACTGCGTGTGTGTGCCGCCGACGGGGACCGTACCCGCCGTGCTCGTCACGGTAGCGATCTCGCGATCGCTCGAATCCAGCGTGTCGTCGGCGGACAGGAAGAGGTCGTAACTCCACGTGCCACTCGCTGGTCCACCATTCAGGTTCGCCGTCGTCCACGAGACCGCGATGGTGCTCCCGACGAGGCCCGTCGCCGGCACGACGACTTGTGTGGGCGAGAGGTTGCAGGCATTCGGAATGACCACCGTGACCGGCGACGCCGTGATGAGAACGTTGTTCGTTTCATCGGACTCGGTGTCGACATCCTGCGAGACGTCCGCGACGACGGCGACGTGATGCGGCCCAGAGGTCCCGATCGGAACATAGAACGTCCCTTGGACGACCCGTGATTCCCCTTCTGCGAGCGCACCGGGTGAAGCGACCGATCCCAGATATCGATCGGCTCCCGCGCTGAACGTCGGGTCTATCGAAAGGTAGACGGCGTCGCTCCACGGAGCGCTCGCCGCCCCGGGCCCCGCGTTGGTCTGGGTCCACGAGACGGTGACGTACTGCCCCGCCGTCGCCGAGGTGGGCGCACTGATGTCCGTGATGCGCAAATCGGACGGAACGCCCGGGCCGACCTCGAGCACCATTCGCGTGGCGCGCACGTTGTCGCTCTCGCTCGTCTCGGGCTCGCTGCCACCCGCGTCCGTGACGACGAGGACGTACCAAGCGCCGGCCACGGTGAAAGGAACGCCAAAGGCCGCCGCATCGCTGTACTGCGCGCCGGATTGCAGGCGCCCACTGTGCGTCTTGGAGCCAAGGAGCATGTCGCTACCGTCCAACGCTGCGTTCGCCGAAAGGTAGATGCGGTCCGTCCAGTACGTGAGATAGGTCGGCAACGTGCCGTCGTTCTGCACCGTCCACGCGACCGCGATCGGAGTACCCGCTTGAGCCTTCGCCGGCGTGCTCAACGTCGTCGCGACCAGGTTCGCGCCCGGCGGCAGGACGGTCACAGGGACGACAACGAAGTTGTTGGCTTCGTTCGAGCCCTCGTACACGTAGCCGCTGTTGTCCGCTTGGAAGATCAGGAAGCGGTCAGCGGCGATCGCGGGCGGCAGCGCTCCCGTTCCGCTTGCCGTGTAGGTACCGCCGACGCCCAGGGTGCCCTGCCTCACGACCTGGCCGACCGGCTGATCGAGCCCGAGTTGCAGGATCACGTCGTCGGACAAGTAGACAGCGTCCGTCCAGTAGCCACCGGGCGTCGCCGTCGATCCCCCGTTAGTGACCGTGAACGAGAACTCGAACGGCTGACCCGCTGGTAGCGCGGACGGAACGACCGGCGCCGACGCGACGAGGTCTGGCCCATCCGATCCGATGACGAACGGCACGGACGCTCGAACGTTGTTGCCCTCGCCGTTGAGCTCGTAGACCTGATCCCCCGAGTCGACGACGACGAGCGCGTACCACGTCCCGAGTACCACGGTCGTCGGGATCGTGATCGAAGTAGTCTTCGTGTAGTCGAGGCCTGTCCACGCCGTCCCGCTGCGCGCCGCGGATTGATACGCCGACCGCACGAGCACGTCGACGGCCGGCTCGAAGGTCGCATTCGTCGATAGATAGATCGAGTCGCTCCACGAAAACCCGTCATCCCAGGCAGGGTCAGGGCTCGTCACGGACCATGTGACCGGATAGGACTGCGCGCGCTGAAGCGTGCCCGTGGCCGCGATCGAAATCGCCGTCGGTTGCAGATCCGGAGTTCCGCCGGTCACCACGGAGATCGAGTTGACCATCACGGCGACGTTGTTGGTCTCGGCCGCGAACTCGGAGAGTTCGTTGTTCGCATCCGCGTAGACCTTCACCCAGCGCGTGCCCGACACGTTCGTCGGAATGGTGGCGGTCAAGGTCCGGGCCCGATCCTGCCCCGGCGGCAAGAAGCCGGTGGGCAACGAGGCCGAACCGAGCAGCAAGTCACCCGTGATGGATCCCGCGTTCGAGTTCGTCGACAGGTAGACGCGATCCGTCCACGAGGCGACGTTGGTGATGCCGTTCCCCTGGTTGCGATCCTTCCATGTGACGGTCAGTCCTTGGCCAGAGAACACCGTAATCGGGGGCGCGAGGCCCACGTCGAGATCGATGGGAACAATGTCGGGCTGCGGTTCCAGCACAATCGTGAGCGGACCGGAGTACAGGAGGTTGTTGGCCTCGCTCTGCTCGAGAACTCCACCGTACGTGTCGGCCTTGACCGCGATGTAGCGCGTCCCGGTGAAGTCGTTGGGCAGCGTGACGGACGCACTGCGCGGATACCCCTGGCCGGGATTGAGGCCGTAGAGATTCGCCAACGTCGCCAGACTGATGGCGTCCGTCGGCAGTGCTCCACCGCTGTTCGTCGTGAGGAACAGCCCGTCGTACCAGGCAGAAGTCGATGTCGCGACCGGACCGGTGTTCGTGACGCTCCAGCCGATCGTGACCGTCGACCCCGAGAGGAGCGTGCCTGTCGGCGGCGAGCTGAACTGAACGCTGAGGTCGGGCAGCGCGCTGTACGTGAGGACGAACGGCTCGCTGCGGGTGTTGTTGTTTTCGAGCGGGAACTCGAGGATCTGCGAGTCAGCATCCGCACGCACGATCAGGTAGTGCGTGCCGGCACTCGCGGGCCAGGTGATCGGCGAGGTGTTCGAGTAGCTCGCGCCCGGCGCCAGGTCATTGGGGCGCGGCTTCGAGACGATGAGGATGTCGTTGCCGTTGCCGAGAATCGCGTCGGGCGAGCGGTAGAGCCGGTCCGACCATGTGCCGATCGCCGGCTCGCTGCCTTGGTTCGTGACCGTCCAAGTGATCGTCGCCGTCAATGCCGTCTGGTTCGGGCCACTCGACAGGATCGACGCGACGACGAGGTCGGCGCGCGTGGTCTGGTACGAGACCTCGCGCGAGACGATCGATCGACCCTCTGCCTCTTCGGGGGGAATGGCGAAGTAGGACACCTCCCGGGACACCACGGATCGGCCCTGGGCCGGCTCGGGCGGAATGGCGAAATACGATACTTCGCGCGACACGACACTGGAGCCCTGGGACAGGGCCGACCCAGCGAGGGCAAACGTCGAGCAAGCGACGAGGACCGCGTGCGCATTCAGGCGAGCGATGAAGTGCATGGCCCGCACGCTCAGGGAAGAACAGCGCGCGCCTGGAGGCATGTGTAGCCGCCGCCGAAGTCGACGGAGACCGTGCGGGTCCAATAGGTGTCGTTACCGACCGGCGAGCCCGTGACAGAAATCTCTCCCTGTGTCGTGCCGCTGACTGCCGTGGCGCGCAGGAAGATCGGCGCCGACATGGGGACGTTGCGTCCTTCGATCACGACGTCGCCGGCACCGGGCGCGGGCGCGAAGATATCGGCCGATTCGGTGCCCAACACCCCAGCGCGCGGGTCGAGCGGCGCCGTTTGTCCGGCGACGCTGATGATCCGCAGCTCCTGGCGATTGACGGTTTGGAAGAGAACCGAGTTGTGCGCGTTGCCCGTCACGATGCTTGCCGGTGGATTCACGCCTCCGGGAATCCCTCCGAAGTTGTTTCTCTCGATCCGGATGCGGCCAATCCCCTCGCTGCCAGCAAACACTCCATATGCCGAGACATTCGAACCATCTGGAATGTCAACAGAATCCGCCACGATTCGAATTGATCCTCCTGAGCCAACCCCTAAGGCCTGGGATCCGCTCGAGCCTCCAAAAGACCTAATGGATCCATTGGCAAAGGCGATTGCTTGGTTCGCGGCCAAGAGGATTGCTCCACCTCCCGCGCCTCCTCCAGCTTGGCCTCCACCACCGGTATGGTATCCACCTCCCCCCGACCCGCCAATCAGCTGAGTAATCAAGGCATTTCCATAGACGACTCCAGGTAGAGGGCTGGGGGTATAATGTACACCGCCAACTGTTGCGTGGGTGCCGTGCCGACAGTTGGACGCCCCCCCGGGCGGCAAGGAGAATGCACCTCCGGGGCCGAATGCGGCGTGGCTTGTGCCGGCAGCAATACCTGACCGCGAGCCGCGATACCCGCCAGGGCCTGGCTCGGCGGTGACTCCATTGGCATGAAGGCCCCCCCCTCCACCGCTCACGTCGATGCTGCCCTGAATCAGCATCGAGTTGTACGCGAGGAGTGCTACCGCCGCCCGGCTCGGATGATTCTTGAAGCGGACGGTCTTCCCAGTCGGGACCGTGATGTTGTTGAAATAGAAGACGACGACCCACTGCTCGGGATCGTAGATGCCGACACCATTCGTGTTCGGGACGTTCCAGGTGCCGGTCTGTGCCAACCCCAGATCGATCTCCATGGTGCTGCCGTTGATGTTCCCGACGAACACAAAGTCCGGATAGCTCCCGCTCGGCGGCGGCGGCACGATGCTCAGCGGCGGCAGCGGAGGGGGCGCGGTCACCGCGGGCATCGCACTCACAGCGACCGGCGCCGCGGACGTGAACGAGAGCAGCGCAACGAGAGCGACACCGACGACGAGCAGGAGGGTACGCATGGTCATGTCTCTGGGTTCGATGGCAGCGGTCAGCCGACGTGCGTGGGAATGGGAGTTGGCGATTGAGCAGACGTTCGCAGAGGCGATCCCCTCGTGCGTCGAAGCAGCGCAATCCGCGCGGTTTTGCACTGGGTTCGACCCGAGCAGCGGGTCCCCATGGGACATCCTCTGCGCTTCCCGCCCGAGCGCTGTTCACGCTCCGCGCCCAACTCCGGCGCGACGGCAACGCTCAGCGAACGAAGCACCGTTCGGGCGAGCCGTGTGCGAGCGGGTAAGGCGAGCGAGCGAGCGGGCATCGGGATGGCCCCAGTGAGCGGGATTCTTCGGGAGCGAGTCCGGATTCGGTGCCTGCGGGAAGTGCAGAACCGATCCCGGGGGCTGGGGCTGAAATTCACCCCGCCCTCCCGCGTTAGCCTACCCATCCGGCACCTCCGCGGGTGACTTTCTCGGTTTCTCATTCTCGGGAGAGAACGTGTGGCGCAGCTCGATGGCACAAAACTCCCACGACGTACGTCGCGACCAGCGGATACGTGCTCCCGTCGGTAGTGCCGTTGGTTCCTGGCTTCCCGCCGGGGATCCACCAACGTCGATGACGGAACGGACAGCCGGACTCGTTCAGCGGCGGCGCTCGCGCGACTAAGCGGCTCCGCAGGAGTTGCTCGCCGAAACTGTGCCGAGCCTGCGGCGCGCCCCTGGGCCCGCGTCATCACTCCAGGCCGTGGTTTTCCACGATCGTTCACGTGCTCCCAGCGCGCCACTCCCATCTCCTCCCCCCGCGAGCGCAACTCTCTACACTCGCGCCACCCATGGGCTCGCCCTCATGACCACCTCGGATGCGGGTCTTCCCGACCCGGTCCGCAGCACCTCGCTCGACGAACTCGTCGCGCGTCTGCGTGCGCACGGCGCACGCGACGCCCGCTATCGCAGCATCGGCGAAATCGGGCGCGGCGGCATGGGCGCGATCGTCGAGGTGTGGGATGACGAACTCCACCGCTCGTTGGCGTTGAAGCGCGCTCTGCCGCGCAAGCCCGCGGACGACGAGGACGGCTCACGCTCGCGCGAGCTGGGACGCTTCGTCGAGGAAGCGCAGATCACCGGTCAGCTCGAGCACCCCGGCATCGTCCCCGTGCACGAGATCGGCGTCGGCGCGGACGGCAGCGTCTACTTCACGATGCGTCGCGTGCGCGGCCGCACTCTGCTCGAAGTCTTCGAGCTCGCGAGCCGCGGCGAGGATGGTTGGAACTCGACGCGCGTCCTCCATGCGCTCCTGCGCTCGTGCGAAGCGGTCGCGTACGCGCACTCGAAGAACGTCATCCACCGCGACCTGAAGCCGGCCAACGTCATGGTCGGTTCGTTCGGCGAGGTCTACGTCATCGACTGGGGCTTGGCGCGCATCCTGGGCGAGCACGATGCGCGCGACCTGCGTCTCGCGCTCGACGACGCGGCGCGCGCGACGGCGTTGAGCGAGCGCCAGGTCGCGCGGTCGGAAGCGCCGGATTCGTCGCTCGTCACACTCGACGGCGAGATCGTCGGCACGCCGGCGTACATGTCGCCCCGCGCCTG
>CAZKIY010000137.1:9610-10416 GCA_964552875.1 uncultured Planctomycetaceae bacterium
GCCCGAGCAGGCGCGGGGCGAAGCGCTCGGCGCGGCGGCCGACACGTATTCGCTCGGCGCGATGCTCTACCACCTGCTCGCCGGTCGGCCGCCGTACCTTCCGGCCGGGCGTCGCATCTCCGCGTTCGAGATCTTGATGGCGGTGCGTGACGGTCCGCCGTCGGCCATCGCGCTCGTCGCGCCCGCGACGACGCCGGAACTCGCGGCGATCTGCGACAGGGCCATGGCCCGCAATCCTGCGGCTCGGTATGCGACCACACTCGAGCTGGCGGATGACTTGCGCCGTTTCCTGGAGGGTCGCGTCGTCCGCGCTTACCGCACCGGTGCTTGGCAGGAGCTCAAGAAGTGGGTTCAGCGCAACCGCGGCATGGCGGCGTCTCTCTTGGGCCTCGTCGCCGCGGTGACGATCGGAACGGGGGCTGCTGCTTGGATCCAGCACGAGAACGCGCGCGTTCAGGGCGGGCTCAACGATCGCATCCTGGGGTTGTCCGATGCGACGGCGGCGCGCGATCTGTCGCTGCGCAGCGACGCGCTGTGGCCCAGCACGCCGGCGAACGCGGCGGGTTTGCGCGCGTGGATCGCGGAGGCGAAGGGCCTGCATGAACGGGTCGCCTATCAGCGCGAGTCGCTCGAGCACATCGGCGAGGTCCAGGGAACCGAGAGTCGCCGCACGTGGTTGCGCGAGAGCCTCGAGGCGGCGATCCGCGACCTGGAGGTTCTGCCGCAGCGCGTCGTGCCGGTCGAGGCACGCTTGGCAATGGCGGAGTCGCTCGAGGAACGGACGCGCGCGGGCACCGCGGCGCGCG
>CAZKIY010000138.1:0-10363 GCA_964552875.1 uncultured Planctomycetaceae bacterium
GCGCTGATGGAGCACGTCGCGAAGGAGATCGGGAAGCTGGCGCGGCCGGCCGAGATCCGCTTCACGGACGCGCTGCCGAAGACGCGTAGCGGGAAGATCATGCGTCGCCTGCTGCGTGACGTGGCCGTCGGTCGCGAATCGACGGGAGACACGAGCACGATCGAGGACTTCGCGCTGCTCGCGAAGTTGCGCGGGGACGAGGAATAGCGGGTCGAACGCGCGGAGATCACGTGCACACGTCGCTCGTCCGGCATCGCGCGCAACCTCGTCGTCACGGCGGGAACTTCGTGGCTCGTTCACCGGCCCGGAAATCGTGCCCCTCACGGCGGATCTGACATGCACATCGCGAGCCTCCTCGCGCGCGCCGCGCGACTGCATCCATCCAACACTGCGATCGTCGGCGGCGGCCGGACGATCTCGTACGCCGAGTTCCAGGCGCGCAGCCTGAGGCTGGCCGCGCACTTCCGAGGTCGAGGGCTCGCGCCCGGTGATCGGATCTCCATCCTCGCGTGGAACGTGCCGGAGTTCCTCGAGACGTACTTCGCGGGGGCCGTGGCCGGCCTCGTCGTGAACCCGCTCAACGTGCGTCTCCTCGCCACGGAGCAAGTGCAAGTGCTCGCGGACTGCGCATCGCGCCACCTCGTGGCGCAGAGTTCGTTCGCGCCGGTCGTGGCCGAGATGCTCGCGCTCGGTGCACAATTCGAGTCGGTGACGTGGATCGGCGGAGTCGAGCCGCTGTCCGTCCCGAGCTTCGAATACGAGAGTGCGTTGCGCGCTGCGTCGGGCTCGTTCCTGCCGAGTGAACCGGCCGGAGATGCGCCCGCGCACATCTACTACACGAGCGGAACGACGGGCCGACCGAAGGGTGTCGTCCTCACGCACCGCAACGTCGTGACGCATGCGCTCGGGACGATCGCCGAGTTGCGCCTCGGCGAGCGAGACACGTGGGGTCACATCGCGCCGCTCTTCCACCTCGCGGACGCTTGGGCCACGTTCGCGATCACTTGGGTCGGCGGTCGGCACGCGTGGCTCGAGCGCTTCGAGGCACGAGCCGCACTCGAGCTGATGGAGCGCGAAGGCGTCACGATCACGAACCTGATCCCGACGATGCTGAACCTCATGGTCGCGGATGCGAGTGCCCGCTCGCGCGATTGGAGCCGGATGCGCGCGATCATGTCGGGCGGCGCACCGATCGCGCCCGAGGTCGTGCGCCGCATCGTCGAAACGTTCCGCTGCGAGTACGTCCAAACGTATGGAATGACGGAAACGAGCCCGTATTTGACGCTTTCGCTGCTCAAGGAGCACCTGCGCGCGCTCCCCGTGGACGAGCAGATGCGCTACCGCGCGAAGACGGGCCGCGCGTTCGCGACGATTGACCTCCGTGTGGTCGGCGAGAACGGACGCGACGTCGAGCCCGATGAGCAGAGCGTGGGGGAGATCCGCGTGCGCGGTGAGACCGTGACGCCGGGCTACTGGAATCGACCCGATGAAACGGCTGCGGCGTTCGAGGATGGCTGGTTCAAGACCGGCGACCTCGCCGTGATCGATCGCGAGGGCTATGTGACGATCGTCGACCGCAAGAAGGACATGATCATCACAGGCGGGGAGAAGGTGTATTCGACCGAGGTCGAGCACGTGCTCTACGCACATCCAGCGGTGCTCGAGGCGGCGGTGTTCGGGATGCCCGATCCTGTGTGGGGCGAAAGCGTATGCGCCGCCGTCGTGTTGCGAGTCGGAGCATGTACGAGCGGGCCCGACTTGATCGAACACTGCCGCGCGCAGCTGGCGCACTACAAGGCGCCAAAGGTCGTGGAGTTCTTAGCGGCGCTCCCCCGAACGGGCAGCGGGAAGATCGCCAAACGGTTGCTGCGACCCTCGGAGAGGTGAGTGGTCGTGGCCAAATCCGCATTTTTCTAACCCGCGAGTAGCTCAGCGGGCTGACGGAATATGGGAACACGCAATTCGACGGATTGAAACATTGCGAAGCGGTTGCGAGCGTCCCGATGCGCCCTGAGTCGCACCGCGCTCCTTCTCGCTCGCGTCTTGCATGGCTCGCGATCCCGCGTGGGTCGATGGGCCAGGCTGCTTCTCCCCGGACCAACGCGCGTCGTTCGTTCGGAGAGTGAGGCCGCGAGCCTCTGGATCGTGCACTCGGGCATTCCTTCCCCCCCCTGGTCACGCCCCCGACTGACATCCTGATGCACACCCTGGCTCAACCCGGCGTCCTCAGCAGACTCGCTTTCCCCGGCCTCGTTCAAGCGGCCTTCGCCAGCCTGTTTCTTGGTCCGGTCTCCGCTGGGCCAGCGCAGGGCGGTCAGCTGCCGGGCGGCTGCGGGAACACCGTCCAGAGCGTCTCGATCGGTTGCACTCCGACCGCGCCATGCTTGCCGACGGGGGGCGGAACGACCTGCGCGGTGGCTACAGTCACTTACAAGAATAACGTCCCGCCGCGTGGCCGAGCTAGCGGGACGCAGCAGTCATTCCCAACGATCAGCATCCCCAAGTTCAATCAGTCTTTGGGAGTGTTGCGGCAGGTGGGGATCAAGGCGACGGTCCAGCCTGGGGGGATGCTCTACGTCGCGGAGACGACGCAGAGTGAGTGCGGGTTACCCAACGAGTCGTTCCAAACCTACGGTTCCATACTCAATGTGTTCGAGGTCACGGCGCCCGCAGAGATGTCCCCCTTCCTGAACTTGACCCCGTTGTTGCCAAGTGGACTGTCGAGCACCCAACTCAACGCGGCATGTCTTCCGTGGGGCGTCGTCGGCCTAGCGTCGTCGCTCCTCCCCGCCACGGATGGTTGTGAGAACTATGGATTTCCGCCCGGGTTCGACCTCAACGCCGTGCTCAATCCAAGCTTCACCAACATTCAGATATCGGGATACACCAGCGTTTGTGCGCCGCCCCTTAGTGTGATGGACATGTTTTCCGATCAAGCCGGTTCGGGCCTGAATTGCCCGCTTCAGGGCGTCACGCCGGTAGAACCGAATTCGCCACTGTGCGTCGAGTTGAGGGGAACGTACGCAGGTAAGCGGTATCGCGCGGGCCAAATTGCGGGGCTCATCGGCGTTCCTGGGAATGAGGCGGGTTTGGCCGATGTGCGCGTCTTCGACGCCACGGATGCCTACGTCTGTCGACAATGCTACACAGACCCCACGATCCTATCGCGGTACGTGCTCGCTTGCGAGTCGAGCGAACCCCCGTGTGTTGACTTCACGACACAGGCGGTAGCACTCTTCAAGGATGTCGGTTCCTCATCGACTGCCTGTTCCGGCCTCGACTCTCGGCGGGACATCACGGTCGGACTCACGATCGAAGTCACCTACGAATACTGCCCTTATCCGCCGCTTGCGGTGGACGACTGCGCCGATGCCTGTCGGGTGCAGAACTCCGACACGTTCATCAACGTGCTCGACAACGACTCGGCCTCCAACGCACCGCAGCCCCCAGGCTGCGCGCCGGTAACCTTGCAATGTGACCTGCTCACGGGGACGGTGGGCATCATTCAAGGCACGTACGGCACTGCGACCTGGGTCGCCGACGGCAACTGTCCAATCGATGCGGACAGCCTGTGCCTCAGTCCGCGGCGCTGCATTCGCTACCGCCTGAACACGCTGCCTCCAGCCAACTGCGTCTACGACACTTTCACGTACACGATCACGAACTCGTCCGGGTGTACTGACACCGCGACGGTCCGCGTCCTGATCGGCAACCCGGACGCGATGGACGATGGGCCCTACGAGATCTGCAACGAGCCCAACGTCGCCACGGTGACGATCCCCGTCCTGTGCAATGACATCGTCTGCGGCCCCGTCGACGCTTTCTGCCCGGGACGGACTCTCGACTGCTCCTTCTTCACGGGCTCGAACGGCATCTCGGGGGTGGGCATTCCCACCGCCCCGCCGGGGGGCACTCCGTTCGCCACGGCCACGTGGGTCGACTGTGCGCAGTGCGCGGTACCGGGCTCTGGGCCGTGCGCGCAGAACCGCTGCATTCGCTACGTCCTCACCGGTTCCCCGCCGGATGGGGTTCGCTTCGACCAGTTCACCTACACGATCCGCGACTCGCGCGGTTGCCTCGACACAGCGACGGTGCGCGTGAACATCGCGTCTCCGCGACCGATGGACGACGAGGCGATCGTCTGCGCCACGATCGGCCAGAAGGTCAAGATCAACGTCCTCTGCAACGACGCGAGTAATCGCCCGCTGAGGTGCGATCTTCTGCAAGGCACGAGCGGAGTTTCCAATCCGACCTACGGCATCGCGCGCTGGTTCAGCGGCAATGACTGCGGCGTGAACGCGCTGTGCACGGATCGATACCGTTGCATCGAGTACGAGGTCGACACGAACCTGCCGGCGAACGTCAACACGTTCGTGGACACCTTCACGTACACGCTGATCGACGATCTCGACTGCCGACGCACCGCGACGGTGCGCGTGACTCTGTGTCGTGTCGACGCCGTGGACGACACCGGAATGGGATGTGAGGGCGAGCCCGTCCAAGTCTGCATCCTCGCGAACGATGTCGCTGGATGTGCCGCGATCTCGTGCGCCAATGTCGAGATCGTCTCGATCACGCCGCCGACTGCAGGAACGGCCAGCACGTCCAACTCGTGCGCCGCGCTCCCGAACGCCTGCATGGGCACGATCGGGGGTTGCACGACGTGCTGTCTCCAGTTCGTGCCTGCGCCTGGGTTCGCGGGATCGGTGACGGTTCGTTATCGCGTGCGGGTCACGGGCGCGGATCTGCCGGGGACGGTGTGCGAGTCGGAGGCGTTCGATTGCTTCGACGAAGCCGACGTGAACATCTGCGTGAAGCCGCGTCCGGTCGCGGTTGAAGACTGTCTCCAGATCGACAACCCGTCCTTCGCTGGACCGTATTTCGTCGACGTCCTGGCCAACGACACGGCCGGCGCGGGCTGCGAACTGTGCTGCTCGCCGGGACCCTGCGTGATCCAGGGCTGTCCGATGATCTTGCAGCAGGGGACGTCGACCGTGGCGACGGTCCTGCCGGGTCCGGATTGCCGAATCCAGGTCACGCTGTTGCCGAACTTCACCGGCATGGACGTGATCCGCTACAAAATCCAGAACAACTGCGGCTGCTGTGCGGAAGGTCGTTTGCTGGTGAAGGTGTGCATCACCTACAACCGCCAGCAACCCGGCAGCTTGGTCATCTATCCGGAGTACGACAACCGGGACAGCCAGATCACGCTGCTGACGTTGACCAACACGAATTGCGTCCTCACCGACCCAGGCATCCGCGTCGAGGTTCTCTACATCGACAAGGAGGACTGCTCGGAGACGAACCACGACTTCGTTCTCACGCCGTGCGACACGGTGACGTGGTTCACCAAGACACTGAACCCGAATTCGGAGCGCGGGTACGTCTACGTCTTCGCCAAGAACGCCATCGGTCAGGCAATCTCGTTCAACTACCTGATCGGGCACCAGTTCCAGGCCAATGGGTTCGGCGCGTCCGACTACTCCGTGAATCCGTGGGTCTTCCGATCGTCGCTGCCCGATCGTCAGCCCACCGATCTCGATTTCGACGACATTCGCGATCTCGACGGCGTCGAGTACGACCGTCCGCCCGGCGAACTTTTGATCCCACGCTTCCTCGGTCAGGATTCTGTCGCGAATCCGACGCACCGCAGCGACCTCGTCCTGCTGAACCTCTCGGGTGGGCAGGCCTTCACCACGACGGTCCAGCTGTTCATCTACAACGACAGTGAGGACCTGTTCGAGGACCAGCACACCTTCTACTGCTGGGATCGAGTCCCGCTCCTCACGCTGTCCGGTGCGTTCGACAACGTGTTCTTGTCCGGCACGATGGACGACGAGGACGAGATCCTCGGCGCGGAAACCCGCGAGGCCGGGTGGTTCCGTCTCCGCGGCCTGCTCGCGAGCTCTGGCGTCGAGACGATCGTCGGGCCGTCGATCCTGGCCCACCTGATCGAGATCGCATCGGGAATGGAGGTCGCGGACCTGCCGTTCGAGCTGTGCCCCGCGGGTAACGGGGATCTTCTTCCCACCGGCCCCTTCGGCGACGGACCGGATTTCGTCCCCGGCGACAACGAGTAGCGACTAAACTTACCGGCTCGGAACGGAGTTCACCCTGACGCCTCCCCGGTCAGGGTGAACTCCTTTGTATCTGCGCGGAAAAAGTCCGTGCGGTCTCTAGTTGCAGGAATCCGCAATTCGATGCTCGCGGTGGAAGTCGGCTGCTTTCACGCGAGGTCGGGCTCTCCTGGCCGGCGTGGAGCGCAGTGAACGAAGAGAAAGTCGGGGAGCCCAGAATGTTCGTTCGTCCGTTCTTGATGGCGTTGGCCTTGGGTCTGGTTGTCACGCGAGGCTACTCGCAGGCCGAGGCGCCAGACATGATTTGGCAGAGTTCCGCGGTGCAGTTCAGTGTCGGCGCGAAGGGCCTGACCTGGGCCTTGGACGGAGGACTTCTCCTGTCCAACGGCCGACGCGGGGGCGGTGAGTTGGACTACCTGACGACCAATGCAGGTGTCGGCCTCCCGCAGGTTTACGAGAGCCCGACCGTCTCTGGGGATGGCGGCGGCTACGTCGGTGTTTCTTCGACAGGCTCCGTGGTCGCGACCGTGTATTCGGTCACGACCGCTGGTGGCGGAGGGGGAAGCGATCGGATCCTGCTGCGCATCCTGAGCGGCCTGCCACCTTCGAGCCCCGTCACGGTCGAGTTGCCGCTGAGTCAACCGCTCGCTTATCCCGGCTCCTTCGGCGTTTGCGTCCTCGCTGACGGCTTGATCATCCGCGCTTGGGGCTACTCGGGTCAGGGTGCGATCACGCGGCTTTTCACCTACTCATCACAAGGGATCCAACTGAGCGCACAAGACGTTCAGCTCGGAACTCCCGTATTCGGCTCGGCGGCGAGTCGCGACGGCCGGACGCTCGTTCTCCATGGCCTGACCTCGGCCAGGGTCTTTACCCTAGGCTCCGGGTTGCCCATGCAGTCGATCCAGCTGCCCGTTGTGTCCTACGGATTCTTGACGTGCTCGGGTTCCGGTGATTTGATCGCTTGGGGCTCGACCAATGGTTGGATTCCAGTGAGCCGGCGAAGCTCTATCGATCAACCGTTTTCGACTCCACAGCTCTTCCCGACGACTCCGGCCGGAATGGCGACTGCGATCGACCTCTCGACGGATGGTTCGGTGCTCGCATTAGGGCTGCAGGACTTGGGCGACTCGCATTCGTGCCGCCAGCAGGTGTTTTCGATGGCTGGGATCACTCCCACGTTGGTGAGCAATCGTCATCTATCAGGGCCGAGCGGTTCGACGATACTCGTCACAGCGGTAGATGCGGGAGAGGACGGCAGCAAGGTTGCTTTCGGTACCACGGGATCGCTGACATCCGCGGTTCCTGAGGTCGAGGTGCTTCGTCGAGCGGTTGGGGGCGGCTACGGTTCCTCGGTCGCATACTCCCTCCAACTTCCCGGTTCGTGCCTCGGGGTCGCGCTATCTTCGCGCGACAATCAGCTTGCGGTGCTCAGTAGCGCCACCCACGTGGACCAGGGAAGCGGACTCTGCACCGTTGCGCTCTACGATCTCGACTCGGATCTCCGGGTCATCGGCCAGCCGCAGGTTGGGCACGCGGTCGAAGTCCAGGTCGACGCCGCGTTCGGACGCCGCGTTGTCCTCTACCGATCCAACGCACTCGCGACTCCGGCTGTCTACATGGGAGGCATGGGCGAGTTGCATCTAGCGGGCCCAAGCATCGCCGGCGGCACGACCGGGGCAATCGACGGGATCGCGCGCTTCGACGTGATGCTTGCAGCAGGGACCTTCGTTCCCGGCACGACACATCACTTTCAGGCGTTGCGCCTGAACCCGCGTCGCCTCACCGAGCAGACGGCGAGCTTCACGGTCGTTCCCTGACGTCGGACCGAGCGACGCTCGTTTCGAGGCCTAGTCAGCGCCCCTCCTCGAGGAGCGCACGCCAGGCCTCGGGCATCCACTCGATCGGGTGGATCATCCCGCTTTGACCCGCACCGCTCTCGATGGTCGAAGTGGGCAGGCCGATCAGTCTGCCCGTTGCATCCACCGCCGCGCCGCCGGAGTTTCCAGACGTGATTTCGGCATCGGTCTTCACCAAGTCGCCGAACGCGCCCCGCTCGAATCCGGACACGACTCCGCGCGTCGCATGGATGGTCACGCGCGAACCCTCGCCGCCCGTCGTCGGATAACCGACGAGCCACAGCGGCGCACCGATAGTCACGCGCGTGGCATTGCCGAGTGAGAGCGTCGGGAATCGATACCCGTCGGGGATCGGCTGCCCGTGGAACCCGCTCGTCACGCGCAGCAGCGCGAGGTCGCGCGCGCTGTCGAAACGTTCGACGAGTGCGCGAAACCACTCGACGGGCGGTCGATTGGGCTCCTTGCTCGCGCTGATCACGATGTCCGACGCGGCCTCGCCGGGCTTCCCTTCCACGACGTGGGCATTCGTCAGGATCCAGCCTCTCGAACCGACGAAGACGCCGCTGCCGGTTCCATCCTCTGTCGTGATCTCGACGACGGCTGAGAGCGCCTCAGCGAGCTCGGGAATCGACTGCGAGCTCAGGGGTGGAAGCGCTGGAACCACAGCCAGGTCCGCGGGCGGATCCGCGTCGAACGTCGCGAGCAGCGTGAACGTGACCACGCGCTCGTCGTCCCACGGCGCCGCTACGTCGACGAACCAGGCACCCACCGCGGGGTCGTCGATGACGAGCGTCTCGCGGCCGTACGTGTGCTCGGCGGCCGGTGTGTCATCGCTGACCTGCGTGAGTGGAGCTCCGTATCCGGCGAACAGATCCACGTCGGCGTCCGTGTCGAGGACGTCGACGCGCAACGCACGCGCACCGCTCGGCACGTCGATGCGAAAGGTCCTGCCGCCGGAATCGTGCTCGGGGATCGACGTCGTAGAGCGTCGTCCGGCTTCGAGCACCGCGTGCGTCGCAGTCGCGAAAACGCGCGTCGCGAGCGCCAGTGTCGGCTCGATTCCGGGCGTGATCCCCGGCGAGTGCGGATCCTCCTCGATCCGGAGATACCAACGGCCCGCGGTGACGCACGGTTCCGTGAAGCGATCCAGGATCAGCGATGCGCGCCCATCGACCGTCGTCACGGTTGCATCCGTGAAATCCGTTTCATCCACACGTTCCCCGCGTCGCGCGAACAGGCGCATGTCGAGGCCGCGGACGGATAGATCGAAGCGCACGCACGACGTCCCTTGGGGTACGTCGAGCACAGCCTCGAAAGCGGAATCGGCGACGCGTTCGACCGTCGAACCCGGTTTCAGCTCGACCTGGTCCGTCGTCGAACGCGCACACGCGCACAGCGCCGCGATGGAACCGATCGCGAGGAGATCCGACGCGAATGCGCGACGACGCGACGCGAGCGCAGGACCGCTCGTCATCGTCCGGACGTGACTGTGCTGGCCGCGCGCCACCAATCGCCACTCGCGACCTCCGCGATCCCCGCCGCGTACGTGCGCGGCTTCCAATCGAGCTCGTCCACCGCGTTGCTGATGTCGTGCTCGTGGTTCAAATTGAAGTACGCGCTCGCGCGTCGATCGTCGGTCACGTCCGTGAAGAGGCCCTTCACGAGGATCAGTCGGTCGGCCCACTTCTTCGAGATGTTGCGACGCTTCACGCTGCCCTTCGCTGCGGCGATCGTGAGGTCGAGGAACTCGTTGTAGGGGATGCCCGTCGGACCGGCGAGTTCGTAGCAGCAGTCGACGCCGCGGTCGAAGTGGAAGAAGCGCAGCACGGCGTCGACGACGTCTTCGACGTGGACCGGGTTGATCTTCGAGAGCCCGTCGTGCGGCACCCAGATCGATCCGCCGCGTTGCGCGCATTTGCGCAGGAGCGGCGCCGTGTGTCGGTGGTCGCCGATCCCGTAGACGAGCGTCGGGCGGAAGCTCGCCCACGGAATGCCGGATCCGCGGATCAGCTTCTCCTGCACGCGCTTCGAATCGCGGTAGTAGCTGTAGACCGGCGCGCCGATGACGGCGGAGCTGACGACCCAGATCTGGAAGCTCGAGTGCGCGCCGCGACGACCCTCCGTGAGCAGTGCATCCGTCCCCTGGATGTTGATCGCGCGCATTTCGTCCTCGCCCAGGTGGTCGTGGGCGCTGGCGACATGGATGAGCAACTCGATGCCGGTGAGGAATCCGTGCAAGGACGCGGGATCCTTGAGGTCGCCGGTGTGGATGCGCACCTCTGCACCGGCGGGCGCCTGGAACGCGCTCTCGCGGCCGGGTCGGACGAGGACGGTGATCTCGTGGCCGACGCGGTGCAGCGCGTCGACCAAGTACCGACCGATGAATCCTGTGGCTCCTGTGACTGCGATCTTCATGGCATTCGAGCG
>CAZKIY010000139.1:0-10339 GCA_964552875.1 uncultured Planctomycetaceae bacterium
TTCGACTCAGAGCCTGTGAAGAATTCACGGGCGACGCGCCGCGCAGCGGCGCAGATGGTGTGTGAGAGCGTGTAGGCTCGATTTCTTCACACGCTCTCGCGACGCGATTCGTCGCCACATGAAGACGAGAGCCCGTAGACTCGATTTCTTCACGGGCTCTCAGCGCCGCTCGCCCCAGATCTCGATCACCGGTCCGAGTGCGCGCCATCCGAACTGGCTGATCGCGAACGGTACCCAGCGCGGGTCTTCCTCGAAGGGGAAGTCGCGCTCGACGATCGCCGGATCCTCGCGCGAATGCCCTGAAATCCTGGCCAGGAGCCGCGATCGCTCACGGACAGCCTTGCGCAGAGCCACGAGCAGTTCGTTGCGGCTGCCCATCCCGGCGGAGAACAAGACGAGGTCGGCATCCAAGCTCTGTGCCCACTCGACCGGTCGCTCGCGGGCGTCGCGACGCACGGCTTCGGATCGGAAGTCGACGGACGAGAGATCCCAGCCGGCGCGATCGAGCTCGTTCGGATCGAGTGCGGCGAGATAGCCCATCCATGGATGCGTGGTGCTCGCGATCATGCGCTCGTCCACGTCGAGTGCGGCCCGCGTCCGCACCAGCGGGAGGCTGAGGAAGGGCAGGGTCTTGATCCGTGTCGTCGTGCGATCGGCATGGCTCGCGATCCACCGCGCTGACTCCTCGAGCGTGTCGTCCTTCGCCCGCAATCCCGCGAGCTGGATCGAGCACGCGAGGGAGGCCACGATGATCAGGCCTCTGAGCACGGACGCCGGAATGCGCACGCGTGCCGACAGAGGCGGTGCCAACGCGCAGGCCGCGACGACCGCCGCGCACGACAAGAGGGGCAGCGCGAAACGCTCATAGGTCTCGGCATAGAGCCCGATGACGACGAAGTAGGGGAGCGCGAAGGCTAAGACGACGACGGCCTCCGCGCGCACGCTCGAGCCCACGCCCGCGACCGCGGTGCGCGATCGGGCGAGCAGGACGACGAAACGCACGCAAGCCGCCGCGCACAAGAGGAGGATCCACGGATCGAACTCCCAGCTCTTCGCGAGGATCGTCGCGAAGCCGGTGCCGTTGAACTGATCCACGTAGATGTTGTGGCCGAGGAAGCGCCACGCGACGTCGCCGGGTGAGCCATCGAGCGGCGGTGGGCTAACGAATCGTTGTCGTGGGTACGCGAGCAGTGCGCACAGCGCCGCGACGAGTCCGAGGAGCAGCGGGCCGATCCAGGCGGAGCGTTCTTCGAGCTTCGATCGCGTGACGTGCGCGATCACGAACGCAGGGAGGAGCGCCGCCGCGCTGGGCAAGACAGCCAATGCGAGGCCCAGTGCCGCTCCCGCCGCGATATAGCGCGAAATCGTCGGTCGGCGCCGCAACGCGAGTGCAGCGAGGATCGCGACCGCATCGAACGCTGCGGACGGTGCGTGCGGCCGCGCTTCCTGGGAATGCCACTGGTGGAGCAAGCTCGTGGCCGCGAGCGCCGCCGCGAAGAGCGCGGGTCCGCGCGCCAGGAATCGCCGTCCCAAGAGGTACGTCGCCGGCACGACGAGGATCGAGAGACACGCGACGATCGCGCGGAGTCCGAGGATGCGCTGCCCGGCGAGTTCGTGATGACGATCGAGACTGGCACCGGCTTCGGATGGATCGAGTGCGAGCAAGGGCTCCGCGATCCGCGTCACGAGCGTCGGATACCGACGCGCCTTGTCGTCCGCGCCCAGGTCGGTGTCGCCCTTCTCGAGCAACTTGGACTGACTCTCGTAGTAGCGCTCGTCACCGTTCGCGGTGTGCGGGAGCCCGTGGTCGAGTCCGACGAGCCTCAACGCAAGGGCCAGCGACATCAGTGCTGCGACGATCGCGACGGCAGCTCGTCGCGAGAACACCTCGAGCTTCTCGTTCCCCGGGGTCTTCGCTTCCGACATCGGCCCGCCAGTTTAGGGTTCGCGCCGTCGCGGGCTTCACCGACCCTCAGCCGACCCCACTACCCCCAGTTCTCCCACTCGTGATTCGCCTCGGCTAGATCGCGTTCGACTTCGGCGGCGCGCAGCTGTGACTCCTTCAGCTTCTTCGCGTCGCGCCACACGTCTTCGGTGAGCAGCGCTTCTTGCAAGCTCTTCAGCTCGACCTCGAGGGTCATGATCTTCTTCTCGAGCTTCTCGAAGGCCCAGGGGTTGCGGACTTTGCCGGGTGCGGTGGGCTTTTTCGGATCCGGGGATTTCGACGGAGAGGAAGAGGACTTCGGGGGTGTTGACGAAGAGTTCGCGCGAGCTGCTGGGGCAGACTTCGACGCAGGCGCAGGAGACTTCGCTGGTTTCGCAGCCTGACTCGTCGTTTTTTGTGGCGTCGGCTTCGCCGACGCTGCGAGCTTCGCTTTCCGCCAAGCGGTGTAGTTGCCCTCGAACTTGACCACCGTCCCCTGATCCACCTCGAGGATCACGTTGCACAAACCGTCCAGGAACGCCCGGTCGTGACTCACCACGACGAGTGCGCCCTGGAACTCGCTCAACATCTCCTCGAGGGCCGTCCGCGCCGCGAGATCCAAGTGGTTCGTCGGTTCGTCCATCGCCAGCCAACTCGGGCTCGACAGCACGAGCCGCGCGAGGCACAGACGCGCGCGCTCGCCGCCCGACAGCGTGCGAACCTCGGCATCCACGTCGTTTCCACGGAACAGGAACTTCGCCAAGTGGTCGCGGATCTCCTGGTCGGTCATCTGCGGCCAAGCGCGCCGCATCGTGATGAACGGCGTCGCGTCGTCCGACAAGGCACTCGTGTCTTGATCGTGATACCCACACGCGGCGCGGTGGCCGAACTCGAGTTGGCCGCCCATCGGCTGTGCGCGGCCGGCGAGGATGCGCAGCATGGTCGTCTTGCCCGCACCGTTCTTGCCGACGATGCCGATGCGTTCGCCGCGCGCGATGCGGAAGCTCGCGCCGGAGAAGATCACTTTCGTGCCGTATCCGCCGGACAATTCGCGCGCTTCGAGCACCATCTCGCCGGCGCGGTCGGCCTTCGGCGGGCGGATCACGGGCTTGCGCACGTCGTGGAAAGGCTTCTGGAGCCGCTCGATGTTCTCGAGCTTCTTCTGCCGACCTTTCGCTTCGGCCGTCCGCTGGCTGCCCATGTGCTGGCGGATGAACTGCTCTTCCTTGCGCAGGAAATCTTGTTGCTGCTCGAACGCGCGCAACTCGGAGGTGTGACGCTCCTCCTTGATCTCGACGTAGCGATCGTAGTTGCCCGGATAGCGCGACAGCTCTCCGCGCTCGAGCTCGAGGATCGAGTCGACGGCGCGCGCCAACAGACGACGGTCGTGGCTGACGACGAGCACGGCGCTCTTCAGCTCGTGGAGGAACGACTCGAGCCACTCGATACCTTCGAGATCGAGGTGGTTCGTCGGTTCGTCGAGCAAGAGGAGATCGCTGCCCGCGACGAGCTCCCGGGCGAGAGCCGTGCGACTCTTCTCGCCGCCGGACAGCGTGCGCGCCTCGCGATCCCAGAACATCTCCGCGAGCCCGATGCCCGAAAGCACCGTCTCGACGCGGCGACCCGTGTCCCATCCGCCGAGGTGATCGATGCGCTCGCTGAGGATGTCGTGACGTTTCATCAGCCGCTCGAGGTCTTCACCCGACGCTTCGCTCGTCGCGTGGTTCACTTCATCGAGCTCGCTCATCGCAGCGTGCAATTCGTCGAGCCCCGACTCGACCCAGCCGCGCACGGTCATGCCGATCGGGAAATCGGGCCGTTGCGTGACGTGCGCGACGCGCATGCCTGCTGCGACCTGCACCGTGCCCCAATCGGGGTGGTCGAGGCCTTCGATGAGACGCAAGAGCGTCGACTTGCCGCCGCCGTTGCGCCCGACCATGCCGACCTTTTCGCCCGCCGCGAGGCGCAACGAAGCGCCGCGCAGGACGGCCTGGGCGCCGAAGTGTTTCTGCACGGAATCGAGGGTCAGAATCGTCATCGAGGGCGGAAAGGATACGCGCGATCTCGCGTGGCGTCAGCGGCGGCGTGGGATCCGATGGCCAACCATCGCCGGATCGGCGCTGACCTCATCCTCGGGCCCGGTCGATTCCCGCGAACTTCAGACCTTGCGCGCCACGATCTCGTAGACGTTGGGCAGGACGGCAAAATCGAGATCGGAGCGCGGTCCGTCGAATTCCTCGAAGAAGCGCCGCGCGTCGTCAGCTGTGATCTCGCCCATCTCCACGAGCTTCGGCACGAAGTTGTGCCACCACGACGCGACCCAGTGCCACATGCTCTCGCCCGGTCGAGCGAGACGTTGGTGCGAGTCGAGGTGTTCGATCACGAATCCGTGCTCGCGCAGCATCTTCGGCAGGCGACCGACGACGTCGGGATCGCCGCCCCGCGCGCGCCAAGAACGCGCGGTCGCGGCGACGACGACGGCGTAGGACTCGCGCCGCGGTGCGCACGTCATCGCCGCGTAGTTGAAGTAGTCCTGCACCACGAAGCGGCCACCCGGCCGCAAGCTGCGAGCGACGCCGGCCACGACGCTCGCGGGATCGGGCACGAAACACAGCACCCAACGGGCATAAGCCGCGTCGAAGTCGCGCTCGCCGCCGAGGGCTTCCTCGACGCGCTGCACGTCGCCGACCGTCGCCGTGAGTTGGGTGAGCCCGCGCGCGGCGGCTTGCGCCCGCACGTGCTCGATGAACGATTGCGACTCGTCGATCGCATGAACGCGGCCGTGACTTTGGACCATCTGTGCCAAATCGAAGGCCGCGTACCCGGGTCCGGCCCCGACGTCGAGGACGCGCTGGCCGGGCCCTACGCTCGCGCGTTTCCAGGCCGCGTGCGCCGCGTCCGACCAGAGCCGATGCTGCAGACCCAAGCGCTGCAGTTCGTCGTCACCGGTTCCCAGCACGTACTCCCCCTCGTTCGTACTCGCCATGCTGACACGATACGCGGCGCCGGTTCGCCGACCAGGTGCGGACTCACGCGAGCCTCCAGATCGCTCATACACACCACGTGATCGAGAGTCCGTTCGAGAGGTTGTAGGTCTCCGGATTGCAGAACGCCGCGGCATTGCGGTACGAGACCTGATACGTGTGCACGGTGCCTACTCCCGTCACCATGCCCCTCACGGAGATCGGGAGGTCGCCGCCGACGGGGTACGACGACGAGTTGGCCGCGTTGAGCTTCGTGCCGAGACGGATCACGGATCCGCCCGCGCAGCGTAGCCCGTCGCCGAAGTGGGAGCCGTTGCCGCTCGCGACCTGCGTAGTCCCCTGGAAGTACAGAGCAAAACTGTTGGGCATCGTGCTCCCGGAGAGAATTAGTGTGTCCGCGCCCAGGCTCGGATTCCCCGTGGCCTGGAGTCGAGCGCCAGCGGCGAATACGGAGCTCGCGCAACCGTGTCCGCTCGCGCCGGAGTTGGCGCAGGGGCACGGCGTGGCGGAAGTACCGTCCCCCGCACAGAACGCGACCACGTTGCAGATCGGGCGTCCCCAACGCGCGATGCGACGCCGCTCGCGCTCGTGAAGTATCCCCCCACGAAGAGCGCGGGCAAGTTGGAACCTGCTCCGTCCTCGTCGAAGACGCACAGAGCCTGGGCATACGGAAAGCCGGAAGCACCGGTAGCGTCGAGGCCCGCACCCAGCGCTACCCAACTCGTGCCGTCCCAGCGCGCGATCCAGTTGGCGGGAACGCCGCCCGCTTGCAAGAACTGCCCCGCCGCGTAGAGCGCCGTCGTGCGAGGCCCCGGGCCGTCGTCGTCGAAGACCGCGAGCGCGGCGCACGTCTGCCCGCTCGATCCTCCGAACCCGGTCGAAAGTATGCTCCAGGAGCGGCCGTCGAATCGCCCGATCCCGTTCAACAACTTACCACCGGCCTCGCCGAAGAAGCCTCCCATGTAGAGCGCAGAGGGATTCGGTCCGGCCCCGTCGTCGTCCCACACGAGCGCGGCGCGCGCGCTGCTTCCCTGGAGGTCCATGCTCGTGAAGCGATCGGACCATTCGGGCGGACAGGACTACGCGTCGGCGGCGCTCGCGATCAGAGTAGCCAGGAGTACTGCGGGAAGGATGCGAGACGAAGTACTGTGCATGTGCATACCTGTTCGTGATGGGAGCGGCGGGAAGAAGATGCTCGAACAGCAAGAGGCGTGGCGCCGAGTTCGATCGTGCCCAGAATCAGCCACCGGAGTGGTCCAGGGCGATCCACGCGACGACCTCGCTATCCTAGGAGCTCTTCCACTTCCCCGCGCGAGGCTCCCGATATGTCGCTTGCCAGTCTGTTCTCGTTCGGCCTGGTCTCCGTGCTCGCAGGACCACCCGTCCTGGATCCAACGCCGATTCAAGCCGAGGAACGCGTCGTTTTCACTCTGGAGATCTCAGGCGCAGGCGAGTCAGCACTGGCGGAAAAGGCTTTCACTTGGCGTGCGCCCAGGTCCTGCACGGCCTGGATCTGGTGTCGATCGTCCGACATCGACCCCAGTCTGATCGTGGAGATCAACGGGCGTGCCGCGCTCACCGACGACAATGGAGGTGACGGCACGACCGCGTTGGTGCAGTGCGAATTGGCCCTGAACGAGCCCGTTCTGATTCGAGCGCGAGGCCGTGCGGGTCGCTGCGAAATCCAGATCACATCGACTTACGAGAGCGACGCCGCGCGATCGCTCCACGAGCAACTGAAGGACGAACTGTCGAGCGGCGTCAGGGGCCAGGCGGTAGCTGATACCGAGGCTCGCGCCGTGCAGCTCGCGCAATCGGTGGACGAGATACTCGATACCGACCAGGAAGGTCGAAGTCTCCTTCTCGCCGAAAGCCTGTGGACGCTCGCCGGAACGGCCTACGAAAACGGTGAGATGGAATCGGCCTCGCGTGCCTATTCCCACATCGCGAAGCAGCGTGAGCGGACTCTGTCACCCGATCATCGCGACGTACATCGGGCTCGACTGCAACTCGCGATGGTCATGCAGGAGCTCGGCGACGTCGAGGGATCCGTCGAGATCAAGCGGGAGTCGCTCGCGGCACTCACGGCGGTCCTGCCGCCGGAATCGAGGGAATTGGTGATAGCTCGAGCCAACCTCGCTTCCGGTCTGGCCGTCCTCGGTCGACACGACGAGGCGATCCGCGAGTTCCGAGCACTGCTGACGAGCGCGTGGGTGAATACGCCCGCCGGCCGACATTTGCGTGCGACGCTGCGCACGAATCTGGCGGAAATGCTGCTTCGCTCCGGCGATCTGGCTGGCGCCCGGGACGAGCACGAATCGTCGTTGCGCGCAGCGGAACTCGAGTTGGGTCCTGAATCCATCGAGGTCGCGGGCGCACGTCTCAACTTCGCCATCCTCTGCTCGCGGATCGGCGAGTGTGATCGCGCCCGAAGCCTCATCGATGCGGCGATCTCGAGCCTGGAGGCGCGGCTCGCCGAAGACTCGGTCCAACTGCTCAAGTCGCAGATGCGCGCGGCCGAGGTCTTTCGGCAATGTGGGGAGTATTCGGCTGCTCGATCGCTCGCGGAGCGCCTGCTGCCGAGAGTCGAGCATGCGCTGGGTTCGGATTCGCTCGAAGCCATGCAGTTGGCCGACCTCCTCGGCTCGACTCTGGCCGCGCAGGGAGAGTTCCTGGAATCGCGCGACTTGATGGAAGCGCAACTCGTGAGGCGCGTGCAACGCCTGCCGGCGGGCTCGCTGGACCTCGAAGCACTGCGGATCAATCTGTCGAACGTGCTGGGTCAACTCGGCGACGGACAGGGCGCGCGATCCATGCTCGAACTCGCCGTAGCGGGACTGTCCGGAGTGGTTCCACCCGGACATCCCACCTTGGCCATGGCCATGTCGAACTTGGCCGAGGAGAGGCGGCGCGCTGGCGATCACGCGGGATGCTTGGAATTGCAGCAGCAAGTGTTCTCGTCCCTGAACGATGCGTCCGATCCCGGAGGCGCGCTCCGGGCGCGAATCCAGGTGAACATGGCGTCCACTCTCATCGAGATGGGGCGCTCCGACGAGGCCGAGGACCTCCTCAGTGAAGCCCTCGTGTGCCTGCTGCAGGACCCAGCGCCAAACGCATACTTTATCCACGTCATCCGTAGCGATCTCGCTTTCGTGCGCACCGAGGTCGGCGATCTCGAGGGTGCGCTATGGCAACTCGAGCAAGATCTGAACGCTCCGAACAGTGAGGGCTTGGACGTGATCGACACGCTCCACACGCGCTCGCAATTCGCAGACATCCTCGCGCGCCGTGGTGAGGTCGCGCGATTACCCGAGATCCTCCGCAGTATCTTGGCTGACATCGAGAATCAAGTCGCACTTCATTGGAATCACCTGTCCGTGCGCGAGGCGGACAATCTTTCGAGAGAGCTGCGCACTTCGTTGCAGGCGGTGGTCAGCATCACGCGATCCAAACCGCTGCCCGAACTCGACCTCGCGATCCTGCGCGTCGACCAGTTGTTGCGGCAGCTTCCCTTGGCCCGCGCAGCGACGCTTCGGAGAGCACTGACGGCCGACGTGACCAGCCAGGCAGCAGAGCGATTGGCGGACCTCGGATCGCGGATCACGCAGCTCGCCCGAGCGGCGGACTCGAGCGAGGAACTCGCCGCGAGCGTGGGCGAACGCGCACGACTCGAGCGCGAGATCCTCCTCGCGTTCGCGCCGACCACGAGCGATTCGTACGCACACTTCGACCTCGATTGTGTGCGGACTCGCCTCGGGACGCAGAGTGCTTGTGTGTCCTTCGTGACCACTCGTGATCGAGTCGATGCGAACGAGTCCGCGCGTCTCGGCCGTGAGTTCCAACTCATGGCCTTCGTTTTGCGCGCGGAAGGACCTCCGGTTCGCATTCACCTCGGTCCCTGGGGCAGAATCGAAAAAGCGATCGAAGCGTGGCGTGCGACCATCGTAGGTGGAGCGTCGAGTCGCGGACTCGCCGGTGCGACGGCGGACCCGGGGCTCTCGCCGCGCTCTGCGGGAATCCTCGTTCGAGAACTCGTGCTCGATCCTCTGGCCACCGCTCTCGAGGGGGTGGGGCAATTGCACATGACCCTCGACGGCATGCTCGCGTTCGTGCCGTTGGATGGCTTGCCGGACGGTCCCGGGGATGGCGTTGGTGTCGTCGGCGACCGCTTTGCCATCGAGGTTCACGAGACCCTCGTGGAGTTGTGCGAGCCGACTCAGGAGCCGGACGAAGAGGGTCTCCTCGTCGCCGTGGGCGACGTCGATTACGGAGCAGCGGAGTTCGATCCGGAGTCGGGCCCCGCGATTTGGAGTTCGCGCACGAGTGCTCGGCCCGCGTTCCCGGCGCTCCCGGCGACGCGGATCGAAATCGAGAGACTGGCCGAGCTCTGGCCCGGGCCTCCCGAGGGTCAACTGTTGCTCACGGGCGCGCGCGCCAGCGAGCCCATGTTGCGTGCCGCGGCCGTGCGTGCCCGTCATTTGCACATCGCGACTCACGGGTGGACAGCTCCAGCGGCGTTGATGCTCGCCGCCGACGTCGCACGCATCCGTGACGGGATCACCCCATTGGAAGAGCGCGATCGCGAGCGGCTGGCACTGTCGCCGCTCTCCTTCTCTGGACTCGCCCTCGCGGGCATTGCCGCGGACTCCGACTCCCTCGGTCGTCGAGTGGGGTCGCTCGATGGCGAGGAGCTCGCGAGTTGGGATCTCTCGCGCTGTTCGCTGGCCGTGTTCTCGGCGTGCGAGAGCGCGTTGGGTACGCACCGAACGGGTCGCGCGGCCGACGGATTGCAGCGCGCGGCACGCATCGCGGGAGCGCGTCAAGTGTTGTGCTCGCTGTGGCCCGTTCCCGACGCGGCGACCTCCGAGCTGATGAGCGAGTTCTACGCAGGCCTGTGGAAGCAAGGACTCGCACCGGCTCGAGCGTTGTGGCGTGCGAAGTGCATCCTGCGCTCCCGTGTCGACGAGAACGGTTCCGCGGTCCACGATCTGGACGCGTGGGCGGCCTGGACGCTCTCGGGTCCTGCTCCCTGAATGAACCGGAGTCCGAGGCTTGGCGGACCGAATGCGGGATCCAGGTCGATGCGGTCTTCGTCGTCTTCATTGGGGTTGCAGGCTTCCGAGGCTTCGTCGGACGCGAGAGCAAGCACCACGACGCGCGCCCCGCCAAAGATCCCCGGGGGTGGGGGCGCACGTTCCGCGATCAGGCCGCAAGCGGTCAATTCCGGCGCAAAACGAGCACCTTGTCGAGTCGACCATCGGTCCAAATGCTCTTGCGGCCGAGGTGGTAGTCGAAGTCGTGCAAGCCGACGAGCTCGAGCAGCGGGCTGGCCTCGATCAAAGTGCGCAGCTGACCCGCACCATACGTGCGAAAATTCCAGGCCGCTTCGTACTCGCGCGTCGTCGTTCCCTCGACCTCCGTGATGCGCGTG
>CAZKIY010000140.1:0-2184 GCA_964552875.1 uncultured Planctomycetaceae bacterium
CACGGGCTCTGAGTCGGGGCGTTCGGCGCCGGTCTCCGGATCGCGCGCTTCCTTCGTGCGCCCCGCGAGCGTGGAATGCGCGGCTTCCATGCCGGAGTCCACCGAGGAGTCGCCGCGCGAACTGCGCTTCGCCTTGCTGGCGCATCCGTCGGTGCAGGCCGTGCGCTTCGCAACGAAGCTCGCCCTGCCGTTCTTCTTCACGCCCGAGGAGTACGGCGAAGCCGTGCTGCCGAGCCTCATCGTGTTCGGTTTGCAGCACGTCGCCGTGTTCGGCCTCGACGAAGCGTTGGTGAGCGCGCGCGGCGTCGACGCGGGGCTCTGGCGGGCGATGCGACGGTTCCAGTCGCGTGTCGGGCTCGGGCTCGCGCTGCTCCTCGTCGTCGCCGGACTCGCGCTGCAATTCGTCACGGGAGAGGAGCTGCTCGGCCGGCTCTTGATCGGCCTCGCGCCCATGCTCGTCATCGCGAACCGCGCGACCTTGCCGACCTCACTGCTCGTGCGCGAGCGTCGGTTCTTCGACCTCTTCTGCGTGGATCTCGGTGCGATCCTCGCGTTCGCGGGGGTCACGCTCGTCGCTGCCGCCGCGGGGCTCGGAGCCTGGAGTCTCGTCGCCGGGTGGAGCGCGAATGCGCTGGTGGCGCTCGCGCTCGCGACGTGGCGTTCGCGGGACCTCGTGCCGCGCGCCGATCTCCGATCCGCGACCTGGCCCGACGTCCGCGCCACGGGCGGCCAGCTCACGACGGCCGCGGTGTTGGGCTACGTCGGCGAGCGCGCCGACGGCGCGGCGATCGGATTCGCCTTGGGGCGAACCGCCCTGGGCTTCCTCGAGAACTCGCAGAATCTCTCGAACGTGCTCCTCGGATGGGGGCAGAGCGTCGCCGACCGGTACTTACTTCCGACTCTCGCCGCCGACGAGCGCGCGGAAGGGTCGGGGGCTGCTTATCTTCGAGCGCTACGGACGACGATCCTGTACGTCCTGCCCCCCCACATCGTGCTTGCCTTGGCTTCCGAACCCATCGTCCGGACCGTGCTCCCCGCGTCCTGGCACGCGTCGGGCCCGCTCCTACGCATCCTCGCGCTCGCCGCGGCCGTGCGCTGCGCGGACTTGCTCGCCGTCACGGCGCTGAAAGCCGCCGGTCGCGGCGGGGACGTCGTGCGCCTCGGCTGGACGCGGCTCGCGTTGGTCGGTGTCGCCCTCGCAGCGAGCCTGTCCTTCGGCCTCGAGATCGTGGTCCTCGCGGTGCTCGGTGCGCGGACCGTTTCGGCGACGATCTCCATGTACGTCGCGTCCCTGCGCATCGACGTGAGCGCGCACCGGAGCGCAGCCGCGCTCGGTCGCGCCGGACTCGCCTGCGCATTGTTCGGCGTCGCCACCGCGATTTCCGCGACATGGATCCTCGCGGGTCCGAGCGAGTGGACGCCGCTCGCGCAGTGCGTCGTGATCGGTGCCGCCGCGATCCTCGCTTGGGTGCTCGGCCGCCTCGTGTTCGACGCGTCCGCGTTCCGAGCCGAGATCGCCGGTTTCCGAACGCGTTTCGAGCGGGGACCGGCGTCGTGAACCCGCTCGTCACCATCGTCGTGCCCACGTACCAAGGCGCGAAGTTCGTGCGCCAGACGCTCGACAGCGTGTTGGCGCAGACCTTCCGGGATTTCGAGCTCGTCGTGTGCGACGACGGCTCGACGGACGAGACGCTCGCGATCCTCGGCTCGTACGGCGACCGACTACGCGTCGTGAAGCAGAAGAATCGCGGCGTCGCGGCGGCGCGGAATCGCGCCGCGCAAGCTGCGCGCGGGGAGTTCTTGGCGTTCCTCGACCACGACGATCTGTGGGAGCCCGAGATGCTGGCGACGCTGGTGCCGATCCTGCGTGCGGACGAGACCCTCGGGCTCGTCTACAGCGACGCGTTGGTCATCGACAAGACGGGCGCCGTGCGCGGTCGGCGTGGACAGTATTTGACGTATCACGAGGGCGACGTCTTCGACGCGCTACTGCGCGGGAATTTCATCCCCGTCGAGACGACGCTGATGCGCACCGCGCTCTACCGTGAGTTGGGCGGTTGCGACGAGGGTTTGCGCTACCTCGAGGATTACGACCTGTGCCTGCGCGTCGCGCGTCGAACTCGCATCGGGTTCCATCCGGGACCGCTCGCGAGCTACCGCGTGCACGACCGCAATCTCAGCCAC
>CAZKIY010000140.1:2284-10299 GCA_964552875.1 uncultured Planctomycetaceae bacterium
GGCTCGGAGAACGCGCGCGATCCGTCGTGACGCGACCAGGTCGGCCAGACGTCGTTACGCGACTGCGTCGGCCAGACAAGCACCGGGCGATCGACCCCTGGATCAGCCGCCGCTCGGCGGCTTCGTGAGGGACGCGGGCTCCGGTGGCAAGAAATCCGCTGATCTCGTCGGCGCGCTCAACGTGCCCGTTTTCACGACGAGGTCCATGGCGGGTTCCGTGCGCCAACCCTCGGCCACGCGCGAGCTCGCACCGCCCGCACCTTCGGCTTCGACGATGCGCGGCAGGTACACGAGGATCTTCTTCGGCAGGAGCCAGCCGTCGAAAGCCTTCCACTCCGCGAGATCGACGAACGACGTCGTCGGGTTCACGCGTCGCGGTGCGGCGGCGTCGTCGGCGAAGGCCATCGCGGGCAACCCCGAGTCCTTCGCGAGTCCGAGCAAGATCCGCCCACCGCTCTTGTTCGCGACGCCGGGCCGCACGTCGGGCGTTTCGAGTTCGAACCAGTCGAGCGCCTGCGCCGCACCGGCGAGTTTCGCCGGTGCGAAGGCTTCTGGATTCGCGGCAGCCAGGAAGCGCACGACGCGGACGTTGCGCGCATCGACGAGCAGGACGAAGAGCCGCGCCACGTCGAGCGCTTCGTCGAGTTGGCGGCGATCCTCGGCGTTCTCGCGGCCGACGTCGAGGCGCACGAGCGCACGCTCGTTCGGTTGCGTCGCGTCGAACAACCAATCGCCCTTCGGCCCACGCATCTGGCGTCGGCCCTTGCCCGTGTCGGCCAGCAGATATCCCGGCGCCATGTAGGCGTAGCGCGCGTTCGGGAACGAGTTCGAGCGGTTCTCCTGGATGCGCAGTTGGAGGTCCAGCGCGAGATCGAAGCCCGTGACCGGCTCGCGATCCGTGGCCCCGCCGCTGACGGCGCGCGCGAGCCGTTCCCACGCGGCACGCGCTTCGGGTGATGTGCTCGTCGGCAACTTCCCCGGCTCGCACGTCTCGCCGTCGACGTTCCGAACGACCGCCTCGACCGGTTTCACGTCCGGCGGCGGCGGCAAGGGCGGCGGGACGTCCTGGGCGAAGAGCGCGAGAGCCAGTGCGGCGATCATGCTGAAAACGTAGGGCCGAGGTCGCGCGCGCGCCAGCAGTCACATCGCGCGAAGTCGAGCGCGACGGAAACCTTGCGCTGCGCGTCCTGCGCGGGTTCGCTGTTCGCCCCATGTCGCAGAACGAGGAGGAATTCGACGTCGACAGCGGGTCGTCGCGCCGCGATCCGCTGGGCGGAACGCCGCTCACGGCACTCATCGGGCCGACGGCCAGCGGCAAGACCGCGGTCGCACTCGAAGTGGCCGCTGCGTGCGATGCCGAGATCGTGAGCCTCGACTCCATGCAGGTCTATCGCGGCATGGACGTCGGCACGGCCAAGCCCACGGCGGTCGAGCGCGAGCGGGTGCGCCATCATGTGCTCGACGTCGCGGAGCCGAGCGAGCGCTACGACGTGACGCGCTTCCTCACGGATCTCGAGCTCGCGCTCGCGTCGGTGCGCGCGTCCGGAAAGCGGGCGCTGTTCGTCGGCGGCACCGGCTTCTACCTGAAGGTCCTCAGCGAAGGGCTCTTCGACGGACCCGCGGTCGATCCGGCGTTGCGCGCCGAACTCGAGGAGCGCGCGCGGACGCTGGGCACGGCCGCCCTGCACGGTGAACTCACGCGCGCCGACCCACGCTCGGCCGCGAAGCTGCACCCGAACGACGTGAAGCGCGTGGTTCGCGCGCTCGAAGTGTTCCATCAGACCGGTGTGCCGCTGAGCTCGCACCAGACGCAGTGGGGGAGTGGCCCGAAACGTCCGCGCGCGATCGTGGGGCTCGAGGTCGCCGTCCCGGAGCTCGACCGGCGCATCGCTCTGCGCGCGCGAGACATGCTCGACGCCGGCTGGCCCGCGGAAGCGGCGCGAGTCCGCGCGGGAACGGGCTTCGGGCCGACGGCCATCCAGGCCCTGGGCTACGTCGAGGCTCTGTCGGTCCACGACGGCGAACTCGATCCGCACGTCGCCGCGCAGCGCATCGCGCTCGCGACGCGTCAGTTCGCGCGCCGTCAACGCACGTGGTATCGCAAGTTCCCCGACGCGACCTGGATCGCAGCGGAACGCCGAGCGCCCGCCGACCTCGCGGGCGAGGTGCGGCGGGCGCTCGGTTGGTGAACTTCGACGGGTCCTGAAGGAGCGCGACGCGAAGCCGGTGATGGATTCAGAGGCCCTGTGATGGATTCAGGGACTCTGCGCCGCGGAACGTCTCCGAAGGCGCGTGGGCTCGATTCCTGCGCACGCGCTCAGCGCGGCCTGGCATGCGCTGGGAGTCTGTGAAGGAATCGGCCGCGACGGTGAGACCCGGGTCGGCCGCCTGTTGCCGAGCCTGGATGTCGCCCGTCAGAAGCTCGTTTCGCCGAACAGCCGAAGTTTGATTCCGCACCGTTTCCGGGTGCTCGTGGCGTTTCGGGCACCACTGCGATCGGCCGCCGCCCCGATCTGCGCTACAGAGCGCCCAGTTCGACCCAGCGCATCACGTCGAAGGCGATCGCCGACCGCAGTGCCACGCACAGGACCTTCTCGATCCCGGGTGATCCTCGGGGATCAGGTGCTCGAGCCAGATCGAGCGCAGCTCGATCTGATTGCGCTCGGCTCGCTGCACACGCACGCGACTTTCACGCGGCATGGGGCCGGGCCTTCGCGGCTCTGAAGGCTCAACGAACCGACCGCCTGCGCTCCTACTTCCAGAAACAAAAAGCCGCGAGCCGAGTCCAGTTCGGACCCGGCTCGCGGAGGGATTCTTTCACACGCTCTCAGCGCGGATAGGTCTGATCGACGTCCGCGCCGATGCCGACCGACGCGCGCATGTAGCTGGCCGTCTTGCGCGAAGGTTCCTTCCCGCGCAAGCCGTCACCGGTGAGTCCGAGGCCCTGGCCGAATTCGTCCGAGCCGCCTTCGGACATCGTGCCGACGAGTGACGAGATCGGCTCCTGCAGGTAGCTCGCCGTGTCGGGCACGATGCTGTTCGGGTACCGCGGCGCGTAGTACGTCCAGTCGTAGACCTGGAAGGGGTTCTCCGGGTTGTGGTGGAAGAAGTAGCGGCGGAAGGTGAGGCCGAACTCCTTCTTCTTCTCGTGCTGGAAATCGTTGTAGTTGCCGTCGCGCGATTGGTCGTAGCCGAAGGCCACGCGGCCCATCGAATTCGTGATCGAGCGCTGCGACCAATGGTCGTTCCCGTGCGCGCCCTGCGTCGTGCAGGCCGAGGTCAGCGCGAGGAGCGGGAGGACCAGGATGGAGAGGATCGGCTTCATGGGGGGCTTCGAGGCCTGCGTCGACCGGGCCTGCAACTACAGGAAGATCGTGTGCGGTTCCGAGGCGCTCGGTGGCGGCGCCGCGGGGCGGGAGAGTTTGTCGGGCCGACCCTCGCCTGTCCAGCGAGGAGCGGCCGCGGTCCTAGCTACCCCGGCGGGGCTCCCGGTAACGTCGCGCGCGCCCGATGGAACCCGTTCCCCTTCCCCTGGACGTGCCCACGAGGCCGGAGCGGCGCATCGGTCTCTTCGGGGGCTCGTTCGATCCGGTCCATGCGGGTCATCTGCACGCCGCCCGCCTGGCCCGCGACCGGTTCGACTTGGACCGCGTCGTCTTCGTCCCAGCGTTCCGCTCGCCCTTCAAACCCGGGCGGGAGCCGGCGCCCGGTCCCGATCGACTGCACATGGTCGAGTTGGCGATCCGCGGGGAGCGCGCGTTCGAGGTCAGCGACATCGAGCTCGCTCGCGGCGGGCCGTCCTACACCATCGACACGGTGAAGGCGCTGCCGCGTGTGCTCGGTGAGCGGGAGGAGGTCGCGATCCACCTCGTGATCGGCAGCGACAACTTGCCGAGCATCGCGGGCTGGCGCGACGCGCGTGCGTTGCTCCTGCGCGTCGACCCGATCGTCGTCCATCGCGAGGGCGAGCCGGACGCATTGCTCGACGAGCTCGAGCGCGAACTGGGCCCCGAGATCGCCGCGAAGTTCGCGCGTGGCTATTTGCGCATGCCGCCGTTCGTGGCGTCGTCGTCGGATGTGCGCGCGGCGCTCCAAGGCCGGGGCTCCAGTGAGCTCGTCGTTCCAGCCGTCGTGCTCGAGTGGATCCGCGCACGAGGTTTGTACGGGACACGCGCGTGATCGAAGACCTCGCGTCGTCGGGAATCGCCGTCACGTCGGTCGCGTTCTCGGTCGCTGCCACGGCGCTCTTCGTGCTCGTCCGTCTCGCGCGGCGCACCGGGCTCGTCGACGACGGACGCGATGCGCCGGAGCGCAAGACGCAGGCTCGGGCCGTTCCGCTCGCGGGCGGACCGGCGCTCTTCGTCGCCGGCCTCGTCCTCGTCGCACTGGAATCGTCCACACATACATGGAGTCTCGCGAACCTCGCGCCGTCGGACTCGGGAGCGATCTTTCGGTTCGAGCGCGGAGCCCTGACTCTCGCCCTGCTCCTCGCGTTCGCGACCGGATTGGTCGACGACCTCGCGCCGCGCGGGCTCACGCCGCTGCCGAAACTCCTCGGGCAATTCGCCGCGGGATGCGCGCTCGCGACGGGCCTGGTCGTCGACGGCGAGCCGACGAGTTTTTTCGAGCGCGCGTTCGTCGCCCTCCTCGCCGTGATCGCGCAGAACGTCGCGAACACGTTCGATCACGCGGATGGAACGCTGGGCTCGCTCGCGTTCGTCGGCTGCCTCGGGGCGCGCGCGCCGTTCGCCGGCGCCATCGCGGCGTTCCTCGGCGCGAACCTCGCCCGACCCGCGCGCGGCGGGCCGCCGTACGCGTACCTGGGCGACTCGGGATCGCACGTCCTCGGGATCCTGCTCCTCGCGACACCGGCCGGCCAGGCTGCGCTGACCTTGCCCGCGATCGACCTGGTGCGCGTCGTTTGGATGCGCGTGCGCGCTGGTGATCCGATCTGGCGCGGCGACCGTCGGCACTTGGGGCAACGACTTGCGGCCGCCGGACGGAGTCCGACGCGCGTCGTGTTGCTCGTACTCGTGTGCGCGGCCCCGGCGTTCCTCGCGTTCTTCGCCGCGGACGTGCATGGGGGAATGGGTCGGCTCGCCGCGTTCGGCCTCGGCGCCGCGTGCTCGGCGCTCGTCTTGGGCCTCGTCCTGCGGCTCCATCCCGCGCCGAGCGCCGCCTGAACCTCGGCCGAACCGCGTCTTCGACAGCGAGTTCCTTGCCGTGCACTGGGTCCACACGGATAATCCCGCGCCCTTTTCCGGTCGGCGACCTCGCGCCCGGATGCCTTCCGTGGAACAGCCGCTCACCGCCATCATCTCCGACCTGCACGCGAACTTGCCCGCGTTGCGCACGGCGCTCGCGGACGCACGCGCGCGCGGAGCCCGGCGGTTCTGGTGCTTGGGCGACATGATCGGGTACGGGGCCCAGCCGCGCGAGTGCCTCGAACTCGTCATGGCGCTGTGCTCCCCCTCGGCCGCCGACCCCGAGGCGCCCGCAGGTGCGGAACCGCTGCTGCCCGGTGTCTGTCTGCGCGGCAACCACGAGGAAGCGCTGTTCGATTCCGCCGCCGGCTTCAATCCGATCGCGCGCGCCGCGATCGAGTGGACGCAGGGCGAGCTCGGCGCCGGCGGCGATCGCGTGCGGTCGATGGCGTACTGGGACTTCCTCGACGGGCTGAATCCGACGCACGAGGACGAGGTCGCCTACCTGGTGCACGCCAGTCCGCGCGATCCGCTGCGCGAGTACATCCTCCCGCGCGACGTGCACGACACCGGAAAGATGCAGGCGAACTTCGCTGCGATGCGTCGCGACGTCTGTTTCCTCGGACACAGTCACGTGCCGGCCGTCTACTACGAGGACGGGCGCTTCTTCCGACCTTCGACGACGGAAGGACCGTACGAACTCGGGTTCGGACCGGGCGCGCGCTGCATCGTGAACGTGGGTTCCGTGGGACAGCCGCGCGACGGCGACACGCGGCTCTCGTACGTCTTGTTCGACGGCAAGTCCGTCACGTTCGTGCGACTCGACTACGACCACGCCGCGGCTGCCGCGGCGATCCGCGCCGTTCCGAGCTTGCCCGAGCGGCTCGCGTCGCGGCTTTTCGAAGGACGCTGAGAAGGAAACCTTGGACAAAAGACTGCTCTACGTCCTGCCGCTGTGCTTGGCGATCGTCATGGGCTGGGGGATCCTCGCCCAGTCGATGGGTTGGTCGAAGAAACCGGAACCGCCGGCGATCGCGGCATCGTCGACCGAGAAGGTGCCCGCGGGAAACACCCCGAAGTCCGCGCTGGAGACTTCGGCGCAAGGCGCCGCAAATGCCGCGACGACTCCCGCAGTGCCGAACGTCGGTCCCGTCGTCGTCGACGAGGTGGAACGCCGCGAGACGTTCGTCGTCGGCACGCCCGGACAGCCCGGTCACGTGCAGGCGACGTTCTCGAATCGTGGCGCCGTGCTCGCGGAATTACGCACCGGGAACCACTTCGACATCGCGACGCGCACGGCGCAAGAGCGCCAGGATCCGCGCTATTGGCGCGTGATCGTCGGCGAAGCGCAGTCGGCGAATCAGCCCGGATCCTTCGAGTTGCGGGCGACGCTGTCGAGCCAACCGCTCGTGCGCGAACCCTTGGAATCGGCGCTCTGGCTCGGCCGTCCGATCGGCACCGAAGGTGCGCGCCAGGGGATGGAGTACGAGTACGCGCCCGGCACGGGCGTGACTTTCAAGAAGCGCTTCCTCTTCGTCCCCGGAAGCGACCAGATCCGGCTCGAGATCGAGATCGAGAACGATTCGATCACGGACGTCGCGGGCTACCGCGGGTTCTTGATCACGCCGGCCGCGGGTGTGCCGAACGACTCGGGCGACTCGTTCTATTACGAGCCGCAAGGCGTCGCGGTCTCGCGCATCGCAGGCGAGTCGAAGCCCTCGATCACGGTGCAGATGCCGGATCGCTCGGGCGCGGAGCGCTCGGGTTCGTTGGCGTCGCCCGCGCCGCTGCTCTACGCGGGCGTGCACAACAAGTACTACGCCGTGCTCTTGCGCGCGGCGGACCCGGAGACGATGCCGACGCTCGCGGGCGCTTCGTGGCGCTCGCTGCGCGACGACGCGTGGATCGCGAAGCACCCTGGGAAAGAGGGGGAAGGTTGGCGCGAGCTCCTCGTCGACGTCGACCTCCAACTGTCGCTACCGCCGCCGGGCACGTCGCGCACGTTCGCTTACGAAGCCTACGTCGGCCCGAAACAAAGTGACGCGATGATCGCGGCGTTCCCCGAACACGCGCGTTTGCTCGAGGAAGACCTCGGTTTCGTCAGCCTGATCGCGCGCGGCCTGCTCGCGATCATGGGCTTCTTCCACTCGATCACGTTCAGTTGGGGCGTCGCGATCGTGTTGCTCACGGTCGTGGTGCGCTTGGCGCTCTTCCCGATCAACCGTCGCGCGCAAACGGCGATGGCGAAGTACCAATCCAAGATGAAGCGCGTCCAACCGCGCATCGAGGAGACGAAGAAGCGCTACGAGAAGGATCCGAAGAAGCAGCGCGAGGAACAGGCGCGGATCATGCAGGAGGAAGGCCTCTTCCCGCCGCTCGGGGGATGCCTCCCGCCGCTGCTCCAACTGCCGATTTTCATAGGACTTTTCCGTGCGATCGGCGTCAGCTTCGACCTGCACCAGGAGCCGTTCCTCGGGATCATCCGCGACCTGTCGCTGCCGGATCAGCTCATTCCGCTGGGCATGACGCTGCCGCTCGTCGGTCATGTCGCGGCGATCAACATCCTGCCGCCGATCATGGTGGTGCTGTGGATCCTGCAGCAGCGCTCGATGCCGCGTCCGACGGAGGAGCAAGCGCTCCTCATGTACAAGATGATGATGTGGATGCCGATCGTGATGGGCATCTTCCTCTACAACTACGCGGCGGGACTCTCGATCTACATGATCACGACGTCGGCGCTGGGCATCGTCGAACAGATCTACATCAAGAAGCGTTGGCCGATCGACGACACGGAGCTGCCGACGAAGAAGG
>CAZKIY010000141.1:0-10175 GCA_964552875.1 uncultured Planctomycetaceae bacterium
GTGGTACTTCCTCGCGCCGAAGAAGGCCGGCGACGAGCTGACGTCGGACCTCGCGCAGCTCGCGCCGAAATCGGGCTCGAAGTCCGCACCGGCGAGCGCGTCGAAGGTGGCGCCCGCCGCCGCGAAGGCTGCGCCGAGTTCGTCGAAAGCTGCGCCCGGCGCGTCGAAAGGCGCGCCCGGCGCGTCGAAGGCTGCCCCCGCCGCGTCGAAAGCCGCACCGAGCTCTTCGAAAGCTGCGCCCTCCGCAGCGAAGGCCGCGCCTGTAGCCTCGCAGCCGGCGGCCGCTCCGAAGGCCGCGAAGAAGCCCGCCACGAAATCCGGAGGCAAGCCGTGATCTCGCCGCGCGCCGTGCTCGCACCGGCACTGTTCGCGGCCGCGCTGCTCGGCGCGTGCTCACAGGAAGTGCCCCTCGTGACCTACGCGACGCGCACCGCCGAACTGCAGGTCGAGGGCATGACGTGCACCGGTTGCGAGGGCACGATCAGCTCGACGGTGCTGGCGTTGGACGGCATCGAGGCCTGCCAGGCGAGTTTCGACCAGCACAGCGTCCGCGTGACGTACAAACCCGCGCTGACCAGCGAGGCGAAGATCGCCGAGGCGATCCAGTCGGTCGGCTACGAAGTGAAGCAGAAGCCCTGAAGTCCATGAAGAACGTGAAGCCCAAGGACTGCCCGGCGCTAATAGCCGCGGGTCACACCTACCTCGACGTGCGCACGACCGAGGAGTTCGAGGCCGCGCACCCGACCGGCGCCTTCAACGTGCCCGTGATGACGCGCGGACCGGCGGGCATGCAGCCCAATCCCGACTTCACGAAGGTCGTCGCGGCGCAGTTCGCGAAGACGACGAAGCTCGTCGTCGGTTGCCAATCGGGGATGCGTTCGTTGCGTGCGTGCGAGGAGCTCGCGCAGGTCGGCTTCACCGACTTCGTGAACATGGAGGGCGGGTTCGGCGGGTCGCGCGACGGCGAACCGGGCTGGAGCGAGTGCGGCCTGCCGACCGCGTCCGGCAAGCCCGAGGGTCGCACGTACGCCGCGATCCTGGCCTCGACGAAAGCGCGCTGAAACGCCGCCCTTTTGGGGTTCTTCGGGACGTCGCGTACGCCGATCTCGGCAGCGCGGGACGCTCGCCATCGAAGTTTGTCTCCCGCGGGTGATCGTCCGCGCTCGCTCGATCTCACGTCACCTGCCGCACCGGCGATCTCGGGAGTTCCGCCAGCCTCGTGGGTTGCACGGCGAACCGACGCTCGGGGTGAGGCCCGGGATCGCCAGAGTGGGACCGGCATGGGGCTGCCGACCGCATCGAGCGCACCGGCACGCCGACCACGCTCCTCGCGTGGCGCATCGCGCGTCTCGTCGTCGACTCGAACGTCGGCGAAGCCCGGGTGAGCAGCTTGGAGTTTCCGTGAGCGGATCGAAGTCTCCTTGAGCAGCGATCAGGGTGTTCCGCACGTCCGTTCCGCCCGCGTTCGGCCGCGAGGCGACACGTGGAAAGGATGTGCGCGGAATCATCGGAGCGACTGAACTGAGCGGCGCGCACCGGACCGCTCGAGTTCGGTCGCGAAGTCCTCGGTCGCTCGCTCGAGACGAATTGGTGTCGACAGGTTGCTGACGGTCCGACGGTCCGACGGTCGAGGTCGACGGCAACGGTCGACGGCAACGGTCGACGGCAACGGGACGGCGAGCGCGACCGTGACCGCGAGCGCGACCGTGACCGTGACCTGACCATGACGGCAACGGCGACGGCGAGGCGAGCGCAACCGTGACGGTGACGGGCGAGGCGGAGGGTGCTGCACCACACCCAGCTCGTCCTCGCGTACGTTCTCGATCCACGTTCGATCGAGGCAGGCAGCAAACGAATGAACGTTGCGCGCCGGACGAGTCGACGCCGACCTCACCGGACACTCTCGCCGAAGGTCCGCGGAATCATCGCGCCTTCTGGCGGTCTCGAGCCGAGCCGTTCAACCGACTCCTTGGACTCGGCACGTCGGTCGATTCGAGAGGTGTGGCCCACAGCGCGTCGAATGTCCGCGGAATCGAATCGCGCGCTGGAGACCGTCTTCGACCGATGCTTGTTTTCCCGTGATTTTTGACGACCCGAGCGTTCGCCGCGCCTTCTATCGGAAGGAGGGTTCGATGGAGCAATCGCACACGCTCACGCAGTCTCAGTCACGCACGCAGTCTCAGTCACGCACGCAGTCTCAGTCACGCACGCAGCCGCCGTCACGCACGCAGTCGCAGTCACGTAAGCCGTCGCAGTCGCAATCGGTTCGCCAGATCAACTTGTTCCGGCGCGGCGGCGCGCGAGCCGGCGCGGGTCGCAAGCCGAAGGGCGACCGCGCTCTCGTCCCGCACGACACGCGAGCGCGCGTGACGCGGCGCACGCCGGTTCACGTCACGACGAGGCTCCTCGCGGGACTGCCCAACTTGCGGCGCGAAAGCACGCTCGTCCTCGTGCGCGAGACGTTCGCCGCGGGCGCGGACCGATTCGGGTTCCGGCTCATCGAGTACTCGATCCAATCGAACCATCTGCACTTCGTCGCCGAGGCGCAGGACGAGATCGCGCTGGCGCGCGGCATGAAAGGGCTTCTCGTTCGCGTCGCGAAGGCGCTGAATCGCGCGTGGGAACGAACGGGCCGCGTCGTCGGCGACCGCCACCACGCGCGTGCCTTGAAGACGCCGCGCGAGGTGCGCAACGCGCTCGTCTACGTGCTGCAGAACGCGCGCAAGCACGGCGCGCGCATCGTCGGAATCGACGCGCATTCGTCGGGCCCGTGGTTCGGCGGGTGGATGAATCGGACGCCGCGGAAAGATCGTGCGTTGCCCGAAGCGAGTTCGTGGTTGCTCCTGTTCGGATGGCTGAAGGGCGGACGCATTGCGACGAGTGAGGCACCGCGGGCGGATCCAGGTGCGGGGGGCCGAGCGGGATGCAGAATCTGATCGGACGGGCGCGCTCGCCGACGCGCTCGCCGACGCGCTCGCCGACGCGCACGCCGACGCGCACGACTACGCGCACGACTACGCGCACCCCGTCGCGCACTCCGTCGCGCACGACTACGCGCACGACTACGCGCTCGCCGTCACACCCGCCGTCGCACCCACTGTCGCACCCGCTGTCGCCCGCCCTCGCGCGCACCGGTCGCGCACCCCGTCGCGCCTGCCGACGCGCGCGGTGTGAGTGCGCGCCCCGCTCGGGTCGTGGATCCGAACACTGCGCGGACACCCTGCAGCCACAGAGGTCACCGGCGACCGAATCGAGGTCCGTCAGCGCGCCGCGTGCGGGCCCAGCACGGGTGCGCTGACCCACACGAAAGTCGCATGCGCTCTAATTCCGGCGCTTCCGCCGACGCTCGAAGGGCGAGCGGCGTGCAGGTGGAGGAGGTTTCATGGACACGCCCGATCGCTCGCTTCCCTCGCGTCACAACCCTCCGTCGTCCGGCAACGGGGCCGCGCCTGCCGGCAACGGGGCCGCGCCTGCCGGCAACGGGGCCGCGCCTGCCGGCAGCAGCGTCACGCCTTCCGGCAGCAAGGCGACACCTACCGACAGCAGGGTCACGCACGCCGACAACAGCGTCACGCACGCCGGCAGCAAGGCGACGCCTGCCGGCAGCGGAGCCACGCCTGCCGGCAGCAGAGCCACGCCTGCCGGCAGCAGAGCCCCGACTGCCGGCCGCGCGGCCACTGCGGACGAACTGCTCGTCCACGCCGGCTGGGTCCGCGCGTTATCGCGCGTGCTCGTCATCGATTCGCACACGGCCGAGGACGTCGAACAGAACGCCTGGCTCGCGGCGCTGAAACGACCGCCCGGACCCGGCGACGGGCTGCGCTCGTGGTGGTCGCGCGTCGTGCGCAACGAAGCTGCAGATTCACGCCGCGCACGCACGCGACGCGAGGCGCGCGAACTCGCGGCGCCCGCACGTGACGACGCGGAGACGCCGCTCGAGGCGAACAGCGCGCTCGACGCGCAGCGCAAACTCGTCGCCGCGATCGACGCGCTCCAGGAGCCGCTGCGCGCGACGGTGATCCGACGCTACGTGCAAGGGATGACCTCGCCGCAGATCGCCGCGCTCGACGGCGTGTCCGAGAGCACGGTGCGCACGCGCCTTCAGCGCGCGATCGAGTCGCTGCGCCGCGAGCTCGACGAGAGGACGCCCGGCGGACGCGCGGCGTGGAGCGCGTTGCTCGCGCCTCTCGCGCATCAGGACCTTGCGACGGCGGGCACGCTGACAATCGGCGGAACGAGTCTGGCGGTGAAGCTCGCGCTCGGAAGTGCGGCAGCGGTGGCCATGCTCGCGGGCGCCTTCGCACTCCGATCCGCCGATGTCGAACCCGGGTCGCCGCCGATCGCGGCGCGCATCGAAGTCGCGGCCCACACGCCGACTCCCGCCGTCGCATCGGAAGCGCGCACGCTCGCGTCGATCCTCGAGGTGACACCGCCGTCGAGCCCCGCGAACGAGTCGGTGATCGCCGATCCCGCCGCGACGATCACGGCACGCTTCGTCACGGCCGCCGGTCAGCCGATCCCCGGCGCGATGTTGAGGTCGCTCGACCGCGCGGGCACGGGAGAATGCACGCTCGCGGACGCGCCGACCGCGACGAGCGGCGCCGACGGACGCGTCGAACTCGAGCTGCGCGCCGCAGATCGCTCCAAGAGACGGGGCCAGCGCGCGGGCCTCCCGCCGGAGACGTGGGATCCCGTCATCGAGATCGGCGGAGCGGGTTGGGCGCGCGTGGAGGTCTCCCCCACCGCGACGCTCGGCGCGCTCACGTCGCTCGGCGACGTCGTGCTGAGCGAAGGCGGCGACGTGCACGGACGCTGCGTCGGAGAAGACGGCGCGCCGCTCGCCGAGATCCGGGTCGTACTGCACAGACCGGACCTGTCCTTGGCGGAGCGCGACACGGCACGTCGCAACGAGTACTGGCGCGCCGGTCAGATCGCCACTGCGCAGACCGCGGGGGACGGCACATACGCCTTGCGCGGCATTCCCGTCGGCTCCTTCCGCATGCACGCCTCGGCGGAAGGACGCGCGCAAGCGTTCAGCGACGCCTTCGATCTGCACGCCGGCGATGACATCGTTCTGCCGGATCTCGTGTCGACGCGCGACGAGCACGAGATCCGCGGCAGCGTGCTACTGCCCGACGGGACGCCGTCCACGGAGACCGAAGTCGAATGGAGCTTCGGCGAACCCGAGTCGTGGGTCGGCACTCGCACGGAGAACGACGGCACGTTCATGATCTCCGTCGATCCGGATCGTCCCGTCGACGTGTGCGCGCACGCTGATTCGACGGCGACGGGCGACGCGCTCGTGCTCGACGTCGCGCCGGGAACGACCGATGTCGTCCTCCGGCTGCCCGAAGCGCGTTGGATGGACGTCCTCGTGACTGACGAAGCCGGCACGCCGATCGAGAACTACACCTTGGGTTCTTGGCTCGCGGCCGGCCGCTCCGGAAGGTCCGAGGGCGGTGCCCATCCCAGCGGTCGTTCGAGGGCTCCAGTCCGCGCACGCCCCTCGCTCGTGTCCGTGACGGCCCAGGGCTTCGTCGGTCAAGAGCGCGGTCCCTACTCGACGTCCGACGCGCCCGACACGCTGACGTTCACGCTGTCTCGCGGCGCAGTCGTGCGCGGCGTCATCCGTCGCGACGGCGAACCGGCAGATGGAGTCACCGTTCATCTCGCCCCGATGCTCGATGTTCCGCGCACTCGACGCGACGCGTTGGCGCAGCGAACAGGCAAGTCCATCGGGAACGCGCGCACGCGTGCGGACGGTACGTTCGCTCTCAACGCCGAACGCGCCGGTCCGCACGTCGTCTGGGCGAGCACGCGCGACGGTGCGTTCCTCGAATCGGCCGTGCTCTCGATCGAACTCGGGCACGACGTGAACGACCTCGTGCTCGACACGCAGGGCACCGGCGCGCTCGTCGGCCATGTCACGACGCGGCTTGACGCGCGACTCGATGCGGCCCAGGTCGTCCTGTCGAACGGGCTCGCTCACGTGTGCACGGTCGCGGTCGCGAGCGACGGGTCGTTCACGGCACCGCTCCTCGCGCCGGGCGCATGGCGATTGCGCTTCGCGCCGGAGCCGCGCCACCGCGACGAGTTCCTCCCCGAAGGCGAGACGCTCGACGATCCGACGCTGCATTCGTTCGAGATCCGGGTCGGCAGCACGACGAACATCGACGTCGACTTGCGCGATGTCGAAGCACGTGGAATCGAGGGCCGCATCCGCTTCGGCGCGAGCGCACCGCAGCGCTGGACCGCGACACTGCTCGCCGACGGCGTGCAGAACTCGCGACCGACGTCGGCGCCGGTCCTCGCGGACTCGTCCTTCCGCGTCGGATCGGAATGGGTCGGGTGGCACACGCTCTCGCTGCGTTCGAGCGGCACCGAGCGACGCGACGACCGCATCGACGTCCGCGTGCAGATCGGCGCGAGCACCGCGCGTTGGGAACTCGCCACGGACATGGGAGCGCTGGACGTCACGGGTCCGCCGAACACCGAGCGCGAGCTGCGCATCGCACTCGCGGACGGCGCGCGCTGGATCACCACGTTCCGCCTCGACGGCGAGGGTCGCGCGCTGCTCGACGACTTGGCCGTCGGCGCGGCGACGCTGCACGCACCGGGGAATGACGCGATCCTCGCCTCGACGACGATCGCGGCGGGAGTCCGCGCCGTCACCGTGCCGTGAGTCCGTGGTGGCCCGACGTCGCGCCGCGGCTTAGTCTCCGCGCGCATGACCTCGACCTTCCGATTCCGCGTCCACGGTGAGCGCCTCGCCATCGCGCGGCTCGAGCGCGCGGCGGACATCCCGACGTGGGCGCGTGGCGGTTTCGTCACGATCTCGCGCACGGTCGACGAGCTGTCGATCACCTGCGCACAAGCCGGCGTCCCGCGCGAGGTGCGGCACGAGCGCGACAAGATCGCGCTGGGCATCGCCGGCACGGTCCCGATGACGACGACCGGCGTCTTGGCGAGCCTGTGCGGCGCGCTGACCGCGGCGCAGGTCCCCGTCTTCGCCATCTCGACGTATGACACGGACTGGCTGCTCGTCTCGGCCGATCGCTTCGATGCAGCGCGCGCGGCGCTCACCGGCCTCGGGCACGCGGTCGAAGGCGATCTGCCCAGCGTGTGAGCTCGTTCGACGGCGCACCGCCCGCCTTCGCGCCGACGACCCTTCTGCACGAGCGCCGCATCGGCCACAATGCGCGGTACTGTGAGCGCGCTCGACACCCTTGGACGACCCGTGCGCAACCTGCGGTTGTCCGTCACGGACCGCTGCAATCTGCGCTGTGCGTACTGCATGCCCGAGGAGGAGTACCGCTGGCTGCCGCGCGCGGACATCCTGTCGTTCGAGGAGATCAGCACGCTCGTCGACGCGTTCACCGACGTCGGCGTCGAGCGCGTGCGGCTCACCGGCGGCGAGCCGCTGTTACGTCGCGATCTGGCGCAGCTCGTCGCGTTGCTCGCGGCGAAGCCCGCGTTGCGCGACATCGCGCTGACGACGAACGGGATCCTCTTGGCCGAGCACGCTCGCGATCTGCGCGACGCGGGTCTGCATCGGATCACGGTGAGCCTCGACACGTTGCGCCCCGCGACGTTCCGCGCGCTCGTGCGGCGCGACGGGCTCGATCAGGTTCTCGAGGGCATCCGCGCCGCGCGCGACGCCGGGTTCCGTCGCATCAAGATCGACACGGTGCTGCTGCGCGGCACGAACGACGACGAGATCGTGCCGCTCTACGAGTACGCGCGCTCCGTCGACGCCGAGCTGCGCTTCATCGAGTACATGGACGTCGGCGGCGCGACGCGCTGGTCGATTGAGCAGGTCGTGACGCGCGCGCAGGTGCTCGAGACGTTGCGCGCGCAGTACGGCACGCCGGTTCCGATCCATGACGACGGAAGCGCGCCGGCCGAACGGTTCCTCCTACCCGACGGCACGACGTTCGGGATCATCGCCTCGACGACGCAGCCTTTCTGTCGCTCGTGCGATCGCAGTCGACTGACCGCGGACGGGCGTTGGCTGACGTGCCTCTACGCGACGAACGGCCACGATCTGCGCGGTCTGTTGCGCGCGGGTGCCTCACGCGATGAGCTCGCTGCGCGGGTCCGCGGCACGTGGACCGCGCGCACGGATCGCGGTGCCGAGGAACGACTCGCGGCGCACGAGCGCGGTGCCTTCGTGCAGATCGAGGACTTGCGCGCCGATCCGCACCTCGAGATGCACACGCGCGGCGGGTGACGCGCGCCGGCTCGACCCGAGCTAGTTGGGTGATCCCGAAGTTCGCGGCATCACTCAGGCCGCCTGCGACTTCCTGGACTGCGTTGCAGATCCTCCGAGGGATGCAGCGAACCCGCGTCGTCGCTGCGCCTTGCCAGGAAGGCGCATTCAGCCTGAGCGATGCCGCGAACTTCGGAATCACCCCACTAGTAGAAAGTCACGCTCACCGCGTCGGTGAAGTTCGTCGTCTGCGTCGGGTTCGTGTCGCGCGCCATCGGGACTGATCGCGTGCGCTTCCGCGCGCAGCGCTGCCGAAGTGCCGAGGTTGCCGAGATCCTGGATGCCGGCTTGAGCAGCCGACTCCGAATTCAGGAAGCATGCCGAAGCCACGATCGCGCAGAGAACGGTCGCACGACGATTCGCAGTCATCTGGATCTTCTTGTCGAGCCGCCGATGGAAGCCAGGACGCGACAGCGAGGAGAACGACTCCTCGGATGGCGCGTGGTCCACGTAGCAGACCGTGCCGGATCGCGCGCGAATCGAGGACGGGCGGCCGGTCGACGTGCGGGTGCGTGCTGCGCGAGGTGATCCCGCCGCACCGAGAGTGGCTCACACTCGGCATTGGCATCGCGCCGATGATTCCGACATCGACATCGATCGGCCCACCATCTCGGTGCGTCCGGCTCCGCCGCCCCGTGCGAAAGCGTCGCCCCGACGATGTGCGCGGAATCGAAGTCACCACGCCACGAGCACGCACTCTGCCGCGGTCTGTTCCACGCCATGGACACATGCGTCGGTTCGCGTTCACCGCGCGCCGATGCTGTTCGGGAACGTGAATCGCTGCCACGTGATCCGTGCCGACGCATCCCATTCGGGTTCGAGATCCTCGCCCCTGCACTCGCGTGCCGATGTGCGCGGAATCGAAGTCACCCGGACTTTCAGTCACTCGTCGTCGATATCACGACGTATCCGCGGCTCTCGTCGAGCTTCTCAGCACCCGCGCGCCGCGCCCTTCGTCTCAGTGATCGGAGACCACCCATGACTCGCACGACCTCAGGCGCGAGCGCGCGTTCGTTGCTGGTTGCCGTCGATCGACTGGACGCAACAAGGCTTGATCGCGGCGCGTGAGTCGTCGCACGGTGAAGTCGGCTAGGCTTCCGCGCGACTTCGCTGACGATGACCAACTCCTCCCGACTTCCAACGTTCGACGTCGCGATCGTCGGAGCAGGACCTGCGGGCTCCTGCGCCGCGATCCATCTCGCGCGCGGTGGCGCGCGCGTCGTCCTGCTCGAGAAGCAGAGGCTTCCGCGGCCGAAAGTGTGCGGCGGCGGACTCGTCGCGCGTGCGCGCAGGCACTTGCCGGCAGGAGTCGAGCTGCCGATCGAGCGCGTCTGCCACACGGTCGAGATCCGTCACGGTGATCTGCGTTTCGCGGTGACCGAAGCGCTACCCGTCGTCGAACTCGCGATGCGCGCCGAACTCGACGCGCGACTCGCGGAAGCGGCGGCGCGCGCGAGTTGCGATCTGCGCGACGCGTGCGAGGTCACGGGCCTCGATCGGCGCGACGGCGAGATCGTGCTCGCGACGTCGAGCAGCGCAGCTCGCGGAGCGGAGAGCGTCGCAGCGAGCGGAGCGGCGCGCGGCGAAGTCCGTGCGCGCCACGTCATCGCCGCCGACGGCGTGCACAGTCCGATCGCGCGGCTCTCCGGTTGGAACGAGGCGCTCGACGCCATCCCCGCGATCGAAGCGGAAATCGACGTCGCGCCCGCGACGCTCGGTGATCGCGCCGAGAACGCGGTCTTCGACTTCGGCGATGCGCCGTCGGGTTACGCCTGGACGTTCCCGAAGCGCGCGCACCTGTCGGCCGGCGTGCTGACGACCGAGCGCGGCCGCAGCGGCTTGCGCGCGGAACTCGATCGCTACCTCGCGCGCCTCGGGCTCGATCGGCACGCTTGCGAAGCGCGCG
>CAZKIY010000142.1:0-10059 GCA_964552875.1 uncultured Planctomycetaceae bacterium
ATCAGAGCGCGTAGCTCTCGAGCAGGCCGCACTTGTCGCAGCGCCACACCGTCACGTCGAATTGCTTCTTGCCCTTCGTCGTGATGCCCATGTTCATGCCCAACCACTTCTGATGCTGCGGCTCGCCCGCGACCCACTTCGCCTGATCGACCGAGTTGGCGTGGCTCTTGTCGGCGACCCAACCCTCCTCCATCGTGGTGCGGCAGTTTCGACACGTCGGACGATGCTGACTCATGATTGATGTCCTCCACGCGGTTCCTGGACGAGCTCCATGAGCACGCCGCCCGTCGACTTCGGGTGCACGAACGCGATCGTCGTCCCGTGCGCGCCCAAACGCGGCGCTTCGTCGATCATTCGAATGCCCTGTGCTTTCAAGTGCGCGATCGCGACCGCGACGTCGTCCACGTTCCAGGCGAGGTGGTGGATTCCCCCTCCGTTCTTCTCGAGGAACTTCGTGATCGGCGAGTCGGCCGACGCGGGCTCGACCAGCTCGATGCGCTGGGTCCCGGCGAACAGGACGAGCACGTTCACCCGTTGATCGGGCACGAACTCCGGCTCGGTCGCGACGAGCCCCAGCGCGAGCTCGTACGCGCCCCGCGCCTCGGCCAGGCTCTTCACGGCGATCGCGACGTGGTGCAGCCCCTTGACCACGCCTTGGATCGCGTGCGGGACGTGGATCGTGGACATCTAGAGGACCTCCGGCGGACGGTACTTGCCGAACACGCGCTCGAGCACGGCGCAGATCTCGCCGATCGTCGCGTCGACCTCGACCGCGGCGAGGATCGGGTGCATGAGGTTCGCGGTCCCGCGTGCGTCGCGATCGAGCGCTTGGAGCACACCCTCGACACGCACGGAATCGCGGCGTTTGCGCACGGAATCGAGGTCCACGAGCACTTGCCGGCGCGCGTCCTCGCTGGGCTTGAAGAGCTCCGGCTCACCTTCGGCGACTTGGTAGCGGTTCACGCCGACGACGACTTCGTCGCCGCTCTCGACGCCGCGCAACCAGGCCATCGCGCTTTTCTGGATCTCGCGTTGGACCCAACCCGATTCGATGGCCGCGACGGGTCCGCCGCGACGGTCGAGCTCGCGGAGCAACTCGAGGGCGCGCGTTTCCAACTCGTCCGTAAGCGCCTCCACGTAGGGCGATCCGCCCAGCGGATCGACGACCTCGGCGACTCCGCTCTCGAACCCGAGGATTTGTTGCGTCCGCAACGCGAGCCGCGCCGTCTTCTCGGTCGGCAACGACAACGCCTCGTCCATGCCGTTCGTGTGCAGTGATTGCGTGCCGCCGAGCACGGCCGCGAGCGCTTGGATCGTCACACGCACGACGTTGTTCTCGGGTTGTTGGCTGGTCAGCATCGACCCCGCCGTCTGCGTGTGGAAGCGCAGCATCCACGAGCGTTCGTCCTTCGCGCCGAACTCCTCGCGCATCATGCGCGCCCACATGCGACGTGCCGCGCGGAACTTCGCGACCTCTTCGAAGAGATGGTTGTGCGCGTTGAAGAAGAACGACAAACGTGGCGCGAACTCGTCGATCGGGATCCCGGCCGCGATTGCTGCGCGCACGTACGCGCGACCGTTGCCGAGCGTGAACGCGAGCTCCTGCGCCGCCGTCGAGCCCGCTTCGCGAATGTGGTAGCCGCTGATCGAGATCGTGTTCCACTGCGGCACTTCCGCCGCACAGAACGCCATCAAGTCCGTCGTGAGCCGCATCGACGGCCCCGCGGGGAAGCGGTAGTTCCCGCGCGCCGCGTACTCCTTCAGGATGTCGTTCTGCACGGTGCCGCGCAGCTTGGCCAGCGGGATGCCGCGCTTCTTCGCCAACGCGCAGTACAGAGCGAGGAGCACCGTCGCGGTCGCGTTGATCGTCATCGACGTCGACACGGTCTCGAGCGGGATGTTCTCGAACAGCAGTTCGACGTCGAGCAGCGAATTGATCGGCACGCCGACGCGACCGCACTCGTACTTCGCGAGCGAATGGTCGGAGTCGTAGCCGATCTGCGTCGGCAGGTCGAAGGCGGTCGAGAGCCCCGTTTGGCCGTTCTCGAGCAGCAGTCGAAAGCGCGTGTTGGTCTCGCGCGCGCTCGTGAAACCGGCGTACTGCCGCATGGTCCACAATTGACCGCGGTACATGCTCGGACGGATGCCGCGCGTGTAGGGATAGACGCCGGGCATGCCGCCGTCCGCCGCCGCGCCGTAAACGGGCTCGAGCCGTATGCCTGAGCTGGTCGAGAAGCGCGCGCGCCGCTCCGGCGATTTCAGGGCCGCTTTCGCGTGAACTTCCGCGCGCCAGCGCCGCACGACCTCGTCCGCATCGGCGCGCGCGCCCTCGCCCACGTCGTTCGAGTTGGCACTGGGCGTCGAAGGCCGGGATTCGTGTGTCATCGAGGTTTCGGGCCGTGGCAGCGAACCCGTGGAGTCTAGCGATCGAGCGCGCGACCCGACTTTTTCCGTTCCTGCGCGGCGAGACCGGCGAAGGCCGACGCTGGATCGGGCGTAGCATCACCCTTCGACTCCTCCGGTTCGACGCACCCGCGGCCTCCCCCATGAAGCGCCCCCTCCTCCTCGTCCTCGCCCTCGGCGTCGTCGCCGCCCTCCTCCTGGTCCTTCTGCGAGTCGTCTCGAACGACACCGGATCGGCAGCGGCAGATCCGGGTATCAGCGCGGGTTCCTCGACGGCCGACGCATCGCCGCCCGCATCGGACTCCGACCCGGTGGATCGAGCGGCGGAACTCGCGAGTCCGGCCACTGCAACGGTCGTGCGCGCCGAGGCACCCGCCGACAGCGCGTCGAGCTCAGCTCCGCGCGCCACGATCGAGGGTCGCGTCGTCGGGCCGGCGGGGTGCGCGTTCGACGAGACCGCCGAGGTGTTCGCTCTGCGCAGCGAGTCGGACCTCGACGGTGCGCTGCGTGCCGCCAAAACGAAGGCGCGCGCGCGGTTCCGCGCCGAGAACCCGTTCGAAAGCGCAGGGCGGGTCGAACTTCCTAGCGCGAACGGAAGGCTCGTCGGACGCGGACGCGTCGAGCCCGATGGTCGCTATCGGATCGAGATCGACGCGAGCCTGGAGCAAGCACACGTGATCGTCGTCGGTCGATCCTGGTATGGGCTCGCGACGGAAGAAGTCGAACTCACCGATGCGCCGAAGCGCACTGACCTCGTCGCTCTGTGCGGCGCCTGGATCGAGGGCGTCGCAACGGTGCCCGCGGGGAGCGACCCCGCGCAGATCGAAGGCCTGGAACTCGAACTCACCACACGCGTCGAGAGCATCACCGGAGACATGCGCTTCTTCCGCGGCGTCGATCGTGAGGGCTACGTGAACGAGGGCCGGTTCGAGTTCCGCGCGCTCGATCCGACGCAGACTTTCACGGTCAAGGGCACGCCGGCGCGTTTGGCCGCTGCGAGCGTCGACGCTCTGGATCTTGCGCCGGCCCGCGGAAAAGCAGTCGAACTCGGCTTCCCGGCCGGCGGGATCGTCCGCGGCAGCGTGCAGGGAGGGGACGGAACTCCGGTGGCCGGCGCCGAGGTCAGCGCGAAGAAGAAGGGCCGCATGTTCGGCTTCGACGACGAGGCGATTCGGGAAGCGCAATCGAACGCCGACGGCACGTTCGAACTCCCCGGCGTGGCCGCGGGCGCCGCGGAACTCCACGCACAGCTCGATGGGATGCTCCTCGGCAAGACGGCGAAGGTGGAGATCGTCGACGGCGGCGTCCTCGAAGGCGTCGTGCTGGTGCTCGGCAAGGGCGCCTCGATCTCGGGCGTCGTGCGTTGGGCGGATGGAACCGCCGCGACGTCGATCGAAGTGAACGTGACCTTCGACATGACCCAAATGGGAGGCATGGGTGCCTTCAATGCCTTGAAGGGCGGCAAGGGGTCGAGCAAGTCCGACTCAGAAGGCCGATTCTCGGTGTCGGGGCTGGGCGCCGGCCCGTTCTCCGTCGAGGCGCGCGCCTTGCCCGAGACAGAACGCGAAGCACTGAAGGCCGGCGATTTCGTGGCGCGACGCGAACGCGAGCACGTCGGTCGGGCCAACACGGTGAAGCCGGGGACGTCAGGTCTCGAACTCGTACTCCGCGCGCCGACCGGAGTGAAGGGCCGGGTCGTGGACGTGTCCGGAGCACCGATCGCGAAGTTCACGATCCGAGCGCACGGCGTCGGCGAAGGGATGCTCGCCGCGCTCGGTCAAGAGTCCAAAGACGAATCGTTCGAGCACGCGAACGGCGAGTTCTTGTTGCCGGGATTGCACACGGGGAAGTGGAAACTCCACGCCTCGGCCGACGGGTTCTCGGACTCCACCCCGATCGAGTTCGCGATGCCGATCGAGCCGGGAGCGGATCCGCTCGCGATCTCGATGGAGCGCGCGGCCGTCGTGCGCGGCGTCGTGCGAGCTCCCGATGGATCGTTGGTCGCCGAGGCCACCGTGCGTGTCGACGACGGCTCGCCGGAGTGGATGCGCGCGGTCTCGAGCACGAAGCTCCCCGAGACGAAGACAGACGCCGAGGGGAAGTTCGAACTGACGGGAATCCGTCCGGGTGCGACTGCGGTTCGCGCCAAGCACGAGAGCCACGCCAGCTCGGCGTCGCTGCCCATCGATCTGTCGGCCGGTCAGATCGTGACCGACATCGTGCTCACGCTGACGAATGGTGGCCGCATCACCGGCGAGGTCTTCCACGAGGGCAAGCCAGCGGTCGGGATGATGATCCAAGTGCAGGACATGAAGGTGTTCTCGCAACACATGACCACGACGGATGCGAAGGGCCGCTTCGAGGCCGCGCACCTCGATCCCGGTGGTTATCAGATCGTGGCGATTCCCACGCGCGGCGACGCGCTGATCTCCGAGGAAGGCGAGTTCGACGCGTCGTCGATGCTGTCCAACATGAAAATGGCGACCGCCGACGTCGTCGAAGGGTCCGATGTGCACGTGGTGCTCGGCGCAGCGCCCGAGGATCCCGTGCGCGTCACCGGTCGCGTGACGATGGCCGGCGCACCCGTCGCATCCGCGACCGTGATGTTCCTGCCCGAGGGCGGCAAGAAAGGCCTCTCCGGGTTCAAGCCGGTGCAGACGAAGAAGGACGGCACCTTCGCCGTCACGCTCGACGGTCCCGGCGGATACAGCGTTTCCGTCCAGCGCATGAACGCGCTGATGAACGAGCAGAGCGTCCACGAGGAGCGCCGCGTGGTCCCGAAGTCAGAGGACTTCACGATCGACATCGTGCTCCCCGAAGGCCGCATCAGCGGACGCGTGACCGGCGTGGACGGAAAACCGGCTGGAAATGCGCGCATTTCCATCGTCCGTGAAGGCACCGGCAAGCCGGGCACGATTTGGGGCGGCCAATTCCACGAGCTGCGCACGAACGTGGACGGTGACTACGACGCGACCGGTTTGCCGGCCGGGACGTATACGGTCATGGCCGGCGGGAGCGAACTCGGCGGGATGCTGGGTGACTCGTCGGCGATCGGTGGGCGCGAAATGCAGAGCAGCGTCGAGATCGGGGAACGGGATTGGCGCCGCGGCATCGACTTCCGCTTGAAGGTGGCGGCGACGGTCGAGATCACCGTCGTGGACGAATCCGATCGCGCTGTATCGGGCGCCGTGGTGTTCGCGCGCGACGAGGCCGGTCGCGCGGTCGACGTGTTCTCGTTCGTGACGACCGATGGAACGGGACGCGCCAAGTACGGAGGCTTGAGTGCCGGTCGTTACACGTTCCGCGCGCGCACCAGCACGATTTCGAGCGGCGATTCGGCCGCGATTCGAGTGGAGGAAGGCGGCAAGTCGGCCGTGAAGCTCGTACTCGAGAAGGGCACGCTGATCCTCGTGAAGATCGTCGACAGCGAGAAGAAGCCGGTCGTCGCGTCGGTGCAAGTGCTCGACGAGAACGGTCGCGATCTCGCCGCTCAACTCGGCCTGCAAGAGATCATGGAGCGCTTCCAGGGCGGCGACTTCGACCCCGGAGAACAGAAGTTCGGTCCGTTCCCGGCCGGCAAGTACCGCGTGCGGGTCACCTCGGAGTCGGGGAAGACCGCGACGAAGCCCGTGACGTTGTCGGGTCAGGCCGAGCGCAAGGTCACGATCGAGATCGAGTGACCCCGCGCGGTCCGCGCGCTCCATGAATCGGACCGTGCGCGTCGTCGACGCGTACGGTCCGCTACACGTCGGAGCCGGTGAAGGTCTCACGGGCTCTCACGTCACGAGGCGACACCACAGGGTTCTCTGAGCGCGCGGACTCGCGGCCTTCACGCGCCTTCCGTCGCAGGTCACGTCGCCGGCAGTGCCCGATTCGCGCGCAGCCAAGTCAGGATCTCGGCGAAATCCGCAGGAATTTCAGCCTCGAAACGCCGCGTCGGTCCACCCGCGAGATCCGGGATCTCGAGCGCGTGCGCATGCAGCATCTGACGCTCCGGCACGGGTGCACCCTCGCCCATGGGCTCGAGCTGTCGACGTGACGGCTTGTACAGCGTGTCGCCGACGAGCGGCAGAGCGATGTACGACATGTGGACGCGCACTTGGTGCGTGCGGCCCGTCTTCGGGGACACGGCGATCAGGGCGAAGGAGCGGAAGCGCTCGCGCACTTCGTAGTACGTGAGTGCATCCCGCCCCTCGTCTTCTTCGCGCACGACGCTGATGCGATCCGGGTGACGCTCGTGGCGACCGAGGCGCGCGTCGATCCACTCCGAATCGAACCGCGGGTCGCCGTGGACGAGCGCGAGGTACGTCTTCGTCACGGTCCGCTCGCGGAACGCAGTCTGGAGCGACTCGAGCGCCTCCTTCGTCTTCGCGAGCACGAGCACGCCGCTGGTCTCGCGGTCGAGACGGTGGACGACGCCGGGACGGCGGCCCTCCTCCTCGCTCGAGGGGAACGGCCCATGGGTGCGCTCGGCGATCTCTGCGGCGCCGGGCTCGCCGGCCTCCTGATTCTTGTGGGTCAGGAGTCCCGCCGGCTTGTCGACCACGACGATGTGCTCGTCCGAGTGGATCACGCGCATTTGCGCGGCGCACTCGGGGTCGACCGCGGCCGAGGATTCGAGGTCCACGTCGACCGGTCCGCCCTCGAGGAGCAGGAGGCCGGGTTTCGTCACGACTTCACCGCGGAAACGGACTTTCCCGCCCTGGATCAGGGTTTGGAGTCTGGTCCGAGACATCTGCCCGACGAGTTCGAGCAGGGCTAGGTCGAAGCGGCGTCCCCGAGCAGTCTCGGGGAGGTCGACATGAAGGTTTTGGAGTTTCATCGGGGCCTTGAAAGTCCCGCATTCTAGCGTTCAGCGTGGTCGCGGCGCCCCTCAGTCCGTATTCCTGTGCGCATGACGACCCCCCCCCCGTCTGTCCTGCTCGTCGACGACGAGCCACGCTTGCTCGAGGTCCTCGGCGCCGTACTCGAACGCAACGGTTTCGCGCTGACTCTCGCCAGCACGCCCGCGTCGGCCGTCGAGCTGCTCCAAAGCTCGCGCTTCGATGCCGTCGTGACCGACGTCGTGTTCGACGGCTGGTCCGAAGGCGCGCTGGTCCTCGGCGCGGCTCGCGAGCACCAACCGGACGCCGTCGTGATCCTGATGACGGGTTATCCCGCGCTCGAATCCGCCGTCGCTGCGGTGAAGAAGGGCGCGAGCGACTACTTGCAGAAACCCATCGATCCGGTCGTCCTCGCTGCGTACCTGCACCGCGCCTTGCGCGAGCGGGAGATCTCGAGCCCGACGCTCGCCTTCAAGGACCTCGTCGACATCATGACGTCGATGGTCGCGCACACGATCGAACGCGTGGATCCGTACACGGCCGGTCACGGATCGCGCACGCGCAAATATTGCCGGCTCATGGCACAGCGCACGGGCCTCGACGAATCGACGCGCGAGCGACTCGAGCTCGCGGGGATCGCGCATGACTACGGCAAGATCTACCTCGACGACCTCTCGTTCCTCACGAAGAAGGGACCGCTGACGCCCGAGGAATACGCGGCCGTGCAGAAGCACCCCGAACTCGGCGCGAAGAAGCTCGGACACCACCCGCGGATGAAGGACGTGTGTCGCTACGTCGGCGAGCACCACGAGAAGTGGGACGGGACCGGCTATCCCAGGAAGACCGCGGGCGAGAACATCTCGCTCCCCGGTCGGATCCTGGGCCTCGTCGAAGTGTTCGATTCGTTGGCGACGAAGCGCAGCTACAAGGACGGTTGGGAGCTCACGAAGGTCGTCGAGTTCTTGCGCAGCGAAAGCGGCAAGCACTTCGATCCGTCGCTCGTCGACGAGTTCCTGGTGCTCCTCGATGCGCACGGCGAGGACTGGTTGAAGGCGCCTCAGAAGGATCGCGAGGCCGTCGGCCTGGCGGTGGCGTCTTGAGCCGTATCCGCGAAGCGCACCCGAGCTAGGAGCTCCCGTGCAGATCGCGCCGCTCCTCGGAATTCTCGGTGCGTTCGCGCCAAGCGCACTCCACCTGCCCGGGAGGCCCAACGCGCAATCCACGCCCGGTCATCCGCCTGGGGTCCTCGCGATCCCGGGTGGGACGACACGAGTCGGAATCGCGATGCCCGCGCTCGAGCGGATGCTCGCTGAAGAGCCGGCGACGCGCATCTACGCCGGGGCGCTGGTCGGCGGCACGCCGGCGCACGACGTGGACGTCGAAACGTTCTGGATGCAGCCTACCGAGGTCACGTGCGAGCAGTACGCGGCGTATTTGCTCGCGACCGGAGAGCGCGCGCCCGAGCCGTGGTGCGAGTCGGCGATTCGCGCCGCGAGCGAGGACCACGCGCGGCGAGAGGCGCTGCGCATCGAGGAGTCGACGCGCAACGCGCTGACGCCCCCCGAGGTCGAAAGCTTCGACGCACACGCGTGGTGGCTCGTGCACGGCGCGAACGCGGCGTTCGAGCTCTCACCCGCAGATCGCGCGCGCCCAGTCGTGTCGGTGTCGTGGGACGAAGCACGCGCTTACTCGCGCTGGGCCGGGTTGCGCCTCGCGACGGAAGCCGAGCACTCTCGCGCCGCACGTGGTGATTCCGAACGCACGTGGCCGTGGGGCGAGGACACGCGTGCTGATCGATACGCCGCGACGTCGGAGCTCGCGAACGATGGCGCGCCACGTCACGTCGCGAGCTTTCGCGAAGGCGGCGGCAAGTTCGACGTGTTCGACCTCGCCGGCAATGTTTGGGAGTGGACGAGCGATTCGTACGTGGCGTTCCCCGGCTACGCGCCGCGCGAATGGTCGTACGGATTCGGATCGAGCCGTGCACGGGTGACCGGAATCGCCGCGTTCGATCCGGCGCAGCGCGTCGCAGTCGGCGGCTCGTTCCAGATGCCGCTCACGTTGTGCCGCTCCGGGATTCGACGCGGACTCCTGCGGGAGCAGCGCGCGGCCGCGATCGGATTTCGCTGCGCAGCCAGCGCGCGTCCCGGCGCGGATGTCGCGCGGCACATGAACGAGGGTGAACTCGCATCCGAGAACCGCGCGAAGGGATCGGCGCCACTCGCGCGCGCCGACGGACGCCGCACTCTGCTCCTCGACGGTTGGCGCACGATTCCGAGCGAAGCCGAGGCCGGATGGGTCCCGCCCGCGGGCTACACCGTGATCGCCGGCTATGCGTGCATCGCGTTCGCGCCGGTGGAAGTCGTTCCCGTCCGCGATCCGCAGACGCTCGACCGCGACAGCCTCGAGATCGCGCCGATCGGGATCGGGTACTTGCACACGACGATGCCGCTCGCGGAGCCGGAGCTCCTGGCCGGCACCTATCTCGTCGCATGGCGACCGAAGGGCGTGCGCAAGATGGGCGGCGAAGGCGCGCGTCCGACGGGAGCACCCCTCGAAGAGGTGCTGCGCCTCGATATCGAGCGCGATCACGCGATCGTCTACCACCTCGACGGGAAGCCGCTCGCGGCGATACCGGCGACGATTCAGTGGTCGGTCGAGCGCGAGGGGCGCGCGTCGTTCGTGGACGCGGTCGCGACGGGTGAGGTCGAAGCGAGCCGCCGACGCGTGCGGTTCGAGGCCTACGCGCCGAGCGCGACGAGCAAACGCGGGCCGGTCCTCACGCTCGAAGTCAGCGCGCTGGATCCGGGCGTCGGCGTCGAGTGGCGCTGAG
>CAZKIY010000143.1:0-7621 GCA_964552875.1 uncultured Planctomycetaceae bacterium
CCGGACATCCTCGTGCTCGATCCGGTCAGCGCCGACGTCGAGGAGATCTACATGGCCTGGATCACTCCGCGCGACGAACCCGACAAGGACAAGCGTCCCGTCGGCGGCGTGGCGCTCGACGAATTCCTGGCGCTGCGTCCGCTCGAAGGAGGCTGGCGCTCGGTGCTCGTGCGCGAAGCGCACCGCATCCGAACCGACGGACAGAACGCGCTGCTGAAAACCCTCGAAGAGCCCGGTGACGACGTCCTGATCGTGCTCGAGACTTCGCGACCCGAGGGACTCCTTCCGACCGTGCGTAGCCGGCTCGTCGCGGCGCATTTCGATCCGCTGGAGTCGGGCGACGTGCTGGCGATCCTCGCGGGCGAATCCGTCGCCGTAGAGGACGCGCGTGAACTCACGGCCTGGGGCCGCGGCTCACCGGGACGCGCGCTCGGCCTCGCGCGCTCGTCTGCGGGCCCGATGTGGGCGCTCCTCGGCGAAGTCCTCGGAGGTCGCGCCGATCCGCTCGATGCCGCGGCCACCTTGTCCGAAGTCGAGGGCGAGTGGCTCGGGCGCACCCCGACCGCGAAGGCTCGCGCCCGCGCGCGCGCGATCCTGGATCGAACGATCGAGGCTCTCGGCGACATCCAGCGAGCTCGCGCCGGCGCGACGGCCGACCGCCTCGCGCATCCACGTCTCGCCCAGGTCGCATCTGCCCTCTCCGACGTGCACCTCGAAGCGGCGCTGGAACGCGCGTTCGAGGCGCGGCAGGATGTCGACATCAATCTCGATCCGGTGTTGGCGGTCGAACGCGCGCTCCTGGCGCTAGGCCCCCGCACCGCGAATCGGAACGCACGCGCACGGTGAGCGACCCCCTCCGCAAACTGGCCCTCAAGGACGGGCGCTACGCCCCCGAGGCGTTCCAGTTCCTCTACGAGTCCCTCGACCACGCGGTGAAGCTCGCGGGGCGCGAGACCGCCGAGGGGACGGAGCGTCACGTCAGCGGCCAAGAGCTACTCGCGGGGATGCGCGTGCACGCGCTCGAAGCCTTCGGTCCGCTCGCCGGCCACGTCTGGCGTGCGTGGGGCGTGCACGAGACGCTCGACTGGGGTCGCATCGTGTTCCTGCTCGTCGAGGAAGGACTCCTGAACCGTCAGGACGCCGACTCGATCGAGGACTTCCGCGACGGGTTCGATTTCGACGCGTCGTTCCAGCGCGGCTATCGAACGCAGCTCGAGCCGGATGTGCTCGGCCCCGGCACTTCCGAGGAAGGTCGATGATCGATCGGTTGTCGCCGCTGGCGCGCAACGTGGCGCTGGCGGTTCTCGTCGTCCTGGCCGGGTGGTTCTTGTGGTCCGTGCGCGCGGTGTTGAACCCGCTGATCCTCGGCTACTTGCTGGCGTTCGTGCTGCACCCGCTCGTCCTGCGGCTCGAGAAGCGCGGCTGGAAGCGCAGTCGCGCAGTGAACGTGATCTTTTTCAGCGTGGCGGTGCTGTTCACGCTGCTGGCTCTCACCGTGTGGTGGCAGGGCCGTGGACTCGCGGTCGAACTCGTCAGCGAGGACGGCCTGGGTTCGAAGGTACGTCACCGCGTCGAGCAAGCGCTGAACGACCACCGCGAGGAGATCGATTGGTTCCTGAAACTCGTTCCCGACGGTGAAAAGGGCGCCGATCCCGCGCTCGCGCCGACAGCGGCGGACGGCGGAGTCACTGCGGATCGGCTCATGCACATGGTGCGCGAGTGGTGGGCCTCGTGGCTGACCGACGAGCAGCAGGAGCAGGCCGCGAGCTTCGGGTTGCGTGCCGCGGGCGGCGTATACCAACTCGTCCAGAGCGTCTTCGGGTCGATCTTCGCGTTGCTCGGTCTGCTCGTCCTGCTGCCGATCTACACGTACTTCCTGCTGTTCGAGTTGGAGCGCATCCACCGCTTCGTGCAGCGTTACATGCCGAGTCGCGATCGCGAGCGACTCACGCGCATCGGTGCGCAGATCGGCGAGGTCCTGGCGAACTTCTTCCGCGGGAGGTTGCTCGTGTGCCTCGCGAAGGGCGTGTTCCTGACAGTTGGATTGTTCGCGGCGGGCGTCGACTACGCGCTCTTGATCGGGATGGGGACGGGACTCCTGACGTTGATCCCGTTCGTCGGTTCGGCGGTCGGTTTCGCAGTCGCGCTCTTCGTCGCGATGATCGAGCACAGCGTGGTGTCGAGCCTCGTCCGCGTGGGCATCGTCTTCACCGCGGGGGAAGCGCTCGAGAACTACGTGCTGCTGCCGCAGATCCTCGGGAACAGCCTCGGCTTGCACCCGATCGTCGTCCTCGCGTCGTTGATGGCGGGCGCGGCGTCGATGGGGATGTTCGGGTTGATCATCGCGCTGCCGTTGACGGCGACGATCGTGATCCTGGCGCGCGAGTTCGTGCTGCCCGTGTTGGCGCAGCTCGCGGATGAAGACGGGCGACCGCCCGACGATCGTTCGCGGAGGGCGCGCGAGTTCTGATTCCAATCGGTTCGCGCGGCTCGCCGATGGCGCGGGTCCGCCGACCGGAGTCCCAGTCGACGCGGTTTGATTCGGCGCACTTTTTGGAGTCGCGATGGGATCGTAGCGCCCCCCCGGGGCATCGAGCGGAGACGTCGAGGGGAAATGAGTCGGTCCGCGAACCGGATCACGGTTCGCGGACCGACGGAAATAATCCTGGTGGTTCGCGGCGCAAGCGCAGCGAACGGGCTCACTTGTCGAGCACAGCCTCGAGCGCGCGCCTGATCTCCGCCAACTGATCCGCGCCGATCCGTGCCGCATCGTCGTCCGCGAGCAGCGTCAGCGCGTGCTGCAGATCCGTTCGCTGCGCGTCGGTCATATTGCGCGCGAGCACCGGCCGGTCGTCCGGCTTCGCGCGCTCGTCGAACGTCGCCGCGTACTGGGGAATGTCCTTCGGTGAAGCCTTCAACCCCTCCAGCGCCGACGTGATCGCCGCCTGGAGCATCGGGTCGTCCTGGAAGTCGCCTTCGGGGTACGCGACGCCGCGCACGTCTTGCGTGCGACCCCGGACTTCGCGGCGCACGAGCCCGCGCACTGCCTGCGGCGAGAGCGTCGTTTCGAGGCTCGCGTAGAGCGCGTCGAAACCCGGATAGCGCCTCGGCTCGTCGTAGTCGCACTCGGCCAAGCGCACGAGCTCGTCCTTGTCCTCGGCCCACGCGGTGTCGAGCCAACCCCGGATCTTCCTCGACGCGAGCACGCGCCGCATCTCCGTGATCACGTTCGGATCGAGACGAATCGGGTCGGCCTTCACGCCCGGATCGACGCCGCCTTCGGAGAGGATGACGCCGCCTTCACCGCGCTCGCGGTGGATCGAACGACCCGAGGGCAAGCGATAGCGGGCGACCGTCAGCCGCGCGCGCGGCGCGAAGTCGAACTTGCCATTGCCGTTCCAGTCCTTCGTGATCGCTTCCCAAGAATCGTGCGCGCCGTTCTGGTTCTCGTCCTCGAAGAGGTCATCGCGCTCACCCGGAATCGGCAGCAATTCCTGCACGGAACCTTTGCCGTACGAGCGTTGTCCGACGATGACCGCGCGCTGGTGGTCCTGCAATGCGCCGGCCACGATCTCGGACGCGGACGCGCTGAAGCGGCTGATCAGGACGACCACCGGCATGTTGGCTGGGAGCAGCGGATCGTTCGCGGTGAAGAGCTTGCGCGGCTCGCCGGCGCGGCTCTCGGTCGACACGACGAGCTTCTTCTTCGGCAGGAACAGATTGGCCACATCCCGGGCTTGCGTGAGCAGCCCGCCCGTGTTCTGGCGCAAATCGAGCACGAAGGCCTTCATTCCGCGCGCCTTCATGTCCGTGATGGCCTTGCCGACTTCCTCGGCCGCGACGCCGCTGAACGTGTCGAGCTGTACGAGGCCGACGCCGCCCGGCAGGAGATCCGTCTTCATCGGCGGGATCGTCACGCGCTCGCGCGTGACCGTGACCGCCATGTCTTCCGTCGGCCGGTCGATGAGCCCTGAGTCCATCCCGCGGCGCCAGATGTAGAGCTTGACGGTCGTGCCCGGCTTGCCCTTCAAGCGCTTGATGATGTCTTCGAGCGGGCGCGAACCGCTCGAGGTGTACGTCGGCCAGTCCTCGATGCGCACGACTTTGTCCTCCGAATGGAGGCCCATCTTGTACGCAGGACCCGAGTAGATCGGTTGGCGGATCGTGAACAGGCCGTCTTCCGGATCCTCGCCGACGTACGCACCGATGCCGCCGTACTCGGGCTCGAGCAGGTCCTCGGCGTAGTTGTCCTCGAACGACTTCGGCGTGAGAAAGCTCGAGTGCTCGTCGAGGCTGCGCAACATACCGTCGAGCGCGGCGTCGACGAGCTTCTCGCGCGTCGTGTCTTCGGCTTCCAGCGACGCTGTCTCGATCAAGCGCATCGTGGACTCGAGCAACCGCGCTTCGCGACTGCCCTTGAGGTCGGCGTCCTCGGACTTCTCCTTGGCATAGTCGAGCAAGTTCTTCTGGCGACGGTCGTAGAAGCGACGCAGTTCTTCCTGCTTCAAGAAAGCCTGCGCGAGCCGGCCTTCGATGCCGGGCGTCGAGGCCAGTGACTCGAGTTCCGCACGACCCGTTTCGATGTCGCCCACTCGCGCGAGCGCGACGGCGCCGAGGCCGCGCAGCCTGGGATCCGCGGATTCGAGGAACGCGACGAGTTCGGTGCGCGCTTCGCGCTGTGCGCCTGCGCGACCGAGCGTGTGCATGGCTACGGCCGCTTCGATGCGCACGTCGGGCTCGCGATTCGTGTCCTTGGCGAGCTTCCGCAGGGCGCCGGTCACGGACTCGAGCTTCGTTTCGTCGAGCGCGCGGAACGCGGTGTCGGCCAAGAGGCCGGCGGCCGAGCGCGCGATCTCGTCCTGCGCGTCAGCGAGCAACCCTTCGAGGCGCTTCGAGAGCAGTGCGTAGTCGGGCTCCTCACCTGCCAGTCGCGCGGCGACGAGGAGGAGCACACTCTTCCCGTCGAGCGGCTTCTCCGCGGCCAGCGCGCGATCGAGTGCCTGGTCGAGGGCCGCGCGCTCGTCACCGGCTCCGGCCGCGAGCGCGTCGAGCGCGGCCCATACGTCTTCGATCGAATCGGCGGCCGCGGCGGCTGCGGCGTGCTCCCGCACCAAGGCGTCGAGGTCGGCGCTCCGGGGCTCGAAAGAGAAAACGAGAGGCAGCGCCAGGACGATCGAGATCAGCATGGGTGTCGCTTCGCGGCAGGGCGTCATCGGGAAGAGCTTTCCCCTTCCCGGAGGGTCTGAACCGGCACTCTACGATTCGGAACGCGGACTGCGGGGGCATGAACGCAAAAGCTACCTCGTGCTCGGAGGTCGCTCCGATCGCGATTCTCGCCCGTCGCGCCGGGATCTTCACGGGCCAAGCTCCGAGATCGCGTTTCTTCGACGCGGACCTCTCGATACCCTCGGGAGATGGCGCGCACCGCTCGAACCGCGAAAGACAGCCGGGCGCGTGCTCCTCGGACCGCCGGTGCAGTCCGCCGTCCGACCCACGTCGTACGCAGCGCGCAGGGCCTCGAATCGCGCATGGTCGACGTCGGTTCGAAGCCGGTCACGCGGCGCGAAGCCGAAGCGCGCGCCCTCGTCGTCTTCCCGCGCGGCGCGCGCGCGATCCTGCTCGCCGGCCGCGGCCCGAAAGGACCCGTCCTCGAGGTCGCGCGCACGGCCGCCGTCCTCGCCGCGAAGCGCACGTCGGACATCGTGCCGCTGTGCCATTCCTTGCCGCTCGACGCGGTCACCGTCGCGTTCGAGCCCAAGGGCCGCGACGTGCTCGAGATTCGCGTGCGCGCCGCCTGCACCGGCCGCACCGGTGTCGAGATGGAGGCGCTCGTCGGCGTCACGGTCGCGGCACTCACCATTTACGACATGGGCAAGGCCATCGATCACGGGATCCGGATCGAGCGCATCGAGCTCATCGAGAAGCTCGGCGGGCGATCGGGACATTGGCGGGCGAAGGGAACGAAGTGATGCGCGAGAGCCCTGTCGGGAGGAACGTGACGGATTGGACTTGGGGGCCGGCGCAGCGCTCGTGCAGCGCGGCGATCGTCGGCGCGACGGGCGCGACGGGCGTGGAACTGGCGGAGATCCTGCTCGCCTTCGGACAGCCCGCGGATCGCATCCTGTGTTTCGCGCGGGCCGAAGGCACGTTGCGCGTGCGCGACACGAATCTGCGCGTGCAACCGATGCCCGCGGACCCGCGCGCACTGGCCGCGTACGACGTCGTCTTCCTGTGCACGCCCACCGAAGTCTCGCTCGAGCTCGTGCCGCAACTCCTCGAACACGGTGCGCGTATCGTCGACCTTTCGAGCGCGTACCGCGAGGCGCCCGACGTCCCGCTCATCGTCCCCGAGATCAACGGTGACCTGCTGCGCGCGGGTCCTCGCCTCGTCGCGAACCCGAACTGCACGACGGCGATCGCATGCTTGCCGTTGGCCGTCATCGCGCGACTCGTGGGCCTCGAGGAGGTCGTCGTCGCGAGCTACCAAGCCGCGTCGGGAGCCGGTGCCGCGGGCCTCGACGCCCTGCGCTGCGAGACGCGCGAAGCGGCCGGCATCGCGCGCGGCCCGGGACGCCCGTCCCCGTTCCCCGCGCCGATCGCGCTGAACGTCATCCCCGCGATCTCGACGGTGGGGGAAGACGGCGTGAGTGGCGAGGAGCGCAAGATCACCAACGAGGCGCGCAAGATCCTGCGGCTCGACACGCTCGTCGTGGAATCGACGACGGTCCGCGTGCCGGTCGAGCGCTGCCACTCGGTCGCGGTCCACCTGCGCACGCGCACGCCCGTCGATCCGGCCGCAGTCGTAGCCGCCTTGCGCTCGGCGCCGGGCATCGTGTGGACGCCCGATCCGCATGGTCCGCGTCCGCGCGAGTGCGCCGGCCGCGACGAGGTCTTCGTCGGCCGTGTACGCGCCGGGGCGCGCGGATCCAACTCGCTGGCGTTCTTCGCCGTCGGTGACCAACTGCGCAAAGGCGCCTCGCTGAACGCCGTCCAGATCGCCGCGGGGCTCCTCGGGTCTCGCTAGAGAGGCGCATCTCGCGCTGCGGATCGCTATCCTCCGCCCGCGAGCGGCGGGATGCGCCCCTCGCACACGGAGCCCCCCTGCCGCCCATGGACCTCAAGCTGATCCAACGCCTGATCGCGATGATGAAGCGCGCCGGCGTCGCCGAACTCGATGTCGAGGACCCGGCGACGGGCCTCAAGGTGCGCGTGGTCCGTGAAGGCGCGCCCGGGACCTCCACCGCTCCCGTCGTCCACGTCCTGCAAGGCGGCGGCCCAGGTCCCGCGAACTACGGCTACGCGCCCGCACCGATCGGCGGTGCGCCCGCCGCACCGACGGAAGCCGCGAAGCCGGCCCAGGCGGGAACTCCGTTCCAGAGTCCGATGGTCGGCACGTTCTATCGATCCGCGAGCCCCGAAGCCGAACCGTTCTCGAGCGTGGGCATGCGCGTCGGTCCCGAGACCACGATCTGCATCATCGAAGCGATGAAGGTGATGAACGAGATCAAGGCCGAGACTTCGGGCGTGATCACGGCCGTGCTCGCCGAGAACGGCGAACCGGTCGAATTCGGCCAGCCCCTGTTCCTGATCGAGTCCTGATGTTCCGCCGCGTCCTGATCGC
>CAZKIY010000143.1:7721-10021 GCA_964552875.1 uncultured Planctomycetaceae bacterium
TTCGGCCAGCCCCTGTTCCTGATCGAGTCCTGATGTTCCGCCGCGTCCTGATCGCTAACCGCGGCGAGATCGCGCAACGGATCATCCGCGCCTGCCGCGAGCTCTCGATCGAGACGGTCGCCGTCTATTCGACGGCCGACGAAGGCGCGATCTACTTGCGTCAGGCCGACGAGACGATCTGCATCGGTCCCGGACCGAGCGCGAAGAGCTACCTCTCGATCCCCGCGATCATCGCCGCGGCCGAAGTCGCCGACGCCGACGCGATCCATCCGGGCTACGGATTCCTCTCGGAGAACGAGCACTTCGCCGAGGTGTGTCGCGCTTGCAAGATCCACTTCATCGGGCCCGAACCGGAGACGATCGCGAAGCTCGGCGACAAGGTCGCCGCGCGCGAACTGGCCCATGCGGCCGGCGTGCCGATCGTTCCCGGATCGGACGGCCCGGTCGAGGACGAACAGGAGGCGATGGCCGTCGCTCAACAGATCGGCTTCCCCGTGATGATCAAGGCCGCCGCCGGCGGCGGTGGTCGCGGGATGCGGATCGCGCGCAACGAACCGAGCCTCGTGACCGGCTACCACGCCGCGAAGAGCGAAGCGCAAGCGGCGTTCGGCGACGGGACGGTCTACCTCGAGAAGTTCGTCGAGAACCCGCGCCACATCGAAGTGCAGATCCTGGCCGACAAGCACGGGAACATCGTGCACCTCGGCGAACGCGACTGCTCGATCCAGCGCCGTCACCAGAAGCTCGTCGAGGAATCGCCCTCGCCGTCGTTGACGCCCGAGCTCCGTGCACGCATCTGCGAATCGGCCGTGAAGGTCGCGCGGCACGCCAACTACACGAACGCCGGCACGGTGGAGTTCCTGCTCGCGCGTGACGGCAGCTACTACTTCATCGAGGTCAATGCCCGCATCCAGGTCGAACACCCGGTGACCGAACTCGTGACCGGAATCGACCTGATCCAGCAACAGTTGCGCATCGCGGCCGGCGAGAAGCTCGGTTTCGCGCAGAAGGACATCGAGTTCCGCGGCCACGCGATCGAGTGCCGCATCAACGCCGAGGATCCCGAGAAGGACTTTCAACCTTCGCCGGGCAAGATCGAACTCTTCGTACCGCCGGGCGGTCCAGGCGTGCGCCTCGACAGCCATTGCTACAGCGGATACCGGATCCCGCCGAACTACGATTCGATGATCGGCAAGCTCCTCGTCCACCGTCCGCGTCGCGACCTCGCGATCAAGACGATGCTGCGCGCTCTCGACGAGTTCGTGATCGAAGGCGTGAAGACGACGATCCCGCTGCAGCGCAGCGTGCTCTCGCACTCGGACTTCCGCGCAGGTGATCACGACACGGGTTTCGTCGAGCGCTATTACGGACACCATCCGGCGATCCCGACGAGTGGAGACTCGCGCTGATGCGTGCGCGTAGCCCTTGGATCGTGATCCTCGCCGCACTGGCGTGCACGTCTTGCTCGACCTACGGTCGCTGGCCGTTCTGGACGACCCAGCGTCATCCCGCGCCGATGACCAACGCCGTCGATCCGCTGCCGGCGGGCGCACAGGCCGAGTACCCCGAGGGGCCCGAGGAAGTTCTCGTCGTGCGCCACGCGGACCCCGTGAAAGTCCGGCCCGCAGGTCGCACGGGCGGCTTTCCGCTGAGCTTCCACGGCAAGGACGAGCGTGTGCACTCGGGTTCCTCGATCAGTGTCGCCCCGGGCGGTCGAGCCGAAGTTCTGTGGGGCGACGGCACTTCGATCCTCCTCTCGGACCGCGGCTTCGGCCTCGTCGGATCACCGTCGCGCGGCGAGCCGCTGTTCACGTTCCTCGACGTCGATTCCGCTTGGATCGACCTCGCGGGAGAAGAGCAGATCGACCTGCTCGGCGGCTCGCGTCTCTCGGCTTCCAGCGGACCGATCGTGCTCGAGCGCGTGCGTGTCGACATCCTGCGCGTGCGCAACCAATCCAAGTCGCCCGCGCGCATCGCTTTCCGCGAGGACGTGATCGAGCTCGATCCAGGTCAGTCCGTCGACTTGCCGCTGCTCACCGACGGTGGTCGCCCGACGCGCAGCGCCACGAGTGCCGATGCGGTCCTCGGCCCAGGCTTCGGCGTGCGCGCGACGGGTGCCGTCGAGACCGACTCCGACACTGCGCGCGTCCGGGTGCAGGCCGTGGGAGAGCACGAGATCCAAGGACTGGGGCAGCGCGTGCGCCTCGACCGCGGCGAAGAAGTCGACTTCTCCGGGCTGACGCCCCGCTGAGAGCGTGTGAAGAAATCGAGCCTACACGCTCTCAGACACCATCTGCGCC
>CAZKIY010000144.1:0-2375 GCA_964552875.1 uncultured Planctomycetaceae bacterium
CGACGGTCAACGACGAGCGCGTGTACTTCGAGCACATCGCGGCTTTCGAGAGCGGTGTGCCCGAGCCGGCCGCATTGCCGCGCGCGGGGTTCTACCCGTACTTCGTGTCGCGCTTGGCGCATGCGACGTGGAATCCGACCGACGTGGAACCCATCGACGTCGAAGGACATCTCGCCGTCGCGTCGGCACTCCACCTGCACATTCGCTCGGTCGTCGCAGTGCTGTCCCTGCTCGCGATCCCGGGCATGTGGATGATCGCGCGAGCTTTCGTCGATCGGCGCACTGCGTTCCTCGCCACGGTGTTCACCGCGGCCAGCCCTTTCGTGCAGTGCTACGCGCAGGAAGGAAGGCCCCACGGCGTCGTGTTCGCGCTCATCCTCGTGGCCTTGGGGTTCGCGCTGCGGCTCGGGCGGCAGCCCACCTTTCTGCATGCGGTCGGCGCCGCGATCGGCGCAGGCCTCGCGATCGCTACCTTGCAGAGCGCGTTCCTACTGCTTGCTCCGATCGGCGTGGCGATCGTCGTCGCGCCGCGCATCGGGTTCGGTCGACGGATCGCGTATGTGGTGCTCACGGCAGTGTGCGTCGCGCTGGCCGTCCGACTGGGGTACCCGTTCCTCTTCCTCGACGCCATCGATCGCGAAGTCCAACGTGGTCACTCGTTGCTCGGCGAGGCCGCCATGGGACTCGACTTGTTCGACGGCAGCGGATTCTTCGTGCTCCTCCACGGGTTGTGGACCTACGAGGCGATTCCGATCGCGGGCCTCGGCGTCGGCCTCATCGCGTTGGCGATTCGTGCGACGAGGTCCCGCGCGAGCCGTGACTCGCTGGCGGTCCGCGATGAGACGGACCGACGATCCGTCGGAGCCGGGACTTCCTCCGGACGCGTCCGCGATATCGCGCGCAACATTCTCGCTCCGAGCACTTGGTCACCGCGGACGCGCTCGCTGGTCATCGCGGGAGTGTTCTTCGTCCCCTATTTCCTGGCCTTTGGTGCGTACGCCCAGACGAAACCGCGCTACGCGCTGATGCTCGTGCCCGTTCTCGCGCTCGCCGCCGCGACCGTGTTGGTCCCCGGCGCGGAGCGGAAACAGCTCCTCGTGCGCTGGATCCCCGCCGCGATCGTCCTTCTCGCACAGTTCGCGACCGTCGCGCGATTCGCGCTCGTCCGCGCGCGCCCGGACACGAGCGCCGAGGCCGCGCGCTGGATCGAGCGCCACATGCCGCAAGCGGCCAGGTTCCACATGTTTCGCGGGGACGACTTGCCGCTCTTACGGATTCCAGAACGACGACTCGAGCTCGCAGGAACCTTCTTCGGATCGCACAGCCCCTGGCTCCAACACCAATCGACCTTGGGACCCGGGCCTTTCGATGCAGCCGGACGCGACATCTCGACACTGAAGGCGCGCAACCAGCAAGAGCTCGAGTCCGAACTCGAGGCGCGCGACGTCGAGCATGTGGTCTGGCGCGACCTCGGGAATCCGGATCGCCCCAACTTGCGCGCCGCCCGAGAGATGATCGCGCGTCGCGGAACTCTGATCGCCACGTTCAGACCCTGCCGTGACGAAGATCCTCGGCCCTTCATCCCTCGCGAGGAAACGTACGATTTCCCGATCGAGGGTTTCTGGATCGGTCGTCTGTGGCGCGCCGACTGCGTCGGTCGCGTTACGGAGATCTGGCAGCTCGATCGGGACCGTTGATGCGTAGCGCGCGCGATGTCCGCGCGACACTTGTCCGCCGGCGGGAATCGGGCCGAGACCGAGTCTCCGGCCGGCCGGCACCAGAGATTCGATCCACGGAACTCGAGTGGACAGACGACGAAGCCACGGCCGAGGGTCAGCGTCGCCACGTCTCGCGTTCGCCGTCGTCTCGACGGGCCCGGAGTCGCGGCACCGATGGGCTCGAGCCGTCGCTCTTCCGCCGCGGCACGATCGCTCAGATCGTCACTTTGAGCGGCTTGATCGCGAGTGCGCCGAACACCATCGACGCGAGGAGGAACGAGATCACGATTCCTCCCGGGCCGCTGGGCAACCAGCCGAGGTCGCGATCGGGGTACGTGATGGCGATCTTCGTGAACGGCGAGCCCGCTTCGAACGACGGCTCGGCCGGCCACAGCAAGTTGTCGAGGAATCCACTCGCTCGCAGCGGTTGCATCGTGCGCGACGCCACGTCGCCGGCGACGACGCGTTTCGTCGCGCTGCCAAGACCGGGGATCTCGACAGAGATCTCGTAGTCGCCGCTCGCGCGCGCGACGAACTCCTGGAAGGCGCGGCCTTCGCGTGGGATCCGCACGAGCGGTGATACGGCTTCGAGGCCGACCGGTACGCGTACGACGATCTCGGACGCGCGCGCTGCGACGGAATCATCGAGCTCGATCT
>CAZKIY010000144.1:2475-3551 GCA_964552875.1 uncultured Planctomycetaceae bacterium
ACGCGTACGACGATCTCGGACGCGCGCGCTGCGACGGAATCATCGAGCTCGATCTCCAACGTCGTCCCCGCGCCCGCGAGCATCGCCGACCGCTGCTCTTGAACTTCGATCGGCGCGTAGGCGTAGCGCACGACGAGTTGCGCCAACACGAACACGAACGGGATCGAGAGCGGCACGAAAGGCAGCAAGTTGAGGCCGAGGTACTGGAAGTTTCGCAGCAGGACCTTGCCCGTCGACCGCGCGACGATGCCGAGATCGTCCTGCCAGATCCGGATCTCGATCAGGTGACCTTTGATGCGGTTCTTCACCGCGGCGATCCGCTTCTGCGCCGAGACGTGCTTGAAGAGGAACAGCGCCAGCACGCCGAAGACACCGCTGACGAGCACGAGCGACCACGCAGACCCGAGGAGTTCGAACGGCTGTAGGAGCACGTCGAACACAGCTGTCACGGCGCGGTTCAGGGCGTTCATCCTCGAGGAGCCGTCGTCGCTCCGACAGGCTGTCGGTGCCGTGAAGAAGTCACGACCTCCCGCGGGCTGCGCACGTGCGTGCGCTGGCTCGAAGCCTGTGATGTCACGGGCTCGAAGCAGCCGCGGAGCGACGCCACGAGGTCGTGAGGGGCCGTAGGATCGATGTCTTCACGGTCTCTCAGGAGATGTACCCGAGACCCTTCAGCTTCTCGACGATGTCCGCGTCGCTCTGCGCGCCCTCGAACTTCGCGATCTCCTTCTCGAGGACGTGCACGATGAACTCCTCGTGGCTCGCGTAACCCGCCGCGGCGCTGATCTTCTTGATCCGCTCGAGCAGGTCCTTCTCCAACTTGATCTTGTTTCCGCCGCCGAACATCGCGTTTTCCTCTACTTCAGGACCGGCTTACCGCGCATGCCGGCGGCCGGTTGGATTCCGTACTGCTTCAGGATCTCGACCGTGAGGTCCTCGAGCCCGTGCCGCCCGTCCAACACGGGACGCGTCGACAAGAGCATCCCGGGGACGACCTCGGGCGCCATGAGGTGGCTGCCCTGGAAAGTTCCGCCGAGATTGTCCGTCAGCACGTCGTGCGGGATGCGCCCGAGCGA
>CAZKIY010000144.1:3651-9897 GCA_964552875.1 uncultured Planctomycetaceae bacterium
GAGAACTTGCGTCGGTACGAAGCGAACCCGTGGTCGCTCATGACGATCACGGTCGCGTTCGGGCCGGCCTCGTCGAGCACGCGCCCGACGATCGGGTCCATCCGCAAGTAGAGGTCGAAGATCACGTCTTTCCACGTGCTCTCGGCGCGTTCCGACCACGGTTCCGTGCTCTCCGTCGCCTTCTTCGCGTCGTGGTTGGGATGCTGCGCATCGTGGTGGCGCCACAGCATGTGCCCGCACAGATCGACGCCGGAAAAGTAGAAGAAGAGGAACCCACCGCGCTCTTTCCAACGCGCGAGTCCGACATCGAGGAGTCGCACGCCTTCTCGATGAACGATCTCGCCCTGCGCGAGGAACTCGGCCTCGTCGAGCACTCCTTCCTTCAAGCCGTTCACGTCCTCGGGCATGCCCTGCGTGTAGTAGAAACCCGCGCGTTTCACGACTTCGTCGCTGGCTTCCTCGGGCTCCGACACAGGTGCGATCGGTGAAGTCGGGTCGATGTTCACCGGCGACGCGTACAACTCGAACGGCGCGAGACGCTTCAAATGGAAGCGCACGATGCCCGCGACCGGAGCCATACCGAGCGGGAGGAGATCGAACGAGACCTGCACCCAGTCGCTCCACGCGCCTTCGGGCAGGACGATGACACGACCGGCGACCTCGATCGCGGCCGCACGCGCTTCGCGATCGAGCAGGATCGTGAGCGGAATGCTGGCGGTTCGGCCGTCCTTCTTGAACGGACTCGCCGGGCCGCCGAGCGACGTGTCGATGCGACCGTCGAACTCACGCACGGGCACGATGCGACCTTCGTTGGCGATGGCGCTCGGATCGGGCTCGGTCACGTAGTACGTGTACTTGCCGTAGGCCGAGTCGATCGCGGGTGTCATCATCCCGCTGAAGGACCAACCCTCGGATCCCTCGACGGGGAAGTTCGCGGGCATGCGCCACACGTCGGCCGGGACGCCGTGATCTTTCAGCACGCTCCAGAACGCAACGCCCGTGCGATTCGATTCGGCGTCACCACCGAGCGGGAATTGCCATCCCGCGGGGAGTGGAATCGTGCTCGGCGCTTCCGCTTTCACCGTCGACGGGATCGGCAAGCGCGTCATCGGATCGCGGTGGATGAAGTCGAAGATGCCGTGCCCACCGGGATCACGACCCGTGATGAAGTTCGACCAGGCGACCGGCGATTGCGGCGGCACGGACGTCTGGAGCTCGTGGATCCCGTTCGCGCTGGAGATCCGCACGAAGTTACGCATGCGGTCGGGAAAGCGCGCGATCGCTTCGCGCAGGAGATCCGGGTCCATCCCGTCGATGCCCAGCACGATGCAGCGTGCCGCGGTCTTCGGCACGGCATCGCCAGTGCGCGCGAGGCCGGACGCAGGGAACGCACCGAGCACGGCGAGCGGGAGCCACACGATCCGGCTCGAACGTTTCATGCGCTCTCGCATGCCGGTCCGGACACCGCGTGGATGGCGCCCGTGGGCTCGTTCTTTGGGAGGGATCGGGACACGTGGAATCAAGCCGCGGACGGCTGGGTGATCTAGGCAGGGCGACCAATCTATCGGATGGCCGATGTCGAGGGCTCACGGAGCCTCCATCGGTTCCAGACGGTCCGATTCGTCGAAGCTCGGATCAGGGCTCCCCGCGCGGCACCCGCTTCGTGGTGACTGCCACACCACGCCTGGCTGGAAACAACGCGACGATCGCGTGCTGCTCCGTCCGCGCGCCACGCCGACCCGCCGAAGCCCCGATTCTCCCAACGAAGCTGGCCGCAGAGGCATCCTCTGCGGCCAGCTCCTTACGATCTCGTGGTCGGATCCCTCAGCACGAAGCTGACGGATCCAAGGCAATCACGGCGTCCAGGGGATGGACACGCCGTTCGTCAGGTTGAACGTCGACGGCGTGCAGAACGCCGCTGCGTTGCGATACCAGCACTGGTACTTGCGGATCCCGCCGGCCGGGGGGATGAGGCCCCGCACCGAAACGGACTGATCGCCGCCCGTGGGATAGGACGAAGTCCCGGCCACGTTCGTCTTCGTTCCGAGACGCGTGACGGTTCCACCGGCGCAACGCAGTCCGTCGCCGAAGGCCACGCTGATCTGCGTGGTGCCTTGGAAGTACAAGCACGTCGCGTTCGGCATGCCCGAGCCCGTGAGGACGACCGAGTCCGACGAGACGCTCGCAAGCCCGCTGGCCGCGAGGTTGCCGCCCGTCGGGACGATCGAGTTCGCGCAACCGTTGCCGGCCGCGCCGTTGTTGGCGCACGGGCAGGCCGTGCCCGTGCCGTCACCGAAGCAGTAACCGGTGAAGCTCGAGCCTTCGCGAATGATCTGGAAGCCGTTCAGCGTCGCGAAGCCGGAGACCGTCGTGACCGTGATCGCGATCGAGCCCAAGCTGGGCACGCCGGTGACCGCGTGACGGGCGTACGTCGTGCCGAGCACGTGCGTGCCGGGCCACGTGCCGCCGACGCTCTGAGCCGGATCGGCCGAGCCCGCGACCGTAACGCTCGAGACGAACGTCGCGCTATCCGGTGCCCACGCGTAGGTGTAGACCGTGTAGTTCCCGCCGAACAAGTTGCTGAACGTCCACGTGGTCGTGCCGCCGACGCCGCCGCAGTCTTGCGCGTCGTCCATCAGCGCCTGGTCGTCGCCGCTCGTCAGCGCGTTGTCGAAGGAGAAGTCGGCGAGCGTGGTGCCCGTGCGGGTGAGCTGGGCTTGGCACGGCGCGCCCGACAGGTCGTTCAGCAAGCTGCTCGACACGGTGGGGCTACGGTCGTTCCAGAAACCCGGGGCCGCCGCTGCAGCGCCGTACGTGTTGTTCGGAGTGCCGAACGTCGCGGGCCCGATGTCGACGTTCATGCTCGCCGCGGTCGGCGGGCCCGGCGGCGGGGCAACCGCCAGGGAAAAGTTCCCGGCGCCGCCGGTCACGGAGAAGGGGTACAGGCCGATCTGGAGTGTGTACGCCGTGCCACCCGTGACGGGGAACTCGATGGACGACTGGAAGCTCGCGCAGCTGTCGTCGTTGCACGCCAAGACGGAGTTGGCAGCCGGGCAACCTGCGCCCGGGTACGCCGCGATCTTCGTGTCGACCGTCGTGATACCGCAGGTGGCGAACGTCGCGAGCCCGCTCACCGGCGCGGTCCACGTGAACCACACGTCCTTGACCACCGCCGTCGAGCCGAAGAACGTGCACGGTGCTTCGCTCTGACCGGCGACGCTCGTCGTCGCAGCGGTGTTGTCGAAGGGGAACGTGCCGGTCCCAACCACCGGGGAAGCCATCGTGCACTCGTCGTTCGTGGGCGGGGGCGGCGGAGCGACGAGGTTGAACGTGCCCGAGTAACCGGGGTTCGTGCCGTACGAACCGAGTTGGAGCAGGTAGACGCTGCCGTTCGTGATCGGGAACGTGACGCTGGACTGGAGTCCGCAGAAGTCGTCGTTGCAGGCCAGCGCGGTGCCCGCCGGGCAGGCCGAGCCCGACCAGATCGCGACGACGCTGTCGACGGACACGCCGCCGCAGGTGTTCAGCGTGACGCTGCCGGTGTAGGTCGCCGTGTATTGGAACCACACGTCGAGGTTCGGTCGGATGCAAACCCCATCGAACTGCGGGCTGGTCGTGGCCGCTGTCGAGTTGACCGGGAACGTTCCGGTGCCGCTGATCGCGGACGTGGCTGCGTTGGCGCAGTCGTCAGCACCCGCGCTGGCGAGTGAGCTCGACTGAGGCTGCGGCTGCTGCTGAGCTGCAGCGTCCGCTCGCGAGAGCACCTTGACGGGTGCGCGCTTGATCGGGGTGCCCTGTTGGGGTGTCTGTGCCGCAGCGGTGCTCGCAAGGATGCCGGCGATCAGGGGGACGACGAAACCACGTGACTTCATGGAGACTTCTCGAAGGGGGACTGAAGACAGCGCTTGGCGGTCCCCGACGAGGTAACGTAAAGACTTCGTCGAAGATCCCTTTCGATCGTACTTCCAGTTCCCGTCCGTGGGGGCCATCAGTTGCGAGGTTCTGGCTCCGGCGGGGCCCCGGCAGCTGTGTGGAATGGCCTCCTCGGCATGGCGGGGTACCGAGGGCCTGCACCTCGAGGTGCCAGGTCGGCGACGTGCTCGGGGGCCGCTCGGGTCCAGAGCTTCACGCGGCAGTCCCGGATCAGTGGTTGCCGGGACGTGAGTGAACGTGCTCGTGCGGCGACGGCGCGACGTCCGCGCCGCGACCCGGCTTCGAGCGACGCTCCGTACCGTCCGCGAAGAGCGCGCGACCTTGCATGTACGCCGGGATTTCGAGACCGAACAGGTCGAGCACGGTCGGCGCGATGTCGATCAGCGCCGGTGACGCGACGAGCGGTTTGCGGTCGCAGTAGAAGACGCCCGGAACGAGCCGCGGGTCGACGCAGTGGTCGCCGGACCAGCTCTTCGTGTTGTCCGTGAACACTTCCGTCGTCACCGAACCCGTCGCGCAATCCCACGAGTGACGGAAGCCTTCGTGGTAGCCGATCAAGAGCTCGGGCGCCGCGTCGGCGTACGGACCGTCGTGGATGTCGCGCGTCAGGAACACTTCGCGAATCACCGGCTCGCCCGTCGCGGGATCGCGCAACGCCTCGAGCTTCGACTTCAATTCGCGACACAAAGCGTCGAGCTCGCGCATCTCGACGATGCCCTCCGCTTCGCGACCCTTGCGATTGATGAAGAGGCCCGTCAATCCGAGCGTGAACGCTTTCGTCCGCGACCAATCGACGTGCGCGAACCAATCGGCTGACGTCTCGTGGCCGGCCTTCAGGCTCAGGTAGCCATTCTCCTTCAGCCAAGTATTCAAGTTCACGCCGCGTCGGAAGTTCGTGAAGCCGTGGTCCGAGATGACCATGAGCATCGTCTTAGGATCGTCACCGAGTTTCGCGACGACCTCCCCCACCAACTCGTCCATCTTCGCGTAGGTGGACTGGACGACGTCCTTCCAACGCTCGACCTCCTTGCCCACGTTCGCCGGGTGCGTCGGATCGAGCGTGCGCCAGAACATGTGGCTGACGCGGTCGCTCGTGTCGAAAACGACGGTGACGAATCCCTTTTTCGTCTTCTCGAGCGCGTCGAAGAGCTGCAGTTTGCGCTCGTCGAAGTACAGCCATGCCTGCTTCAAGAACGCTTCTTCGTCGATGACGCGCTCGTTGAGCGCCCACGTGTCCTCGGCCAGGCCCAACGTGCCGAAACGACCGAGCGTCTTCGCCAGATAGATCGAATAGACGAACGGATGGCTGATCGGCATCGCCGGAGAATCGGGGTCGATCTGCACCGGCGTCGCGTAGAGCTCGAACTCCGACTCGGCCCAGGTCTGTACGTAGAAACGCACGATGCCCTGCACGCCGCCGAACGGCGCGACGAGCCAAGGGGTGTATTCCTTCGCGCCGACCTCGACCGTTTCCGTGCCGAGCGTGATGCGCGCCTTCCTCGTCTTCTCGTCCAGCTCGACGACGAACGGACACTTCAGATGGTGTCCATCCTTGCCCGTCGGCCCCACGAGGTTCGATTCGATGCGTCCCTTGCGCAGGACGACTTGGAACTGTTGACCGCCGATCTTCGCGCCCGCCGGACGCATCTTGGTCGAATAGAAAGAGAAGCTGCCCTGCGTACCTTGCAAGTCGGGCACGCACATCCCGCTCAACAAGACGCCGTTCTTGAACGGCTGCGGCGGAAACGTGATCGGCACGCGAATGATCGAGGACCACACACGCGTGTCACCGAGCAACTTCCAGAACGGCTGACTCTTCTGCAGCGAGCGATAGACGAACTTCGTCCCGAGCGGGATCTCAGCAAGACCGAGATTCAATGTCTTCGGCACCGCGCGAATGTCGCTCGAGCTCAACATCGGCGCGTAACTGCACGGATCGCGCGTGAGGAAGTCGTAGATGTTGTGCCGCGACGCGTCCGTGCCGGTCGCGAACGTCGACCACGCGACCGGCGAGATCGACGGACACGCCGTGTCGAGGTTCGCGAACGTGCCGCGCTCCGCCAACTTCGAGAGGTTCGGCAACCGCCCCGCGTCCATGAGCTTCCGCGCCATCCGCGGATCGAACCCGTCGAGACCGAGGACGACGACACGGTCCACCTTCGACGGCCCGCGCTTCTTACCCGTCACCGCGCGATAGACCACCTTGAACGGCCAGATCGCGATGATCCCGAACGCGAGCAGGAACGTGCCGAGCAAGATCAGCACCGACCCCGCCGCCGCGAACCCCGCGCCCGGCCCGATGTAGGCGTGCGC
>CAZKIY010000145.1:0-5316 GCA_964552875.1 uncultured Planctomycetaceae bacterium
TGGTGGAGACGAAGGGAGTCGAACCCTCGACCTACGCATTGCGAACGCGTCGCTCTACCAACTGAGCTACGTCCCCAACCGGGGCGAGGAGGATAGTGTCGCGACCGCGCTCTGGGAAGAGCTCCGGCCGCGGGTCGGTGCAGCGGCCCGTTCCTCCGCTGCGTCCGAACCCGCGACCATCGCCAGCCCCACCCTTGCGGGCGGTGCTCCTCACAAGGGCGTCGCGCCTCCGGCCTCGACACGAGTGCTCGCCAGAGCTCGTGTCCGGCTCGCCGTGTCCGCGGAGAGCCTCAGGTCTTCGTGCGCGCCGCCCCGCCGGAGTGTCCCTTTGCGCTCCGACGGATCCGCGCGAGGCTCGAGTCCAGTGGTCGGACACGTGGGGGAGAGAGTTCCCCAGCGTTCCCGACGCACCGTCCTCGCCGAGCGAACTCGGGTCAGCCGCGCGCAGACTCCTCCCGTCAGAGCACGGGGTGTGCCGCGTCGGGAACGGGCGACGCAAAGCACTGGGAATCCGGTGATTCGATCTTTGCGAACTCCTGGCGTCGATTCAGGATGTCGATATCCGGGCAGGGTGAGTGCTCAAAAATCGACACCTACGAACAGAACCTGGGAGCCCTTGAACGTGGGGACTCCGAACGTTCGCGCGTTCACGGGGCTTCGATCTTGTGTTTTTTCAGCAAGGTGTAGAGCTGCGACCGCGTCACTCCCAAACCTGCAGCAGCCCGGACCTTATTGCCCTCGGCCCGTTCGAGGGCGTCCACGACGAGCCGACGCTCGACTTCGGGCAAGGAGCCTCCGCCCTGGGAAACGGTCGCTGCGGGCCGAGCCTCGGATCTGCTGATGGCCGCATCCCGTGTCGGCAGGCCGAGTTGTTCCGGCCGTATCGCCCCGCCGTCCGAGAGGATGAGCGCACGCTCGATCGCGTTCGAAAGTTCGCGGATGTTCCCCGGCCACGCGTAGGAAAGGAGCCGATCCCGCGCTTCCCGCGACAGCCCGTCGTCGCTCTTGCCCATCCGGCGGCCGAACTCGGCCAGGAAATGCTCGGCCAGGATCCGGATGTCGTCACCCCGTTCGCGCAGCGGCGGCAGGTGCACCGTGAAGACCGCGAGCCGGTAATAGAGGTCCTCGCGGAAGCGCGCCTCGCGAACCTCGGCCACGAGGTCGCGATTCGTCGCCGCGAGCAGACGCACGTCGGCCTTCTGCGTCACCGTTCCACCGACGCGCGTGAACTCGCGCTCTTGGATCACGCGCAAGAGCTTCGCTTGTGCGGGCGCCGACAGTTCGCCGATCTCGTCCAGGAAGAGCGTCCCGCCGCCGGCTGCTTCGATCTTCCCGGCCCGCGCGCGATCGGCTCCCGTGAACGCACCGCGCTCGTGACCGAACAGCTCGGACTCGAGCAGGGACTCGGGGATCGCCGCGCAATTCAGGGCGACGAACGGGCCCTCGCGCCGCGGACTCGTCCCATGGATCGCGTGCGCGACGAGTTCCTTGCCCGTGCCGCTTTCGCCGGTGACGAGGACCGTCGTCTCGGTCGGAGCGACCCGCGCGGCTTTGTCGAGAGCTGCGCGCAACTCGGGAGAACGTCCCACGATCCCGTCGAAGCCGAAACGCGATTCGAGCTCCAACTGCAGCGTTTCCACGCGACGTTCGAGCTTCTTCGCACGGTGTTCGGTCGCGGCGAGCCGCTTCTGCTCCTCGGCGAGGCGTTGGTGTTGGATCGCGAGCGAAACCTGGAGCGCGATTGCGCGTCCGATTTCCTCGTCGGACGAGTCGAACCAGCGCGGTTCGCGGTGCGCGAAGTACAAGACGCCCCCGACGTCTTCGCGCATCCAGAGCGGTAGCGCGAGGACGGAGCGCACGCCGCTCTCGATGATCCAGCGATCGCCGGCCAGCGACTTGTCGAGATCCTCGGGCGCGTCCCGGATGATGGTCGCTTTTCCGCCGAGGACTCGGCCGCCGAGCGTGAACTGGTCGCTCGGCACGCTGTCCGGCGGAGGTACGTCCGGACGAACGTGATCCACTTCGACTAGCGAGACCACGTCCTTGCCATCCGGACTGACGACGAGAACTCCCATCGACTCGAACTCGACGGCACCGCGCACGTACTCGGCCAACTTGGCGAAAACGTCGCGGAATTCGAGTGTTCCGGAGATCTCTGCCGTGAGGCGCGAGAGGACTTCGAACCTGTGGCGGCGGATCCGATCGCGCTGCAAGAGGACCGCGCCCTGCACGAATGGCGCGACGATGTCCGCGAGGCACGTGAAGATCGGGAGGTGATCGATGTGGTGGATGTTCGGGATCACGCTCGTAGCGATCAGTGCCCCGACGACGCGTCCACCGTGCACGAGAGGCGCTGCGATTCCCGATCGGATTCCGGCCTGCAGGATCGGAAGCTCGCCGGGCCGCGTCGCGAAACGCGGATCGGTGTGCAGATCCGGAGCCACCATCGATGACCCGCGGAAGACTTCGGCGATGCCCCAGTCACCGATGGGGTGCCGCGCGCGCGGTGACCCGAGATTCGTGTAGTGGCCCTCGTGCAGCGCGCCGAGGGGACCCATCTGCTCGGCGAGGATCGTGAAGCTCGACCCGTCATCGGCCAAGCTGGCGACCACGAGCCGATCGTGGGGCACCCAGGCGCGCAGAAGACGCGAGAAATCGTCGAGGGAAGTGCGCGGATCGACCTCTTCGCCCAACGAACGTCCCAGCGCGGCGAGCGCGTCCAGGATTCCCGCTTTGAGAGCGGGGGGCATGTGCACGAGGCAGGACGGGGCGGTGGAAACGGGGACAGCCTCCTCGATCGATCCTAGCAATCCGGCCCGCTCGTGTTGCAGGGACGATGGATCCTCATCATCCTGATCGCTGCGTTTTCCCGCGGGATCGCGCGTTGTAAAGCTCGCCCACCATGCCCCAGAAGAAGCCGTCGCGCGTCGATCCCGAGTCCGAGCGCTTGACCCATGACGCGACGCGCGCCGCGAACTGGAAGCGATTCGGGCCGTACCTGGCGGCGCGACAGTGGGGGACCGTGCGGGAGGACTATTCCGCCGACGGCGATTGCTGGCGCTATTTCCCGCACGACCACGCACGCAGTCGCGCATACCGGTGGGGCGAGGACGGATTGCTCGGTTGGACGGATCGTCAGTGCCGCATCTGCTTCTCGGTCGCGCTGTGGAACGGGCGCGATCCGATCCTGAAGGAGCGCCTCTTCGGCCTCGTCCATCACGAAGGCAATCACGGCGAGGACGTGAAGGAGGAGTACTTCTTCCTCGAGTCGACGCCGACGCATTCGTGGTGCACCGCTCTCTACAAGTATCCGCAGGGCGAGTTCCCCTACGCGAACCTCGTCGAGGAGAACGGGCGCAGGTCGCGCAGTGAATCGGAGTACGAGCTCGTCGACACGGGGATCTTCGCGGAAAACCGCTACTTCGACGTCGAAGTGCGCTACGCGAAAGCCGGCGAGGACGACACGCAGATCGTCGTCGTGGTCACGAACCGCGGGCCGGAGAAGGCCGCGTTGCACGTGCTGCCAACCGTGTGGTTCCGCAACGCGTGGTCGTGGGGCTGTCACGAGGAAGGTTGCGACGTGCGACCGCGCTTGCATCGCCAGACCGCGCGTCGCGTCCGACTCGACGAGCCCACTCTCGGGCGCTACGAGCTGTCGCTCGACGACGCACTTCCGGGAGACCACGAACTCGTCTTCACCGAGAACGAGACGAACGTGAAGCGTCTTTTCGGCGGCGAAAATAGCGTCGCGCACGTCAAGGACGCGTTCCACGAGTACGTCGTGAACGGGCGGAAGGACGCAGTCAACCCGAAGCCGAATGGTACGAAAGCGGCTTGGATCGTGCGGCTCGATCTGGCGCCCGGCGAGTCGCGCGAACTGCGCCTGCGTTTGCGCCCGTCGGCCGACGCGCCGGAGGATCGGTTCGGATCGGCGTTCGAGCGCACGCTGACCCAGCGCAAGTCGGAACACGACGCATTCTACACGGCTCAGGAGCCCGCTCATCTCAGCGCCGACGAACGCACCGTCGTGCGTCAGGCCTACGCCGGTCTCCTGTGGTCGAAGCAGTTCTATCACTACGCCGTCGACGCCTGGCTCGAAGGCGATGCGGATCAACCGAAGCCTCCCGACGCGCACCGCACGGGTCGCAATCACGAATGGCGGCATCTCCACGCGCGCGACGTCCTGTCGATGCCTGACACGTGGGAGTATCCGTGGTTCGCCGCGTGGGACAGCGCGTTTCACATGGTCGCGATGGCGCGCGTCGATCCGCAGTTCGCGAAGGACCAACTGCTGCTCTTCCTGCGCGAGTGGTACATGGCGCCGAACGGCGCGATTCCCGCCTACGAGTTCCAGTTCAGCGACGTGAACCCGCCGGTGCACGCTTGGGCATGCTGGCGCGTCTACAAGATGACGGGCGAGCGAGGGGAACGTGACCGCAAGTTCCTGGCAAGGGCGTTCCACAAGCTCTTGCTGAACTTCACCTGGTGGGTGAACCGCAAGGACCCCGACGGGAACAACCTGTTCGCCGGCGGATTCCTCGGGCTCGACAACATCGGGATCTTCGACCGCTCGCGACCGCTGCCCGGCGGCGCGCAGCTCCTGCAGGCGGACGGCACCGCGTGGATGGCGTTCTATTGCGTGACGATGCTCGGCATCGCCGTCGAGCTCGCGCAGGAGGACGACGCGTACGAAGACGTCGCCAGCAAGTTCTTCGAGCATTTCGTCGGCATCTGCGACGCGATGAACAAGATCGGCGGCAACGGTCTGTGGGACGACGTCGACGGTTTCTACCACGACGTCATGCACCTGGACGGCCAGGCCGTGCCGCTGCGCGTGCGATCGCTCGTGGGGCTCGTGCCGTTGATCGCGTGCGAAGTGATCACCACCGCATCCGTGGAGAAGCTCCCGCGCCTGCGCAAGCGGGTGGACTGGTTCTTGAAGAACCGCCACGACCTCGCCGAAGGCATCTCGTACTTCGAGCGCGACCCGGAGACCGGCCGTGGACTGCTTGCGATCCCATCGCGCGAACGTCTGCAGCGCGTGTTGCAGCGCATGTTCGACGAGGACGAATTCTTGTCACCCCACGGAGTACGCTCGCTCTCGAAAGCGCACGACGTCGCACCGTTCTTCATGCGCATCGCCGGCGAGGACTTTCGCGCCGAGTACGAGCCCGGGGAGACGAAACACCGCATTTTCGGCGGCAATTCGAACTGGCGTGGTCCGGTGTGGTTCCCGCTCAACTATCTGATCGCCGAGGCGTTGCGCCGCTACCACCACTTCTACGGCGACGCGGTCACCGTCGAGGTCGGCAAGGG
>CAZKIY010000145.1:5416-9879 GCA_964552875.1 uncultured Planctomycetaceae bacterium
TGCGCCGCTACCACCACTTCTACGGCGACGCGGTCACCGTCGAGGTCGGCAAGGGTTCGGGCGTTCGCATGAACTTGCGCGAGGCCTCGTTCGAGATCGAGCGACGACTGGCGAGTTTGTTCCTCGCCGGGGCCGACGGCCACCGGCCGTGTCACGGCGGCGATGCGCGTTTCGCGCAGGATCCCGCGTGGAAGGACCTCGTGCTCTTCCACGAGTACTTCCACGGCGATTCGGGCAAGGGTCTCGGCGCGAGTCACCAGACGGGATGGACCGCGCTCGCCGCGCGCTGCATCGAGGACCTGGCGGCCGATCGAGCGCGGTCGGTGAAGCGCGCTCGACGTTAGCCCTTTCGCGCGACGGTTGGCTCACTCGCTTCCGTTCCCCGGCCGAGGAACGGGAGAGCGCTCGGGCCGCATCCACAGCCAGACAGCGACGCAACCCACCGTCACGACGACCAGCGCAGCGAGTCCCGGCTTCATCCCCGAGACGTAGATCCCGATCGACACGCTGATCGACATGACGGTCGTCGCGAGCACCTTCGCCCGCCGCGACACCGCGCCGTGGTCGAACCAAGCTCGCAGCGCCGGTCCATAGCGCGGATGCGAGATGAGTTTCTCGCGCGCGACCGGATCGCCGCGCGAATAGCACGCCGCAGCGAGGAGCAGGAACGGAGTGGTCGGCAGTCCCGGGACGAAGATGCCCACGGTTCCGAGTGCGACGAAGAACGCGCCGAGTCCGCGCCAGGTCCAGATCTCGGCGCGTGAGCGCGTGCGGGCGGGCTCGATCTCGGCGCGCGTGTTTTTCAGGTCGGACATTCGTGGTCGAGCGCGATCGTACGTGCCCGACGGGTGCTTCGCGCCGACCACTCGGTCGGTGACTCGAACTCGCTCCGTCGAGCGCGCGAGACGGGTCCTGTGCGACGCGCTATTCTCTGCGGCGCGAATCCATGCGGACCCAGCGACTCACGAACCTGCGGGCCGTGTACTTCGCGCGGAACATCCTGCGCCTCGCCGTGCCGGGAAGCATTTTGCGAGCACGGCTCGAGCCCGAACTCGCCCGGCTGTCCGCGAGCGAACTCGAAGCCGCGCTCGGTCGCGTCGCGTACTACCACCGCGCGCGCTCACCTTTCGAAGCCGGTCCCACGGCGCGGAGCTGGGACTGGCGGCTCTTCAAGAAGCAGCGCAACTACGCCTTCGATCTCATCGAGCACTTGCGCTGGTTCCCGCCCGACTCGCGCGTCGCCTTCCGCTTCGGTGACGACACGGACGTGCCGCTCGTGCCCACGCTCGTGAAGGCTCGCCCCATCGAGGGCGACGTCGCGAACTCGATCCTGTTCCCGCTGAACAAAGTGCGCCACTTCCGTTTCGTGCAAGATTCGCTGCGTTTCGAGGACAAGCGCGACGAGGTGGTGTGGCGCGGGAAGGCCTACCAACCTCACCGAAAACTCATGCTGGCGAAGCTGCACGGAGCCGCGGGATGCAACGTGGGCCGCACGGACGACCCCGACGGCAGTGGTCGACACCTCGAGCCGTTCCTGCCGATCCGCGCCCAACTCGCGAGCAAGTTCGTGCTCTCGATCGAGGGCAACGACGTCGCCACGAACCTGAAGTGGATCCTGTCGTCGAACTCCGTGTGCTTCATGCGCCGACCGCGGTTCGAGACGTGGTTCCAAGAGGGCTTGCTCGAGCCCGGCCGGCACTACGTCGAAGTCGCGGACGACTACTCGGACGTGCCCGATCTCGTGCGTTTTCACGCCGGGCGTCCGGCTCTCGCCGAGAAGATGATTCGCAACGCGAACGACTTCTGCGCGCGCTTCCAGGACGAGCGCATGGAGCGCGCCGTCGCGCTCCTCGTGGTGGTGCGCTACCTGACGAGCTCGGGCCAAATGTCGACCGCGGGTCTCGAGCGCTATCTCGAGCGTCGCGAGATCGCCGCGTCGGTGTGACCTGATCGTGCTCGGCATCTACACCACGCGTGCCCATGCCGATTGCCGCGGTGTTTCTCGCGTTCAGCGCGTTGCTCGGGGAGGGCGCCGCGAAGGTCTCCTCGCCTCCGAGCGACCGAGCCCGTCGAATCGTCGCGGAATGTGAGCGCCTCGTCGTCGCTCGCGTGGGCTCGATCGTCGAGTACGTGCCGCTGCGCGACGCGCGCAGCGCGAACGAACCGTCCAAGATCCGCATCGCGGTGAGTGGCGCGCGGCGGTCGAACGTTCGGGGCTCACGCAGATGCCGGCGGTCGTCGGAACGTCGGAGGGACCAGGCGCCAGCCTCGCCAGGGTCACGGCGGTGACTCGCACCGGTCGGCGAACGGTCGTGACCGAAGGTCGAGCGCTTGCCGCCGACACCGTGGAAGCTCGCGAGCAGTTGGCGCGACTCGATGAGCTGTGGCGCGTGCTGCGAGGTCTTGTCCCCGGCGCGCGTTGACGGTCCGCTGAGTCGGTGGGGGAATCACGACCACTCGAGCTGCGTCGTGAGTTCTCGAGAGTCCGTCGATTCGCTGTGTGGACCGCGCCTCAGCGGGGCACGAGCGGAACCTCGATGAAGACGAAGCCGGTCCTCGCGGAGAGGTCGAACCCTCACTCGGGTCGCATCCACGCACGATCGTCTGGGCGAGTCCCGGCTGTGCGTGAACCAAGGCCGCTGCGCCCGCACCGTCGAGAAACGTCGAACAGAGGTGCAGCCGCGTGACACGGCTAGACTCTGCGCCCTCGTCCGCCGTCGTACGGCGTCCATCCGCGCCATGTCCGCCACGAAACCGTCGTCCACGATCGAGCGCTGGTGCTCCGACCTCGTCACGGCGACCGACGCGCGCACGAAGTTCGATCCGTCGAGTCCGCCCGCGCCCGAACTCGACGCGAGTTGGGCTCGCGAGCCCCGCGCGGACCGCATCGCGGCGCCCGGCCGACCGGATCACCTGCGACTCGTCGAGCGCGCGCCCGGCGTGCCGCGCCCCGAATCCCTCGAGTCTCCTGTCGCGCGCGCGCGACTCTTCCTCACGTTCGCGCACCACGAGTTGCAGGCCGCGGAACTCTTCGCGTGGGCTGTTCTCGCGTTCCCGGAGACGCCGCGCGAGTTCCGCGCCGGTCTCGTGCGGCTCGCGAACGAGGAGCTCGCGCACCGGCGTGCTTACGTCGCGCACGCGCGACGGCTCGGACTCGAGGACGGCGCCGTCCCCGTGCGCGATTGGTTCTGGAAACGTGTGCATGGATGTCTGAACCCGGCGTCGTTCGTGGCTCTCCAGGGGCTCGGACTCGAAGGCGCGAACCTCGAGCATTCCGCGCGATATTCGCGGCGTTTTAGCGAAGTGGGGGACGAGGTCGGCGCGCATGTCCTCGATGCCGTCGAAGCCGACGAGATCCAGCACGTTGCGTTCGCCGCGCGTTGGTTCGCGCACTTCACCGGCGCGCCGCTCGACTACGACGCGTGGCGCGCGGCGTTGCCGCCGCCGCTCACGCCGGCGCTCTTCCAGGGGCGACCGCTGAACCTCGAAGCGCGACGTCGCGCGGGTCAGGACGAGCCGTTCCTCGCGCGTCTCGCGGCGGAACCGGATCCCGGTGCGCGCAGGAGCTGAAGTGGATCGACCGCCGCGCGCGTGGGTGTTGAACCTCGATGCCGAGCACGAGCTCGAGGCGCTGCGGAGCTACGCGACGACCGATCACATGCGCGCGATCGTCGCGCTCATGAGTCCGAAGCTCGTCGGCGCGCTCGTCGCTGCGCGCGACGTCATCGTCACGGACGAGGGGCTCGCGAGCGATCCGACGCTACGGGAGCGCGCGCACGGCCTCGAAGGGCGAGCCTGGTCGCCCACTCCGCGCGCTCTCGCGATGCTCACGCGGGCCGGAGCGGTCGTCCCGGATGCACCCGGTCTGGACGTCCTGCGGCGCGCGAATTCCCGTCCTTTCGCGAGCCTCGTTCGCGCCCCGCTCGCCCGCGCGAGCTTCGACAAGCACGTCGCGCCGCACCGCGAGTCCGTGTTCGAGCAGCTCGCGCACCCGGCGCCTCTCGGTTGGCTCGTCCGACGCACGTTCGGCGCCGCGGGTCGCGGCCGTCGCCGCATCGCCGCCGGCCGACCCTCCACGGCCGAAATCGCCTGGATCGACGCCGGCCTGCGCTTCGGCCCGCTCGTCCTCGAGCCATGGGTCGAGACGCTGCGTGAGCACACGCGATCGGGTCACGTCCGCCGCGACGGAACCATCGCGATCTCGCGGCCGTGCTACCAATCCGTGAACGCGCACGGGGCGTGGATCGCGACCGAACACGCGCCGGCCACCGACGTGGCGCCCGCGGACGACGCGCGACTCGAAGAAGCCTGCGCGGTGGCCGGATTCGCGCTCGCGGCCGTGGGCTACTTCGGCCCGTTCGGCATCGACGCTTACCACCATCGCGCGGTCGGAAGTCACGGCGTCGTGCTGAACCCCTTGTCGGAGATCAACGCGCGCTTCACGATGGATTGGTCGACCGCGA
>CAZKIY010000146.1:0-9876 GCA_964552875.1 uncultured Planctomycetaceae bacterium
ACGCGAGCTAACGCGCGCCTCGTTCCGGAGAATAGAAGAGTCCCCGCGACCGCAACACGGCCGCGAGCTCCCCCGTGTTCCAGAACCCGCTCGGACTCTTGGCGCTCGCCGCCGTGCCTGCGATCGTCGCGTTGCACCTGTTTCGACGCCGATTCCAGCCGCGAGTCGTCAGCGCGCTCTTCCTGTGGGCGGACGAGGACCGGACTCCGATCTCAGGTCGCAAGCGCGACCGATTGCGCGCGACGACGTCGCTCGTGTGCGAGATCCTGGCCGCGATCCTGCTCGCGCTCCTCCTGGCCGGCCCGCGCGGCTGCGTCGGTTCGAGCGGCGAGCACCTCGTCGTCGCACTGGACGGCTCGGCTTCCATGGAAGCGCGCGGCAGCGACGGCAGCAGCGCTCGTGAGGACGCCGTAGATATCGTCGCTACCCGCATCCGAGCTCTGCCGCGCGGTTCGCGCGTGACCCTCGTGGCGAGCGGGCCGCGACCGCGAACGATCGCTGGACCGGCGGCATTTCCCGAGGAAGCACTGGCCGCGTTGAGTACGTGGCGCCCCACTGCCGCGAGCCACGACTTCGCGCCGGCACTCGCGCTGTGCCTTCAACTCGCTGGCCAAGGTCGCGTGATGGCCGTCACGGATCGTCACTCGCCCGAGGACTCGCCCGTAGGAGTCGAGGTCCACGCCGTCGGCGAGGCGCTCGACAACTGGGCCATCGCGAGCGCCACGCGCACGGTCGGTCGCGTCGATGGCGAGCGGCGCGAGCGCGTGTTCGTCACGGTAGCGAGCTTCTCCACCGTCGCGCGCACGGCCGAGCTCCGTGTGCTCGATGAATCCGGTCGCGAGATCGGCGCCCGCCGCCCGATCACCTTGCAACCCGGCGCGAGAGAGGGAATCGCGCTGGAACTGCCGGCGAATAGCGGTCCAGTCGAAGTCCGGCTCGATGCGGACGCCCTCGCGATCGACGACGCAGCGTTCCTCAGCGTCCGGCCGCCGCGCATCGTCGGGATCGCCTCGGGGCTCGAGGACGAGACGCTCCGCGCGTTGGGACTCGACGGACCCGAGGACGCGATCCTCGCGCGCTGGCTCGAGCTCGTCGACGAAACCGTCCTCGCACCGGATCCAACCGCGGCGCACGTGTGGATCGGCCACGAACCTTCGCGCGGCAGCACGGCTTGGAGCCTCGTGATCGGGCCCGGTCGTTTCGACGGCACGCGCAAGGATTTCGTTGGACCTTTCCTGGCTGAACGCCGTCAACCGCTGCTCGAAGGGACGACGCTCGAAGGTCTCGTGTGGAGCGCCGATCCGGAAATGCGCCTCGCGGGAACGCCGCTCGTCTCCGCCGGGAACTTGATGCTCCTCACGGAGGACCGCGACGGCCCGCGGCGAATCTTCGCGCTGAACTTCGATCCGTTCCGCAGTTCGCTCCAGCGCTCGCCCGACTGGCCGATCCTGCTCACGAACCTCGTCGAGGAGCGACGACGCGAACTGCCGGGCGCCGTGGCGACGAACCTCGTGGTCGGCGCGACTTTCACGTGGCGCGCGACGCTCTCCGTGGACGACGACGGCGCTCCGTTCGTGTTGCGCGGCCCGGGGCCGAGGCGTGACCATCCTGCGCGCGACGTCGTGATGTTCGACGAGGTCGATGCACCGGGTTTCCATCGCCTCGAGCGACGCGGTTCGACGCTCGCGACCGCGGGCGTTTCGTTCCAGGATGCGTCGGAGTCCGATCTGCGCACGCGGTCGTCGGGAACGCGCGCGTCGGAAGCTGCGGTCGGGGCAGGCGCCGAGGGCGCGTCGCGTCTCGACCTCGCACTGTTGCTCGGCATCGCAGCGTTGGCACTGCTCGACTGGTTCGTCCTCGCACGACTCGCCGGTCAGTTCACGACCACGCGCGTGGAGGCGGCCTGATGGGTTTCCTCCGGCCGGAGCTGCTCCTTCTCGCGATCCCGGCGCTGTTCGCGGCCTGGAAACTGCGAGCGACCGACGCAGGAACGACGGTGTTGCGAGTGCTGCTCCTCGCGACCATCGTGCTCGCGCTCGCGGGCCCATACCTGAAGACGGCCGACCGCGGGCGCGACCTCGTCCTCGTCGTCGATCGATCGCGATCGATGCCCGCGGGTTCGAACGACATCGCGATCGAGCTCGCGCGCCTGGCCGAATCTGCTCGCGAGGACGGTGATCGCGTCGCCATCGTCGCGTTCGGTGCCGACGCGGCCGTCGAGAGGCTGCCGTCCACGGACGCGTCATTCGCTCGCTTCGAGCGGTCGCTCGATCTCGATGGATCGGACCTCGGTCGCGCCTTGGATGTCGCGCTCGACCTGATCCCGCCCGACCGACAAGGGGCGGTACTCGTCGTGTCCGACGGAGAAGGCAACGGGCGCGATCCGATCCCCGCCGCGCGCCGCGCGTTCGCGCGCGGTGTGCGCATCGACGCGCGACCGATTCCGCGTCCCGCTGTCGCGGATCTCTCGGTCGAGCGCATCGATTCCCCCGAGGAAGTGGGCCCGGGCGAGCCGTTCCAATTCAGCGCGTGGATCCGTTCCGACCGACGTGTCGAGGCCGGCTACGTGCTCGAGCGAGGCGGCACGATCGTCGCACGAGGTCGGCGCGTGTTCGAACCCGGACTCTCGCGCCTCATCCTCCGCGACGTGCTCGTCGACGCCGGCGTCGCCGACTACCGGCTCCTCCTCGAAGCAGCCGAGGATCGCGTTCCCGAGAACGACGCCGCGATCGCGGCGGTTCGCGTCGGCTCGCCGCGCTCGATCCTCGTGCTGAACGACGACGGCGCGGAGGATCCGCTGGTCCGCGCGCTGCGTGCTGCCGCGATCCCGGTCGTCGTCGCGACGCCGGAGAGTGCGCGACTCGACGCCGTCGGACTCGTGGCGCACCGCGCAGTCGTGCTCGAAAACATCGCCGCGAGCCGCATCGGCACTCGCCTGCGCACCCTGGCCGCGTTCGTGACCGATCTCGGCGGCGGATTGCTCGTGACGGGTGGCAAGGCTTCGTTCGGAACCGGCGGCTACTTCAAATCACTGCTCGACCCCGTCCTGCCCGTCTCGATGGAGATGCGGCAGGAGCATCGCAAACAGGCGATCGCGCTGGGTATCACGATGGATCGTTCGGGATCCATGGCGGCGCCGGCGGGCGCGGGCCTCACGAAGATGGACCTCGCGAACCTCGGCGCCGTGGCCGCGATCGAGCTCCTTTCGCCGCTCGATTCCGTCGCCGTGCACGCCGTCGATTCGTCGCACCACGTCGTCCAAGAGATGACGCACGTCGAGGACGTGCAGTCGATCACGGACCGCGTGCGACGCGTGCGGTCGGAGGGCGGCGGCATCTTCACGTACACGGCGCTGCTCGCGATCGGTCGTGAGATGGAGAAAGCGGAGCAATCGACGCGACACATCATCCTGTTCGCGGACGCTGCGGACGCCGAAGAGCCGGAGAAGTGCCTCGAACTGCTGGCGCAGATGGTCCGCGCCGGAATGACGGTGTCCGTGATCGCACTCGGGAACGAGACCGATGTCGATGCGGACTTCTTGAAGACCGTGGCCGAAGCGGGGCAGGGAACGGCCTACTTCACGACGGATCCGGACGAGCTGCCGCGGCTGTTCGCGATGGACACGATGACGGTCGCGCGCGCGACGTTCGTCGAGGAGCCGGCGGCGACGCGCGTGCTGCCCGATCTCTTCGGACTAGGGCCCATCGGCGGAACGGAGTTCGCCGGGCTCGACGGCTACAACTTGACGTATCTCCGTGGCGGCGCCGTCGCGGGCGTCATCACGGCCGACGATCAAGCGGCGCCGGTCTTCGCGTTCCAGCAATCGGGCCTCGGACGTTCCGCCGCTTTCACGGGCCAGATCGGTGGCACGTACGGCGCGAGCGTCGTCGCGTGGCCTGGCTTCGCCGAGTTCTTCGCGACGGTCGGACGCTGGCTCGTCGGTCAAGAAGAACCGAGCGAAGTTTTCGCGACCGTGCGACGCGACGGCAAGGAAGCGATCGTCGCTCTCGACGTCGATCCGGAGCGAGCGGCGAAGCTCGATCTGTCGAAGCTCGAAGGCCGACTGCGCGGCGGCGACGGGACGACGCGTCCCCTCGTCTTCGAACGCGTCGGAGAACACCGCTACGAAGCGCGCGCGAAGCTCGGCGCGGAAGGCATCGCTCTCGGTACGGTCGCGATCGGTGACGGTCGCACGATCCGCTTGCCGCCGGTGGCGTTGCCGTACAGCCCCGAGTTCGAGCGCGGCGCGGACGCCTCGCGCGGCGAGCGTTTGTTGCGACGAATCACCAGCGAATCGGGCGGCGTGGTGAACCCGGCTGCGACCGAACTCTTCCGCGGCGAACGCGACAGTTTGGGTTGGCGACCGATCGGTCGCGAGTTGGCGTTGCTCGCTCTCGTGCTGCTCCTGCTCGAGATCGCAGTGAGACGGCTGGAGCTCGCCAGTCTCGTGCGCGTGCCCGCTTTCGTCCAGCGCGCGTGGAATCGCGTCACGACGCGACGCACGAGCCGAACGCAAGCCGATGCGACTCCGACGGGTGCCGCTGCCTTGGTCAGAGTGTCGAACACGACAGCCGAGATGGCGGAGAAGAAGGTGGTCGAACCCACCGAGCCTGCGCAGACCGTCGAATCCGCGCTCGCACGCGCGCGCAAGGCGGCCGACAAGCGTCTCGAGCGCTGACGGCATTTTCCAGGACTCACGCGCGACCGGCGGAACGTCCGCGCGTCATGAGTCCGGAGGCGATGCGAGGATGACCCCCATGGAGACGACTCGACCCTGGCCGACACCGGCCCCGGCGCACGGGACCGCGGAGTTCCGCTCGCACGTCGAGCGCTTCGAGGAGTGTCCGTGGAACGCGTCCGGTACGGACAAGGCTTGGGTCGAGGCGATCCAGCCGTCGCGCGACGATCCGTGGACGGAGGTGGTCTGCGACCGGCCGGCCAAGGGAGCTCGGGCGCGGCTCTTCGGCGCTCTCGCGAGCGCACGCGTCCGCTACGTCGTCATCGGGGTCGGAGGTGCAGACCTGCACGCGAGGCGGAAGAAGAAGGAGCCCTTCCAGACCCTGGACCTCGATCTGTTCCTACCGCGCGACGCGGCGAACCTCGTGCGCGCGTGGGACGCGTGCGAGCGGGCCGGATGGACGCTGTGGGTCGGCCGCGAGCCGTTGGACCAGCCGCACGACGAGCTGATCGCGCGAAACGTCGTCGAGCAACGCGCACGGACGATCGCTCGCGTCGACGGGGCCTTGCCGACGGATCTGACGCTCGTGATGGGCGCGCTCGACTTCGAGGACGTGTGGTTGCGGCGGACGGACATGTACGAAGAGGGCGAGCCCGTCGAACTCGCGCGGCTAGCGGACATCGTCGCGGCGAAGGAGCAAGCGAACCGCGAGAAGGACCATCGGTTCATCGCAGAGAACCGCGCAGTCCTCGACGAGCTTCTCGCCGCGGAAGGTCCGCCCGGACTGGAGCTCTGACGCATGCGACCTCAGCACGAAGTCCTCGATGCGCTGTTCCGCGCGAACGTGCGCCACCTGCTCGTCGGCATCGCCGGCGCGAACTGCTGGGCGCACGACGGCTCGCTCGTCGTCGCGACGTCCACCCACGAGATCCTCGTCGAGCCCGAGCCGCGCGCGCTCCGTGCGGCGTGGACCGCGCTGCGCGAACTCGGCTACACCTTGCGCGAGAACGCGGAGCGCATCCCGGATCCGTTCGCGCCCTACTACGCGGAATCCGTCGCCCGCGAGGGCCGCTCGACGACGGCCTACCGCATGCGCGACCGCACGCTCGTCGAGGTGCACACGGCGTTGCACGGTCATTCGTTCGACGAAGCGTGGTCCGCGCGCCGCACGTTCCGCGCGGGCGAGATCCAGCTCGACGTCGCGCGGCTCGCGCACATCCTCGACGCGGCCTGGGCTCGCGATCGGAGGTTCGACCGCCTGCTCGTCGCGACGTGGTCGCAGGGCATGCACGACCTGCTCGAGCCCGATCCGGAGTGGACGAAGTTCCTGCTGGAGCGACGCGCGCGGCTGCATGCCGGCTTCGTCGGCCCCCCTGGCTAGACGCCCGCCAACATCCGCGGCACCGCGCGCTTCGCGATCGGCTCACCGATCCCGAGCGGCGTGTCGAGCGGAACGGTGCGCGGGTCGACCCACGTGCCGAACAATCGGTCCCACAAGCTGAACGTCGGCGCTAGGTTCTTGAGCGGCCGATCCGTGATCGAGTGGTGCACGCGGTGATAATCCGGCGTCACCATCACGCGGTCGAGCTTGCCGAGATCGACGCGCCAGTTCACGTGCTCCCAGAACTGGATGACCATGCCGATCGCGAAGCAGATCGCGGTCTCGAACGTGCCCATGCCGAGAAGCAGCACGGGGATCGCGACCTGCGGCACGTTGTAGACGAGCGAGTGCAGGAAGCTCGTGCGGAACCCCGAGAACCAGTACAGCTCCTCGACCGAGTGGTGCCACGCGTGCGTGCGCCAAGCCCAATTCCAAGAGTGCTGCGCGCGGTGGATCCAATAGAGGCAGAAATCCGCCAGCACGACCGCGATCAAGATCTTCGACCAGAGCGGCAGGTCGCGCAGTCCGCCGAGCACACCGGCGAGCGAGTCCGGCGCGTGGGCGGCCACGACGGGCGCGAACAGTTTGTCGATGGAGCGGTTGAGCAACACCGCGAAGCCGAACGAGCCCAGATCGGTCAGGACGTGCCGCAATCGATCGACGCGACGCGCCGGACGCCAGCGCTCGAGCGCCTCGCACGCGAGGGCCAGCACGACGAAGATCCCGACCGACGAAGTGATCCACGTTTCCATGGGAGCCCCGGGATTCTATGCCGCGACCCCCGACGCCCGTCCAGCGTCCGAAACGCGATCTCCCGATTGCGTCAGAACGTGTGAGGAATTCGAACGCTCACCGCTGCGGAGCGGCGCAGATGGTGTTCGAGAGCGTCAGCTCACGATTCCGCGCACGGTGGGCGTGAAGCCCGGGAACACGCTCGGCAGGGACGTGCAGCCCATCCGCTCGGACAGGATCTCCGCCAGGATGTCCCGGTAGTCCATCGTGATGGCGAGGTCGCCGTTGTCGAGCGCGTTCGCGTTCAAGGTCGGCCAGAGTGACAGGACCTGGCCGCCGTTCACGCTGCCGCCCAGGACGAGCATGCAGTTGCCGTGACCGTGGTCCGTGCCCGCGCTGGCGTTCTCGGACGCACGACGGCCGAACTCCGACATGACGACGACCGTCGTACGACGGATCGCGTGCGTCCCGTCGGACATATCGAGGTCGAACGCGGCGAGCGATCGTGACAGCTCGTCCATGAGCGTCGCCATCTGTCCATTGAGGGGCCCGAGCTGGTTGTGGTGGTCCCAGCCGCCGAGGTCGGCCTCGACGAGCTCGACCCCGATGTCGGCCTTGATCAGCGCCGCGGCGCTCTCGAGCTTCGCGCCGAACGACGTCGTCGGATACACGGCACCGTTCGACGGAACGTAGTTCGTGAAATCGATCGTCGCGAGCAGGTCCATCGTCGCGAACGTGTTGAGTGCCGCCGGCCCGAGCGGGAACGGTTCGCCCGTGTGCATCGTCGTGATCGTCGCCCGTCGCGCGGTTGCGGTGGAAGCGGCCCCAGGCATCACGAACGAGCCCGGCGTGGGAGCCGCGGTGCATGCTGGTCCTCCGGCCATCGACCTCGGAATCGTCTTCTCGATCGCGAGGCCGCGCAGTTGTCCGGCTCCGACCGGTGCAATCGTCTGGAGGTAGCGCCCGCCCCACCCGCTGAAGACGCCGTTGGAGCCGACGCCGTCGACGCCGAACTCCATCCAGCGCTGCATGTCGAAGTGCGAGCGCGAGGGATCCTGCAGACCCGTCGCGTGCACGACGGCGAGTCGACCGGCCTGGTAGGCCGGGAGCAGCGGCGCCATCGCCGGCGCGAAGCCGAAGAAACCATCCAGATCGACAGCGCCGTTCGGCGCGCCCGGTGGCTGGATCGCGAGCGTGGGCCGCAACGCGTAGAGCCGCGGATCGGCGTATGGCGCGCACATCGTGAGCCCGTCGCTCCCTCCGCGCAGGAAGACGATGACGACCGTGTCGCGGCCGGTGCTCGCCGTGCCCGCACGCGCTACACGCGGCAACCAAGCCGGCGCCGTGAAAGTCGCCGCAGCGCCCAGCGCGCTGGATCCGAGGAATCGGCGGCGATCGATGCGGATGGACTCGTTCGTTTCGTTCGTCATGGGAGGATCCGCTCAGTGGTACTGGTAGCTCGGGGACTGAGCGACGAGGGCCATCACCTCGCGTCGCAGCGCGTCGTTCAACACGGGCGCGGCGTCGGCGTAGGCCTGCGCAGCAGCCAAGTCCTCGGGGGCGATGACTCCGCCGAGCAGGACCTCGGCTGCGCGCGTCGCCAACGCGGACTTCGGTGTCGCGCCGAAGATCACGCCCGGGCTCCACGGCGCACCAGGGATCGAACCAGCTGTGAAGCTCGAAACGAACGTCCACCGGCCGAGAACACTCTGCCCCCAGACTTCGTTCGAATCCGGGTATCCGTTCGGGGCCGGCCAACGCATCGGCCTGTGCCCCATCGTGTCGAGCTGACTCAAGTAGTTCTGCAGCGTGACGATCGTCGGAGTCGTCGCGCGCAAGATCGACGCCGCGAGGTGGAACGGTCGGCGGATCTTCGGCCGGGTCGAGACCGGGACGTCCAGCAAGGTCGCAGGATCGAAGATCGCGCGGATCACGGAGCGGATGTCGCCGCCGCTCGCGAGGAACACTCCGGCGACCCGATCGATGACGACTTGCGGCGGGTTCGGAGCGATGAACCAGCGCAGCAGCTTCTTGGAAATGAACTGAGCGGCTGCGGGATGCGTGGCGAGGATCGTGAGGACCGTTTCGCCGTCTTGCTGACCGCCGTTCGCCGGGATGAACGTTCCGAGCACCGTTTTCGAGCCGTTGTCGTGCTGAGCCGGATTGAAGCGGAAATCGCCGTGATTCGCCTGGTTCGTCGGCCAGTACTGCCAACCCGTGAAGCAGCGCGCGACCTCGCGCACATCGTTCTCGGTGTAGCTGCCGACACCGAGCGCATGGAGCTCCATGAGCTCACGCGCGTAGTTCTCGTTCGGCGCGCTGGCGAAGTTGCGGTAGTTGTCCAGGTAGAAGAGCATCGCCGCACTCTTCGCGTCGGCTGCGAGGAGGTCGCGGAAGTTGCCCAGCGCGCGCACGCGCATGACGTCGCGATCCTCGGTCGTCTTGAGCCACTGCACCTGGCCGTCGTCGTGCGTGACGTTGAAGTGGTCGGTCCAGAACTCGACCATCCGCTCGAAGAGTTGGCGACGCGAGAGTGCGGCGCGCAGCAGTGCCGCCGACTCCAGCTCGATGATCGGGACGCTCGGCTGCAACGTCGCACTGGGCCCGAAGTAGGTGTCGTAGAGTTGCTTCGAGGAAAGGTTCAGCGTCGTGAACCCCGACAGGAGTCCGAGGAGAGTCGCGTCCTCGGCGATCGCGGTCGGGTTCAACTGCTCCTCGAGGAACCCGGAGTAGCCCAACGTCTGGGCTCGCGTCCAATCGGCGGCGTGATAGCCGTTCGTGATGCGATCGAACAGGAAACGCATCTCTCCGACGAGCATTCGCGTGCCCCGCGCATGCTGACCGGCGCCGACGGCCGAACTCGAGGCGAAAGCGCTCCTTCCGAGCGCGGCCGAGATGGCGGCGGCCGCTGTCCCGCGTACGAGTGCGCGGCGTGACGAATCGCCCAGGGACGTCACCACGGATTCGGGGTCGGACTCGTGCTCCAGACTCATGAAGAAACTCCTCGCGGCGTTCGTACGGGCGGGACGGCGGCAACCAGGTTCCACGAGCCGGTCCCCAGCGCGTGGGAGGCGAAACCAAGACG
>CAZKIY010000147.1:0-1420 GCA_964552875.1 uncultured Planctomycetaceae bacterium
GCGTCGGCCGACGCGCCGAGCGGAGGAGAGGGGATCGCGCTGGAGCTGATCGACGCGACCGGCAGAAAGGTGCCCTTGCCCCTCACGAGCCTGTTGCTCCGCGGCGACGCGCGCCAAGGTCGCCTGAAGACCACGGATCGCCTCGTGTACGGCGCGAACGCGACGAGCGGGCTCCTCGAGCCGGGGAATTACATCGTGCGCGCGACGATCGGCACGGAGACGCGCACACACTCGATCACGATCGAGGCCGGTCGCACGACCGTGGTCGATCTCGAAGCGCCCTGAGCGAACGCCGGCGCGGGCCGGCGCGAACGCGAGGTCGCGCAGCGGCCGCGGACGTCACACGATCGAGTGCTCCGCGGGCCCGACCACGCGGTCCTGCGAGCACGCCGGCGCATTCGCGGGCTCTCAGTACCGCAAACGCACGTCGGTCACTGCGACCTCGCCCGACGAGACCACGATGCCCACCGACCCGCGCAACTCGCCCGGCTGGTACGTGATCTTCGCCACGGACTTGTCTCCGAAGAAGAACTCGGCCACGTCGTCCTTGACCTCGATCGCGATCTTCACGGCGGCGCGCTTGTCCGCCTTGATCGAGGGCAGCGCCTTCTTCGATTTGAAGCCCTTTTCGAGCTCGGCGACCATCGCCATGCCTTGGCTCATGACGCCGACGAGCTGGAGGCTCTCGTCGTTGGCGCCGAAGACGAGCATCGCGAGGCCGCCCTCCCCGAGCTTCGACGTGTCGAGCACGGCCTCGTAGCGGTAGCGCGCCGGCGGCACGTCGGCCACGTAGGCGTAGTCGGTCTCCTCCGTCGTGCACGCGAGCACTCCGTCGGCACCCCTCCAGCTCTCGGCCGACCAAGCGCTGAGTTCGGGATCGATGGCCACGCGACGCCAACGTCGCACGTCCGCCCCCGACGCTTTCGCGATCTCCGCGGACGTCGCGGCGAACGCGTCGGGCAGGCCGAACAGCGCTTCCGCGTCCTGCAGGAACGCCAGCGCGACGTGCGGCAACCCCGCGTCGGCGTAGGCCTTCGCGGCGGCCGGAGCTGCGTCGAGGAACTTCTGGTCGGCGACTGCGAGGGCCTCGGCGACGACCTTGTCGATGCGCGCGACGCGTTGACTGCAGACGTCGCGCAAATCCTTCGCGGAGAGGTCCTCCGACCCGGGCAGATTCGCGCTCTCGTCCTCGACGCCGCGCAGGACTTCGAAGGCGCGCCGGTAGCGCGCCAAGGCAGCGTCGGGCTTCTTCTGAGCCTCGAGGACTTCACCCAACTCCACCAACGCGACCGGATCGTCCGCGCGTCGGCGCAGCGCGCGCAAGAAGCTCTCTTCGGCGGATTCGATCGCGCCGTCCTGGCGTTGTTTGCGCCCCATCTCGATCAGCTTGTCGGCCACTTCGGGCGGCCCGAACTCGAGC
>CAZKIY010000147.1:1520-8172 GCA_964552875.1 uncultured Planctomycetaceae bacterium
GTCGGGTACCCGCCGTTCGGCAGCGCGATCCGCGTGAACTGGTGGCTCGCCTCGTGGAACAGAGTCGACCACAACGACGAGAGCGGATCGCCGTGCGCCGCGCGCGGGTCGTAAGTCACCACGCGCAGTTCCGACGGCGAGAAGAAGCCGCGGATGTTCTGGTCGGGTGACTTCCCGTCGTCGCCCTTCTCGTGCATGTCGAACTCGGGTCGCTCGCGATAGACGCTCAGCGTGACGCGCGGCGTGTCCCCACCGCGTTCCTTCACGCGGAAGAACTTGCGATAGAAGCGGTTCATCTGCTCCATGGCGAGCGAGAAGGCCTCGGCCAACTCGATCCCCATGTTCGTCTTCACCGTGTACTGGTCACCCTTGATCTCGTAGGCCTTGTCCCAGGTCTCGTGCTTCTTGTCTTCCTTCGCGATCTGCTCGGGCTTGCGCTTCTTCTTGGGCTTCACCGGCACGTCGACGCCCGAATCGAGGAGCGCCTCGACCGCCTTCTTGTCGGCGAAGATCTTGTCGAGATCGGCACGCGCCTTCTCGGCGGCCGGTCCGGAGTCCACGCGCGACAAGAGGTAGACCGCCGAGACGGACAGCTTCTTCTTCGCAAGCGCCGAGCCCGCTGTCGCGAGCGCGGTCTGGTACTCGCCCGCAACCGTCGAGCCCTTCACGGGGACGGTGTCGAGGGCGGCGGCACGCGCCGTGAGATCGAGGACCGCCTTCGCGGTTTCCTTCGTCGTCGGCGCGTTCTTCAGCGCGATGCTCGCGTACCACAGGGCCTGATCGTTCTTGCCCGCGGCCTGTGCCGCGCGTGAGGCCGCGTCGAGGAGCTCGAACGATTCCGGCTTCTTCTCCAGGGCCGCCTCGGCCTTCGCCAATTCCGTGTCCTGCGGCGAAATCGCGCGTGCAGGGAGCGAAACAGCGGCGACTCCACCGGCGAAACCGAGGCCGACGAGCAGGATGACGAGAGACTTGTGCATACGCATACGGGACGACTCCGAGCCAAGCCTCGAGTTCTGAAACGAACTACTTGCGGGTCATCGCCCAGGTCACGTCCCCACCGATCGAGCCGGACATGGACACGTCGAACTCCATGCCCTCTTGCTGGGCATGCGCTTCGATGTTGACGTCGAGGCCGAGCTCGGCCTTCATCTCGTAGGTGTACATCACGCCGGTCGCAAGGTCCCACAAGAGGGCTCCTTCGCCGCGTAGGGTCATGGAAGCGCTGCTCGAGAACTCCATGTCGATGCCACCGCCACCCATCTCTTCCGCCTGCTTGAGGATCGGATCGAGATCGAGACTGGCCTTCCCGTCGTACACGAACGTGATCTCGCCGACCTTCGTTCCGGCCGCGTCGCGCGTGCCCGTGTACGTGCAGGTGACCTTGAACTCCTTGAAGGCCGTCTCGAGCTGCTTCGCGAATTCGTCGGTGATCGCCTCGACGTCGGGTCCCTCTCCCGATCCGTCGCCCCCGCCGGCGGCGATTCCGCCGGGGAAGAAGAGTGCCGCGAGGTCGTCGCCCGACACGTCCCAAGTGTCGCCCTCGCCGACCTTCTTGTCGGGGAGCAACGCGCGCACTTCCATGTCGGCGTCGAGGCTCTCGAGCAGCGCGTCGTCGCCCTTCGACTCGTGGAAGGACTTCTTGTACTCCGACTCCTTCGCGTCCCAGAGGAACTGAACGGACTTGCCCTCGAGATCGTTGTCGCCTTCCGGCTCTTGGACCTCGTCACCGATCTCGAGCTTCAGTTCGATCTTGTCGTAGCCACGCAGGAGATCGACGGGTGCGCCGTCTTTCGTCGCGCGGAACGTCTCGGTGACGTCGATGGCGATGCTGAGCATCAACTGCTGCGCGGTCAGCTGTTCGATCGAGTCCGCGGGAACGGGCTCGCCATTGAAGGAGATCGACGCTTCCTTGACGGCGAGTTCGGCATCGATGCGCAGCTCCTTCTGCGAGGCGAAGTCTTTCGCCGGATGGAACGAGACATCGTCTGCGAGCGCAGCGAGTCCGAGGGTGAACGGGATGCCGAGGACGGCCAGGAAGTACGCGTTGGAGTGCTTCATGAGGGTGGGCGTCGATGACGCCGGCGGGAGGATATCACGCGCTCGCGCCTCGTCCCGAGGCGCACACGAACTTGACCCGGCGGGCACACCTCACCCCCCCGTGACCCGCGCGAACGCTCGAAACTGCGCGATTCCGGACGCGACCCCGCTGGTCACTCGCTCCGGATGGACGCTCACTCGGACTCGGCGCTCACTCGGACTCGGCGCCCACTCGGACTAGGCGCTCACTCGGACTCGGCGGTCACTCGGACTCGGCGGCCTACTCGGACCAGGCGGCTCACTCCCACTCGATCGTGCCGGGCGGCTTGCTCGTCACGTCGAGCACGACGCGGTTCACGCCGCGGACCTCGTTGATGATCCGGTTCGAGATGCGGGCCAGGAGTTCGCGCTCGAGGTAGTGCCAGTCGGCCGTCATGCCGTCCTGGCTCTCGACGATGCGCAGCGCGATGCAGCTCTCGTAGGTGCGCGCGTCGCCCATCACCCCGACGGACTTCACGGGCAAGAGCACGGCGAAGTATTGCCACAAGCTCGTGTGCACGCCGGCGGCTTCGACTTCGCTCGTGACGATGCGGTCGGCAGCCCGCAGCAGGGCGCAGCGTTCCGGCGTGACCTCGCCGACGATCCGCACGGCGAGACCGGGGCCGGGGAACGGTTGGCGATCGACGATGGCGGAATCGAGGCCTAGATAGCGACCGATGGCGCGCACCTCGTCCTTGAACAACTCGCGCAACGGCTCGACGAGCGTCATGTCGAGGTCTTCGGGCAACCCACCGACGTTGTGGTGGCTCTTGATGACCGCCGTGTTCCCGCCGTGCACGTTCACGGACTCGATCACGTCGGGATAAAGCGTGCCTTGCGCCAAGAATCCCGCGGAACGGAAGCGCTTCGCCTCCACACGGAACACCTCGACGAAGTCACGGCCGATCAACTTGCGCTTCTTCTCGGGGTCGGTGACACCGCTGAGGCTCCCGAGGAAGCGATCGGTCGCATCCACGACCGTGAGATCCATGTGGAAGCGCTCGCGGAACGTGCGTTCGACTTGATCGCGCTCGCCGTGACGCAGCAATCCGTTGTCGACGAAGATGCAGTGCAGTCGATCGCCGATCGCCTTGTGCAGGAGCACCGCTGCGACCGAGCTGTCGACGCCGCCCGAAAGTCCGAGCACCACTTCGCCGCTCGCGCCGACGAGTGCGCGCACCTTCGCGATCTCGCGCTCGACGATGTTGTCGGGCTTCCAATCGCCGGGCAGCTTGCAGACGCGCAGGAGGAAGTTCGACAGGACCTCCGCGCCGCGCAGCGTGTGGCTCACCTCGGGGTGGAATTGCACGCCGAAGAGCCCGCGCTTCGGGTCCCCCACGACGGCGTAGGGACACGTATCGCTCGAAGCGTAGACCTCGAAACCCGCCGGAATTCGCGCGACTTGGTCGCCGTGGCTCATCCACACGACCGTGCGGCCGCCAAGCCCATCGAGGATCGCCTCGGGTCGTTCCACCACGAGCGACGTGCGGCCGAATTCGCGCTCTTTCGACGCGAGGACTTCGCCGCCGAGGGTTTGCGACATCCATTGCATGCCGTAGCAGATGCCCAGCACGGGGACGCCGAGCTCGAGCAGCTCACGCGGCACTTTGGGCGCGTCGGGCGCGTACACGGACGCCGGACCGCCGGACAGGATCACGCCGGCGAGATCCATCCGCCGCGCGACCTCGAGCGCGCGATGAGGAGGCGCGATCTCGCACCAAGCATTCGACTCGCGCACACGCCGCGCGATGAGCTGCGCGTACTGCGTGCCGAGATCGACGACGAGGACACCGCGCGGTCCGCGGTCCGCTTGACTCGTTGCTTGCATCGCTGCCCGCCCTACTCCGCGTGGAAGTAGTTCGGCGACTCCTTCGTGATCGTGACGTCGTGCGGATGGCTCTCGCGACGACCGGCGTCCGTGATGCGTACGAAACGCGCGCGCTCCCACAGCGCGGGAATCGTCGGTGCACCGACGTAGCCCATGCCGGCGCGCACGCCGCCGACCATCTGGTAGACGAATGCCGAGAGCTTGCCCTTGTACGGGACGAGACCTTCGATGCCCTCGGGCACGAGCTTGTCCGTCTCGGTCACGTCACCTTGGCGGTAGCGTTCCTTGCCGCCGGCTTGCATCGCGCCGAGCGAACCCATCCCGCGCACGCTCTTGAACGAGCGGCCCTTGAACAGGACGACCTCGCCTGGACTCTCGTCGAGGCCTGCGAAGAGGCTGCCGAGCATCGCGCACGACGCGCCCGACGCGAGCGCCTTCACGAGGTCGCCCGAGAAGCGCACGCCGCCGTCGGCGATGACGGGGACACCCGATCCCTTCAGAGCGTGCACGACCGACATGACGGCCGTGAGTTGCGGCACGCCGACGCCCGCGACGATGCGCGTCGTGCAGATCGAGCCGGGCCCGATGCCGACTTTCACGCCGTCCGCGCCGGCTTCGACGAGCGCGCGCGCTCCCTCGGCCGTGGCCACGTTCCCGGCGACGACGTCGACCGGATGGCGACGCTTCATCTCGCGCACGGTGTTGGCGACGTTCGCGCTGTGACCGTGCGCCGTATCGACGACGAGCACGTCCACGCCCGCTTTCACGAGTCCTTCCGCGCGTTCGTAGTCGTGCACGCCGATCGCCGCGGCGACGCGCAAGCGGCCGCGGCTGTCCACGGCCGAATTCGGGAAGGCCTGGAGCATGTTCAGGTCCTTCATCGTGATGAGGCCCGCCAGCTCGTCGCCCTTCACCACGAGGATGAGCTTCTCGACCTTGTGCTTGAAGAGGATCTCGCGCGCTTCTTCGAGCGACGTGTTCGGCGGCGCCGTGACGAGCTTGTCCTTCGTCATGATCTTCCCGACGGGCGTGTCGTCGCTCGTCTGGAAGCGACAGTCGCGGCGCGTGAGGATCCCGACCACGTGCCGGCCCTCGGTGATCGGAAGGCCGGAGATGTTGTGACGCGCCATGATCGTGCGCGCTTCGCGGATGGTCGCATCCGGCGGCAACGTCACGGGATCGAGGATCACGCCGTTGGCCGAGCGCTTGACCTTGTCGACCTCGCGGATCTGGCCCTCGATCGAGAGGTTCCGGTGGATGACGCCGATGCCGCCTTCGCGGGCGAGAGCGACCGCGAGCTTCTCCTCCGTCACGGTGTCCATCGCCGCGGAGGCGAGCGGGATGTTCAGCGGCACGTTGCGCGAGAAGCGCGTCGCGAGCTGGACATCGCGCGGCAGGATGTCGGACTCCTGCGGGACGAGCAGGACGTCGTCGAACGTGAGGCCCTCGGGGAACGAAGGCAATTCGCTGTCGGCGGACTTCATGGCGTGGATCCAGATCCCGGTCTGGTCGCACGCCGCGAGGCCTCTCTTCACGGCGCGGCCGGGACGGTGGAAACGGGGAGCGTAGCGAGCGAGGCGACGGGCTCCAAGCGCCCCACGAACTTCCCACGAAAAGTAGAGGGCCCGGACACCCCACCGAAGTGGAATGCCGGGCCCAAGAAGGAGGAGATGGCCTTTATGTCGGGCGATCCACCACCGGGCCTGATGAGAAAAACGCGTGGATCGCCGAACCCGCGCGACCCGAGCCGCCGCGGATGCCGATAGGAGCTGACCCATGGATTCCGCCGGCCGCACCACAGAAGCGCGCTCAGCTCCCTCCGCTATCCTCTCGCACCCCGATCGCGCGAACGCGCCGGGAATAGTGCCCACGATGCCGAGACCGAGGAGCCCGCGCCGCCCCGGCGAGCCGACGCGCGTCGCAGTCGTCGGCGCGGGTTACATCGCGGATTACCACCTCGACTGCCTCGGGCGGATCGCGGAGTGCACGACGGTGGCGCTCGTCGATCCCGATCGCACGCGCGCCGATTCGCAGAGCCGCCGTTTCGGCATCGACCGCGCGTTGAGTTCCATCGACGAGTTGGCGACGCTCGACATCGACGTCGCGCATCTCTTGACGCCGCCCGAGACGCACGTCGCTCTCGTCCTGAAGCTGCTCGACATGGGCATCTCGGTCTTCGCCGAGAAACCGCTGGCGTTGTCGGCGGAGGACGCGCGGTTGCTCGCCGCGAAAGCCGCCGCGCTCGGCCTCGTGGTCGGCGTGAACCACAACAACGTCCACCATCCGGCCTTCTCGCGGCTCATGGCGCGCGTCAACGCGGGCGAGATCGGGCGCGTCGAGCACGTGCAGGTGACGCTCTCCGTGCCGCTGGCGCAGCTCGACGCGGGCGACTACGCGCATTGGATGTTCCGTGAGCCGCGCAACATCGTGTTCGAGGCGGCCGTGCACCCGCTGGGTCAAGTGCACGCTCTAGTCGGCGCGCCGAAGCACGTCGAGACCACGCTCGTCTCGCAGCGCGAATTGCATCCGGGCCAAGTGTTCGTCGACCGCTGGTCGGCGAGCGGCACCGGAGAGCGCGGTTCGATGCAGATCTACTGCGCGTTCGGACAGGGGTTCACGCGCAACACGATCCAGGTGCTCGGCACCGATGGGTCGCTCGAGGCGGATCTCTTCCACAACACGCTGTCGGGCGAACGCAAGACGGTTTGGCTCGACTTCTGGAACAGCTACCTGGCCTCGTCGCGCCGC
>CAZKIY010000147.1:8272-9841 GCA_964552875.1 uncultured Planctomycetaceae bacterium
CGTCCGGGCGAAGTCGTCGTCGTCGGCGCGACGGGTTTCATCGGCACGCGCACGGTCGCGAAGCTCCTCGAGATGGGCTCGCCCGTGACCGTCGTCGCGCGGCGCGCGCACTCTCTGCCGCCGATCGTGGCCGAGGGCGTGAAGTCGGGCCGCATCCGTTTTCTGCGCGGCAAGCTCGGCGACGATGCAGCGCTACGCGCGGCGTTCGCCGGCGCGGACGCAGTGATCTCGCTCGCGACCGGCAACGGCGACACGTGGGAAGCGGTCGAGCGCAGCATGGTGCAAGGCTCGCGCGCCGCGGCAGAGGCTGCACTCGCAGCTGGCGTGCGGCGCTTCGTCTACGTGAGCTCGATCGCGTCGCTCTACACCGGCCCCGACGTCGGCGCGGAGATCCGCGACTCGATCGAAACGGATCCGAGTCCGAGCCAACGCTCGCTCTACTCGCGCGGCAAGATCGCGGCCGAGCAAGCCTTGCTCGCCCTGCATCGCGACAAGGGACTGCCGCTCGTCATCGCGCGACCGGGCGTCGTCATGGGCGCCGGGACGCCGATGCAGCACTCCGGACTCGGCGTGTGGAATCGCGACAACCACTGCGTCGGTTGGGGTCACGGCGAGGACGCGCTGCCCATCGTGTGGGTCGACGACGTCGCCGATGCGCTGGCGCGCGCGGCGCGTCACCGCGGCACGGAGATCGACGGCCGGGCGATGAACTTGTGTGCGCGCGCTCCGCTCACGGCGCGCCAGATCGTCGAGGAACTGCGCCGAGCGACCGGCCGCGATCTGCACTTCCACCCGCGCGGACTCTCGCTCTCGCAGACCCTCGAGATCGGGAAGTGGGTCGTGAAGAAAGCCGGCCGCCGCGCGGGCGTCGAGTTCCCGAGTTGGCGCGACCTGAAAGCGCGATCGCTCGCGGTCACGTTCGCGTGCGACGTGGCGCGATCCATCGGCTGGAAACCGGTCGAGGATCGCGAAGGCCTGCTCGAGCGCTGCGTGCGTGTCTATCGACCGCGCGCCTGACTGACGCTTCCTTCGCGCCAGTTCGTCCGGCACTCTCCGCTTCGAGAGGCGCTGCATGGACGTCAAGACGCTGAACAAGTTGCGGTTCCACCTGGAACGGATCGTGCTCGGGACGTCCACCGCTCCCGAGGAGGACTGGCAGAAGCTCGACCTGCTCGTGCCCGCGGCTTTGCGCGCACCACCGACGGCCGAGACCGTCGCGCTGCGTCACATGCTCGAAGAGTTGGCGCGGCGCATCGCCGATCGACGCCTCGTCGACAACGTCTACGCGCTGAACCACGAGCTCGAGCGCGTCGCGCAGGCCGGCGGACACAAGCCGCCGCCGTCGAAGGGGCCGCGCACTCCGACGCAGGAAGTCGCGGACCTCCTACGCGGCCGCACGGTGCTCTTGATCGGCGGCGACACGCGCCAGGAACATGCGGACCGTCTGCGCGAAGCCTTCGAACTCGCCGAACTCTTGTGGCCCGGCACGAGCGAGTCGAACCCGAGCGTCACGGTCTTCGAACCGCTCGTCGCGCGCCCCGAGGTCGTGCTCGTCCTCATGCTGATCAA
>CAZKIY010000148.1:0-5056 GCA_964552875.1 uncultured Planctomycetaceae bacterium
TGGTCATGCCGGGCGTCGGACACTTTCCGATGCTCGAGGACCCCGAGCGGTTCGCTCGAATGCTCGCGGACTACGTGCGTCCACTCGGCGGCTGAGGGCGTGTGAAGAAATTGAGCCTACACGCTCTCAGACACCATCTGCGCCGCTGCGCGGCGCGTCGCCCGTGAATCCTTCACGGGCTCTCAGAGCGTGTGAGGTAGCGAGCTCACACGCGGAAAGACGTTGCTGGCGCCGCTCCCCGGGCGTGTCGCCCGTGAATACTTCTCGAGCTCTGAGAGGCCTGAAGACATCGATTCGTCGGACATCGATTCGTCCGCCGCTCGGATGCGTGCCGGTGCGCGACGAGCGAGCCCGTCATGAGCTCACGCGGGCCGAGCGTCACTCGATCCGACCGAAAACGTCCCACACACCGGGCGTGCCCGCGCTCGTGCAGACCCAACCGATCGGCGCGCCCGGCCACGGTTCGCTGTTCCAGACGGTGTCGCCCCGCGCCCAAAGTCCAGTCGCCGGCGGAGTCTTCGCACGGCGTTGCTGGGGCTCGATCGAGTTCCCGCCGCCGCTCGATTGGTCGTACGCCGACGGCGCATAGGGCGAAGTCGCGCGCGCCTCGATCCGGTTGCCCTGCGCCACGACTTCCGCGGCGCCGTTGATCAGGTGCAGCCCTGATTGGCTGCCCGAGCCCGAAGCGTCCGTCTCGAGGACGACATTCGAGAGCACGTGGACGCCGCTCGACGTCGAGATGCAGATCGACGAGCGATCGCTCCCGATGACGGTGTTCCCGAGGACCGACACGCCATCCTGGTTCTCGACGTAGATCCCGTGCGTCCCGCAACGCTCGACCGTGTTCGCCGCGACCAAGGAGCGTGTTTTCGTGACGGCGGCGGAGTTCTGCAGTCGGATCCCCGACGAAACGTCGGGATTCTGCGTATTTCTCCATCCAAACACGCGGTTCCCGACGATCGAGCAACCCGTCGGCGCAACACCCGTCGAGTTCGCGTCGAGGAGGATTCCGATCCCGACGCCGTTGCGCACGACGTTGCCCGTGCACGTGACGTCGGTGTTGCTGGAGAGTTGGATTCCGGTCCCGACGATCGAACCTTGCCCCGTGCGATGACCGACGCCGTCCTCGACGACGTTGTCCGCGACGATGCCGCCGACGCAGCGCGAGAGATATAGCCCGGACTTCGAGGAGCGGATCGACCGACAGCCGCGGATCGAAACGCGCTTCGCATCCGCGATGACGATGCCGTCGGCGTCGCTGTCGAGAGCGGTGACGTCCTCGATCGCGATGTCCTCGCCTCCGAAGACCTGCAGGATGCCGTGCGCGAGCCCTATGCCCTGACCTCCGCGTCCTCGCAACGTGAACCCGACGAGTCGCACTCCATTCGCATTCTCGACGCGCAGGATCTGACAGGCGCCGACGCTTTCGATGATGCGCGACGAAGGCGAACCGCGAATTTCGATGGGCGTGCGCACGAGCAAGCAGTGTCCGACACCCGGTCGCTTCGTGACGCGCACGGGGAAGTCGGGAAGAACGAGCGTCCCGCCCTCGGCAGCGTCGATCGCCGACTGGAGGCTCGCCGTGTAGTCGACGCTACCGTCACGAACCGGATTGCGAGGCAACCAATCGAGTGCGTTGACGAAGGGCAGGATCGGCACGCGCGCCGTCGCACCGGGCAGCAAAGCGCTGCCCTTCGACCCCGTCTTCTGAGGCGCCAGGACCACCGCTGCGAGGACGAGCACGACCGTCGAGGCGAAGACGAGGACGATGCGCGTGGGGCTCAAGTGCTGCATGCACACGGATCGACAGGACGGCCGCTGCGCGGCGACGACGATGGTCGGACACGGAAAGGAATTCCGTGTCGGAGACAGGTCCGACGGGTTCTGGATCGTCGAGAGAGCGCGCGACCCGCCCCTCGGGTTCAGCGCGCGTCGTCCGAGTCCACGCTCGGGCCAATTCTCGCGGGAAGTTCAGGCGGAATGAGATCGGCGTCACGCGCTGCGGGCGAGGGCCTCGCTCACCAGCGCGTCGCGTGCGGCCATTTCGCCTTCGCCTTCGTAACCGAGGACGAGGCGGTGCCGCAGCACGGGCGCCGCGAATCGTTCGACGTCGTGAACGGCCACGTGCAAGCGGCCTGCGAGTAGGGCGTGCGCTCGTGCCGTCGCGAGCAGCGCCTGAGCACCGCGCGGGCTCGCGCCGTAGCGCACGGCCGACTTCACGACGGGTCCGGCCGACTCGTCGTCGGCATGTGTCGCGCGGACGATCCGCGCGATCCGCCGCAGCACTTCGTCGGACGCCGGGATCGCGCCGGCGAGTTCGCGCAAGCGCAGCACGTCGGTTCGGGACATCACGCGCTCGATCGGAGCACTCATCGCATCAGGAGGGCGGCCGAGGATCACGACGAGATCGGCCAACGTCGGAGATTCGACGCGAATTTGCAGCGTGAAGCGGTCCAATTGAGCTTCCGGCAGGGGATACGTGCCCTCCATCTCGACCGGGTTCTCCGTCGCGACGACGAAGAACGGTTGCTCGAGCCGGCGCGTCTCGCCGTGCGCCGTGACCTGACCTTCGCCCATCGCTTCGAGCAACGCGGACTGCGTGCGCGGCGTCGCGCGATTCACTTCGTCGGCGAGGAGCACGTGCGTGAACACGGGGCCAGGTTCGAAACGGAAGCGCCGCGCGCCGTGCTCGTCCTCCTCCAAAATGCGCGCACCGATCACGTCGGAAGGCATGAGATCCGGCGTGCACTGCACGCGCGCGAACGACAGGTCGAGCGCCTGCGCGAGCGAACGGGCGAGCGTCGTCTTGCCCAACCCCGGCGCGCCCTCGATCAAGGCGTGACCGCCGGCGAACAACGTGGCGAGCAGTTCCTCGACGACGCCGGCTTGTCCGACGAAACGTGCACGCAGCGAATCGGTGAGCCGCTGGGCACCCGAGCGCAACTCTTCGATCTCGCGTTCGATCGGACTTGTCACGCGGCGAGCCTCTCGAGTTGGTCCATGAGCTCCGCGAGGCTACCCGCTCGCGGACAGGACAGGTGCGCACGATCTCCGGCATGATCCACGAGCACGGCGTGGATCCCGACACGCTGCGCGCCGAGCACGTCCTTCTCGAGATCGTCGCCCGCGTGAAGCGCCTCGTCGGGACGCACGCCGGCGAGGTCGAGCGCGCGCAGGAAGATCTCGGGGTCCGGCTTTTCGAGTTCCAGGATCGCCGAACAGAGCACGAAGTCCACGCGTTCGGCGACCCCGAGGGCTTGGAGCAGTCCCGGAAGTCGCGCACTCCAATTCGAAATGACGCCGACGACGAGCCCCCGTGCTCGTGCTGCTTCGAGGAGCTCCAGTGCACCGAGGTGGAGCTCGAAGGTCGCCGGATCCGCGAAGCGCGCGAACAGTGCCCGCGACAAGTCGGGCAGAAGTGCGCGCTCGAGCCCCAGATGATGGTGGAAGATCCGCTCGATGTACGACGCGAACCACGGATCCGTGTAGCGGAACGCGCCGCCGACACGGGACGGGATCTCGCCGTGCGCGCGGCGCATCAACGCCGCCATGTCGGGCGTCCCGACCTCGATTCCGTGGCTGCGCGCGCACTCGGCATAGATCGCGAAACGCGATGGAACCTCGCGCACGAGCGTGTTGCCGACGTCCACGAAGAAGGCCTTGATCGTCATGGGCGCGGGACCGACGCTGATCGTCGCAAATCGAACGCCGGGGATGGAACCGCGGCTCCCAGCCGATACACAAGGGGGCACGGCCGGGCCTGCGAGCGCCAGAGATCATGCGAACGAATACGAGATGGATGCACGCGCTGGTGGGGGCCTTGACCCTCGCCTCGGTGGCGGCGTGCCGCACGGCGCGCGCGCGGCCCGTCCGGCCGGGCGAGCCCGACGCGAAGGCTGCGGCCGCGGCGACCCAACGCGGCGATTGGCGCGCAGCGGCCGAGCGCTGGTGGGCCGTGTGGCTCGCGGCGCCCGAAGGTGACGCGCGAGCCTGCGCGGAAGCGGCGCGAGCGCTCATCGAATTGGGCGATGCGGAGAGCGCCGGGAACCTGCTCGACCAAGGGCTCCTGCGATTCCCGAAGGACGCGAACCTCGCCGAGTGGAAGAGTCGGTCGCTCGAGAAGCTCGGATTCCGTCGCGCGGCGGAGGAGTATCTCCAACGCGCGTTGACGATCGAACCGGATCGTTCGACGGCACTGCTGGGCCTCGGCCGGATCCGCGTAGGCCTTGGGCTCGAGACTTCCGCCGTGCAACCGCTGCGCAAGTTCGTGGCCCAGACGGGCGGCGATGCGGCGAGCTACAAGCTCCTCGCGCTCGCGTTGCGCGGCTCGGGTGATGCGAGTGGTGCGTACCAAGCGTGGAAGCGCTCGTTCGAACTCGGACAGCCGCTGGTCGAGGAGTATCTCTCCGCCGCGTCGCTCGCCTTGGACGCCGACGTGCGCAGCGCGCATCCCGAAGCGCTGGCGACGAGTCGCGGCTGGTTGGAGAGCGCGCTCGCGAAGGATCCGATGTGCACACGCGCGCACTTCCAACTCGGAGCCCTGTCGCACGAACTCGGCGCCTACGGAGATGCGATCGAGCACTATCGCCGCGCGGTCGAGACGGACCCGAGCTGCCTCATGGCGATCAAGAATCTCGCCATCCTGTACTCGGGCGCGGGCGATGAGCCCGGGACGCGCAAGATGGTCGAGCTCGCGCTCACGCTCGAGAAGGACGCGGACCAACGACGTCTGTTGCAGCGTCTGCTCGATCCGTTCGAGAAGCAGCCCGATGACGGCGGGACGACCGATCCGCCGCGCTGAGAGCGTGTGAAGAAATCGAGCCTAGACGCTCTCAGACACGATCTGCGCCGCTCCGCGGCGCCCGTGAATTCTTCACGAGCTCTGAGAGCCCGTGAAGAATTCGAGTCTACGGGCTCTCTGATTCATGTGGCAACGCTTCGCGTCGCGAGAGCGTGTGATTTCTTCACACGCTCTGAGAGCGCGTAGGTCCGATTCCTCGAACGCTCTCAGCGGCCGACGATGCCGTCGACCGTCGCTTCGATGCGCTTGGTCAAT
>CAZKIY010000148.1:5156-9832 GCA_964552875.1 uncultured Planctomycetaceae bacterium
ACGCTCTCAGCGGCCGACGATGCCGTCGACCGTCGCTTCGATGCGCTTGGTCAATTCCTCGGCGAATTCGTCGCCGAAGTCGTTCGCGATCACGCCGATCTCCTCGAACATGTAGCGTCCGGTGGAACGGCTGAAGGGGATGCCGTACTCCCACTTGTTCCCATCGGAAGCGTGGATGACGACCTCGATCTGATCGTCGCCGTCGACGGGTTGAACGGTGAACTTCGTGACGTGATAGCTGGACATCGCGCCCCCGAGCGTAACCGCTCGCGCCTCACTTCTCCCAGGGTTGCACGACGCGCCAGACTTCGAAGTCGTGATACGCGTGGGTGGTGAAGCGATCGACGAGCGAGTAGCCGGCCTCGACCAGCTCGGCCTCGCGGACACCGGCAGGCAGTTTGTGGTCCTCGGCCGGACCGACGGGCTGCTTACCGGACTTGTATTCGAGGATCGCGAGCCGGCCGCCGGGTGCGAGCGAGGATTGCAGCCTCCGGAAGTACGTCACGCGATCGCGCAGATGGTGGTACGTGTCGCCGACGAAGACGAGGTCCATGCGTGCTGGCAGGAAATGCGGATCGTTCATCGACGCGAGGACGGGCACGACGTTGCGCACGTCCGCCGCGACGAGTTCCGCGCGCAACGCATCGAGCTGTCCCGGTTCGACGTCGCTCGCGAGGACGAAACCTTCGTGGGCCGCGCGTGCGAACGGGATCGCGAAGATGCCGGGGCCTGACCCGAGGTCGCCGACGATCGCGTCGCTCGCGAGTGCGAGTTTCGCGACGACCTCTGCGACGCGCAGTTCCGCGATGCGATCAGGGCTGGCGAGGCGCGCGACGTAGCGACCGACGTCGGGGTCGCCGTGCGGATCGCGATTCGAGGACGCCCGCGCAGGGGGGCTCGGGGCAGCCGTCGGCGCGTGCGACTCGGCGTGTGCAATCGACGAACCCCGAGCGCTCTCCGGCGCGGTTCGGCTCCGGCCATCGGGATCGGGGGACGCCGTCGCGGGTCGATCCGTGCGACACGACGTGAGGAGTCCAGCAACGCTGACGAGGATCGGGAGCCACTTCATGCCGCTGAGCCTCGACCCGCGCGGCCCCGAGTGTCAAGCGCGCTGCTGCATCCGATCCGTCTTCACGCTCGAACCCCGCTGTGACATCAGTGGGTTCGACGCCCCTGATCGGTCCCCCGCGGCCTCCTCGCGCACGAAACCGGTGCGCGGGGAGTCCGCACTTCGAAGACGAACCTCGGGAGCATCGCACTGGAATCGCCGATCCCGCTCGTGCTCCACGTTCACACGGCCGCCACGCTCGCGATGTTCGGGCTGATCTGGATGGTGCAGATCGTGCACTACCCGCTGATGGCCTTCGTGGGTCGAGCGGAATTCCGCGCGTGGCACGATCGACACCTGCGACTCACGACGTTCGTCGTCGGGCCGCTCATGCTGGCCGAGACCGCGACGGCGTTGGCGCTCTTCGAGTGGAGTCCACCCGGGAAACCTGCGTGGCTGCCTTGGATCGGAATCGCGCTGGTTCTCGTCGTGTGGATCTCGACGGCCGCGTTGCAGGTACCGATGCATCGTCGGCTCGAGAGTGGTTGGGACGAGCGTGCGCACCGCTTCCTCGTGCGCTCGAACTGGGTTCGAACGAGCGCGTGGACGGCGCGCGCGGTCGTGGCTCTCGCTTTCACTGCCTGAATCTTCACTGCCTGAATCAGGAGAAGAGATCGCGTTCGTTCCGCATGCCCGAGCACGACGGACAGACAGAGAACGCTCGGCGCGAAGGTGGGAGCTCGATGCGGAGGACGTGCGTGTCACATCGCGGACACGGATGTCCATCACGGTGATAGACGCGGTGGGTCCACCGACCGCGCTGTCGCAGACTTTCGCGCGTGACGAGGCGGACGGCGTCGCCGAGGCGCAGGAGCTCGTCGTCCGCGAGCCGACCGGCCGGCCGAGTCGGATCCACGCGGGCGAGAAAAACAGCTTCACACCGCGCGACGTTGCCGAGTCCGGCGACGACGGACTGATCCAAGAGCGCTTCGGCGATGGGCAGACGACAGGCCCGGAGCGCGGAGTCGAACGCTGCTCGAGGGAACGGTTCGTCGAGCACGTCCGGGCCCAGCTCGGACCGAATGCGTTCGGCGTCCACTCGGGTGACGAGTTCCAAAACCTCGCCGTCGTGGTTCTGCACCGATTCGTCACCCACGTCGAGAGCGATCCAGCACGTGGTCAGTAGCGGCTCGAATCGACGCACCACTCGCCAGCGTTCCTGCATTCGTTGGTGGTTGTGGAGGACGAGGCCGCCTTCGAACTCGAGGAATATGCGCTTGCCGTGCGACCGAACCCGTTCGATCGCGAGCCCGCGAAGCGGAGCGAAACGTGCCGTGAGAGCGGAGTCCCGGCTCCGAACATCGTGGACGCGCCGACCAGAGAGTCGACCGTGCAACCAAAGTGCGCGTAGGAAGACTTGCGGACCTTCGGACACGACCTCTCTCTAACCCCGAATGAGTGTTCGAGGTTCGTGCGATGCGAATCCGCGTCCTGCGTTCCGTGCGAAGACGCTCGAGAACAGCGCTCTTGCTGCATCACCCGCCCGGCGAAGCCCGGACCGCATCCGAAAAGGAACTCCCTCATGAAACTCCTCCTCCTCGCATCCGCGGCTCTCGCCGCCACCCTTGCGCCGGCCGTGACGGCTGGCGAAAAGGCGGCGACCTGCTCCGCCTCGGCCACGAAAATGAGCGCGAATTCGGCTGCGGGAGACATCGTCTCGACAGCCGTCGCCGCGGGGAACTTCAACACGCTCGCGACGGCTCTACAGGCCGCGGGCCTCGTCGAAACGCTGAAGGGCGAAGGTCCGTTCACCGTGTTCGCCCCGACGGACGCCGCGTTCGCCAAGATTCCGCGGGATGTCCTCGCGGACCTGCTGAAGCCCGAGAACAAGTCGAAGCTGGTGGATGTCCTGACCTACCACGTCGTGCCCGGAAAGGTCCTCGCCGCGGACGTCGTGAAGTTGAGCTCCGCGACGACGGTGAACGGCCAGCGCATCGACGTGCGCGTCGTCGAGGGGACCGTGTCGATCGACGGCTCGAAGATCGAGAAGACGGACATTCTCTGCTCGAACGGTGTCATCCACGTGATCGACACGGTCGTGATGCCGAGCACCGCCAACTTGGTCGAGACTGCTCAGCGCGCGGGCACGTTCGGAACTCTGATCGCCGCAGCGAAGGCCGCGGGACTCGCTGAAACGCTGATGAAGGACGGGCCTTTCACGATCCTCGCGCCGACGGACGCGGCCTTCGCGAAGCTGCCGCCGGGCACGGTCGAGGGCCTGCTGAAGCCCGAGAACAAGGAGAAGCTCGCGAACATCCTGAAGCTCCACGTGATCTCCGGGCGCGTTTACGCGGACCAGGCCCGCAAGCTCTCCGAGGCACCGACGCTCGAGGGTCGCAAGCTCCCGATCCAGGCGAGTCGCGACGCGCTGACGATCGGCGGCGCGAAGGTGTCCGCGACGGACATCGACGCCAAGAACGGCGTCATTCACGTCATCGACTCCGTGATCCTGCCGAGCTGACCGGCGGCTGAGTTCGAGATCACAAGCGAGGCCGCTCGATGCGGCCTCGCTGTCGTTCTCGGCCGTCCAAGACGCACCCGAGAGCCGTGCTGCTCCGCACCGACGGATCGTCGAGCCCGCGCGACGACACGGTGCCTCACCGCTCGTCGGCGGAGGCGTCCTCGTCGTCGTCGATCGGCGCTTTGCGCAGCTCGTCGAGCATCTCGACATAGCTCGCATAGCGACTCGCCGCGATCTCGCCCGCTTCCACGGCGTCGAACACGACGCATCCCGGTTCGTGATCGTGCGTGCAGTCGGGGAACTGGCAACGCAACTGGTAGCGACGCAGCTCGGGGAAGCAGTCGCGCAAACTGGCCGGCGGAATGCCGTACGGCCGGAACACGCGGATGCCGGGCGTGTCGATGACCGCGCCGCCGAACGCGAGGAAGTGCATCAACGAGAACGTCGTCGTGTGCTTCCCCTGATCCCAGAACTTGCTGATCTTGCCGACCTTCAGATTCAGGCCGGGTTGCAGCGCGTTCAGCAAACTCGACTTGCCCGCGCCGGATGCGCCGTAGATGACCGACGTCTTGCCCGTGAGCGTCTCGCGCAGCGCTTCGAGACCTTCGGACTTCGCCGCACTGGTGGGCAGCACTTCGATCGGAATACTCGTGTACGTGTCGCGGATCGCAGCGAGCTCGTCCGCGTCGACGAGGTCCGTCTTGTTCAGCACGAGCTTGACCGGGATGTGCTGGTACCAACACGTCGCCAGGATGCGATCGGTGCGATTGCTCGAGAACCCGGGCTTCGCGAGCGAACCGACGATCACCATCTGGTCGATGTTCGCGGCGAGCACTTGCTCACGCGGATCGTGCGACGACGCGATGCGCGAGAGCTGATTCCTGCGCGGCAAGACGCGGTCGAGGCTCGCCGGCGAACTCGCGAGATCCACCTCGACATCGTCACCGACCGCGACGGGGTTCTTCTCCAATCGACGCTCGGAATCCTCGCCGTACAGCGCTCCGCGTGGCGCGGCGTGGATCACGCGGCCTTCCACGAGGACGTGGCAGACCTTGGCGTCCGTGCGGACGACGCGACCCGTGGCGAGGCTCGACATGAGCGAGCAGG
>CAZKIY010000149.1:0-3595 GCA_964552875.1 uncultured Planctomycetaceae bacterium
CACCTCGTGGCTTTGGCGCAACTCGGCCCCGAGATCGAGATCGACCTGCCCCTCGAAGCGTTCGCGGCGATCGCACCGCTGGCGCTGCTCTTCGCGCTGTTCGTCAGCGCGGTGCTCACTGGAATCGGCGCTCTGGCGCGCTCGTTCCAAGAGGGACAAGCGCTCCTCGGTCCGGTGCAGATGGTGTTCATCCTGCCCGCGATGGCCGGAGTCCTGCCGGGCATGGAGCTCACTCCAGGCCTCGCGTGCGTCCCGGTGCTCAACGTGGTGTTCGCGTTCCGCGGACTCCTCCAAGGACGCTCGATGCCGCTCGAGTACGCGATCACGGCGGTGTCGCTCGTCGTCTGCTCGGCCGTCGCCGTCGTGATCGCGATGCGCATCTTGTCGCGCGAATCCGCGCCGAGCGGACCGTGGATCGCTCGATGGATCGGACGCGCGCGCTCAGCGGAAGGAGACTCGATTTGAGCGCGGCCGCGATTCGAGCGCGCGGCCTGGAGAAGACGTACGTCGATCCGCGCGGCGGACGCGTCGAGGCCTTGCGCGGGCTGGACCTCGAATGCTCGTCGGGTGAAATCTTCGGACTTCTGGGCCAGAACGGCGCAGGGAAGACGACGACGCTGCGCATCCTCTCGACGACGCTGTCACCGACCGCCGGGAGCGCGGAGGTGGACGGTGTGGACGTGGCTCGAGATCCGATCGAAGCTCGACGTCGCCTCGGATTCCTCTCGGGCACGACGGGGCTCTATCCGCGTCTGTCGCCGCGCGAGACCCTGGTCTATTTCGGCCGACTCCACGGCTTCGAGAAGGACGAGCTCGGTGCGCGGGTCGAAGAACTCGTACGCGCGTTCGCCATGGAGGAGTTCGCCGATCGGCGCTGCGAGGGACTCTCGACCGGTCAACGGCAGCGTGTTTCGATCGCGCGGGCGGTCCTGCACGATCCGCCCGTCCTCGTGCTCGACGAACCGACGACGGGCCTCGACGTGCTGGCCAGCTCCGCGATGATCGACTTCATCGAGTCGGCGCGGGCGGGCGGCACGTGCGTGCTGCTGAGTACCCACGTCCTGTCCGAGGCCGAGCGCCTGTGCGACCGGATCGGGATCCTCCACGGCGGTCGACTGCTCGCGTGCGGGGCGCTGGACGAGCTGCGCGACAAGACGGGCAAAGTCTGGCTCGAGGACGTCTTCAAGGAGCTCGTTCAGCACGCGGGCGAGACCGCGCGTTGACGGGCTCGGGAGAGATGACTCGGGTTCCCCATCGACGGACTCCGCGACCGTCGACGCCCCGCGGCCCTCGACGGACACCGCGCATGAGTCGCCCGGGTACCTGCTTTCGGGCCATTTTCGGCGCGCAGGTGCGCAACTTGTTGCGCGATCGGCGCGCACTCGTCGCAGCGTTCGTCCTACCGGTGTTGCTCTATCCGCTGCTCTTCCTCGGGCGGAAGTTCATCGAGGATTATTCCTCGGGCGCGCTGGAGTCGCGCACGATTCGCGTTGCACTCGACGTTTCGCGCGCGCCCGAGGACATGCGCCAACGCGTTCGCGCCGCAGTCGAAGAGTGCGAGCCGATCGAGGTACTCGAGGTCGATGCGGCGCACGTCCTCGAGGGTTTCGAATGGCGATTCGGACCCGAAAGGAACATCGCTTCGAACGCACGCGCTGCTGCCCGACTCGCCGAGGGTCAGGAAGCTCTCATCGCTGCGCTGCCCGGCGAACGCGCGCCATCGTGGTCACTCCTCACCTGGTTCGACGGCACGAACGACTTGGGCATCGAGGCCGAACGTCGCCTGCGTGCGGCGCTGCACGACCTCGAGGAGGCAGTCGCGGACGAGCGACGCCTGGCGCTCCTCGGTTACGACCCGGCGCGCGGACTCGCGCTGTCCCCCATCGACGTCGCGAGCGCGGCGGACGCGAGTGGTTCGAATCTCGGCCGGTGGCTCCCCCTCCTCGCGATCTTCGTACTCCTCGGCGGTGCGTCCCACGCGGCGCTCACCGCGTTCGCAGGCGAGCGCGAAGCCGGAACGCTCAAGACTTTGCTCGTCCACCCGGTGCCGGCCGTCGTCGTGGTTGCCGCGAAATTCGCGGCCGTCTTGAGCGTTGGCGTCTTCACCTTGATGCTCAACGCAGGCTCCGTGATCGGATCCCTCGCGCTGGGATTCGGCACCTTGCCGGGCGCGAGCGAGGGTGCGTTCGCGCTCGATGCGACCCGCGTGATGCTCGGCGCGTTGGCGTTCTTCCCGGCCGCGGTCCTCGTGTGCGCGGTGTTGTGCCTCGTGTGCGGCCGAGCGCGAACATTTCGCGAAGGTCAGAACCTGCTGCTCCCGATGATGCTCGTCGCGATCGTGCCGACGATCCCGGCGCTGTCCTCGGACGTGCGACTCGACGCGTTCCTCGCCGCGGTTCCGCTCACGGGCCCGTCGCTCGTCCTGCGCGACGTGTTGCGCGGATCCGCATCACCCGCGCTGGCCGTGTGGATGTTCGCGGCCAGCACGGCTTGGGCTGCGCTCGCGCTCATCCAGCTCGCGCGCACGCTCGACAGCGAGCGCCTCGTGCAGCACGCGCCGAACGAGGACGAGGCACGCGATCGTCGATTGGCATCTCGCGGTGCGCTGCGGTGGGCGCTCGTCGTCGTGTTCGCGGTGTACATGGTCGGCGGCTGGTGGCAGTCGTTGCACGCGGTGTGGGGACTCGCGGCGACGTTGTGGATCCTCCTTCCGCTCGCAGCGTGGGCCTCCGCGCGCTCGACGGCGCGACGATCCGGCGAGAGCCTCGCGTCGGTCCTCGCTTGGCGAGCTCCGCGCGTCGCGCACGTCCTCGCCCCGATCCTCGCGGCGCCCGCCGTCGCGTGGGCGGCGAAGCACGTCTTCGCTTGGCAACAAGGATTCCTCCCGCTGCCGCGCGAGTTCGAGTCCATGGCACTGCCGCTCGAGATCGCCGGACTCGGGATCGTCGCGCAAGTGCTGCTCCTCGCGCTCTCGCCCGCGATCTGCGAGGAGCTCTTCTTCCGGGGCGCGTTCCTCGGCGGAATCCGGCGCGAGATGAGCACGTGGAAGATCCTCGTCGCGCAGGCGTTCTTCTTCGGCGCCGTGCATGCGTCGCTGCATCGATTCCTGCCGACGGCGCTGCTCGGCGCGCTCCTCGCCGCGCTGACGTTGCGGACGCGAAGTCTTGCGCCCGCGATCGCGCTGCATGCCGCGTACAACGCGCTCTTGGTCTTCGGCGAGCGCGCACCTCTCCTCGCCGACCCGCGACTCGCCTGGCTGGCCCTGCCCGCGGCTGCTCTCCTCGTGTTCCAAGGCCCAGTCGCGGAAACGGGAACCGCTGCAAGGCACGGCTGCCGCAGGGCTTAGCGAGCCACCTCCGTCGCCCGCCAAAACGCGCGGCCCGTGTACGTCACCGGCGGCGGAGTCCTGGGTACGTCGCCCGCTCCCGCGGGCGCAGCAACCCGAAGAGATCCCCCATGGCCCATCCGACGCCCGAGACTTCCTTCCGCTTCTTCGAACTCGCGTTCCTGTGGATGACGATCGCCGCATCCGCGGTGCTGACGCTCGTGTTGGCCGGCGTGCCGCGTCTCTTGTTCGGCGCGTGAACCGACTCGG
>CAZKIY010000149.1:3695-6829 GCA_964552875.1 uncultured Planctomycetaceae bacterium
ACGCTCGTGTTGGCCGGCGTGCCGCGTCTCTTGTTCGGCGCGTGAACCGACTCGGCGCCCCGTGAAGAATTCACGGGCGACGTGCCGTGGAAGCGGCGCCGGCAGAGTCCGAGAACGGACTCAGCTCGTCGCCGACACGACGGCCGCGACGCCGCCGATCCCGATCAGCGCTCCGAGCACGCCGCGCAGTCCGTGTCTCTCGCCGAACGCGTATCCGATCGGCAGCGTGAAGAGCGGTGTCGTCGCGAAGAGGACGGCGGCCTCGCCGCTCGCCATGCCGCGCAGCGCGTAGTGGAAGAGCGGGAGCCCGACGACCGATCCGCACAAGGCAGCGATCACGAGACCCCGACGCGCCGCGGGTTCTTTCCACGGACGAGTGAGATGCGCGAGTTCCCGCGCGGCGCTCGATCCGCGCGTGACGGTGCCGAGGACGATCGCGATCACGCAAGCGCCCGCGATGCCGCCGCTCATGCGCGCCATCGTCCCGCCCAGGACTTCCTGGCCCTGCATCGCTCCGTGTCCAGCGACCACGCCGACGGCCTGCGCGAGTGCCGCCAGGATCGCGAGCTGCACCCCGCGTCGACGTGCGAGCGGATCGCGCACGACGCCGCGGGGCGTCTCGGAGAGCACGAGCAGCACACCCGCGATGATCAGCGCGCCGCCGAGGAGTGCCGCGGGCTCGAGTCGCTCCGCATGGACGACCCAGCCGAGGAGAACGGCCGCAGGGACTTGGACGAGACCGCACATCGCTGCGACTTGCACGCCCGCCAGGGGGAGCGCGGCGAAGAAGAGCGTGTCGCCGACCGCGAAGCCGAAGAAGCCGGATGCGGCGAGGGCCGGCCAGCGGTCCGCGGCCGGAAATTCTCCGCCGCTCGCGAACGCGATCACCGCGAAGACGGCGAATGCGAGAACGTTCTTGTAGAGGTTCGCCGCGGCGGCACTCGGCTGCACTGCACCGTCCGAGCGGAGGAGCGCGCGCCGGAACAAGTGGCTCGCGAGAGCCCACGTCGCCGCGGCACCGAGTGCCGCCAAGGCAGGCAGGATCGTGCGCTCACTCACGTGCGCGAGCGCTCGCGACCACGATCAGGGCTTGCGCTTGATGTTGATCTGTTTGCGCGACTTGCCCGAGCCCATGCCCATCTTGCGCGGCTTCGCGCGACCGCGGGTCGGACCCATGTTCTTGTTGCGTGCTTTGGCCATGTCGATCAACTCCCTGAGGTCGGATCGCGCGGCGTTCCGGCACGATTCGAGGGCGAAGGTTGTATCCGCACCACCCCGGACGCGGCAAGGCGTTCCGCGCGTTGAGTCCGAATCGAGCGCCAACACGCGATTCCGAGGCCGACGGCAGCGGCCTCGTCGAGGTTCCCCACGCCGGGCAGGACGTCGGGCAGGAGTTCGAAGATCCCGGCCGTGGGGTTCAGGAGGTAGACCACCGACCCGACGAGGCCGATCCAGCACAGAACGAGCTTGCCCATGGCCGATCCAGTCTGGCCCCCGGAGCTCGCGCCGGGAAGCGTGCGCTGCGAGCCGCTAACCTCCCCCACCCGTGACCGCCGCAGAGAATGAACCCGGAACGAGCCGGAGAGGTCGCACGATCTTCCTCGGCGACGTGCAAGGTTGCCGCGTTGAGCTCGAGCACTTGCTCGAGCGTTTGCGCTTCGATCCGGCGGCCGACCGGCTCGAGCCGGCCGGAGATCTCGTGAACCGCGGACCCGATTCCGCGGGAGTCGTGCGCCTCCTACGCGAGCTGGGAGCGGGCGGAGTCCTCGGGAACCACGACGTCGCGTTGCTGCGCACCGCACGTGGATTGCGACGCTCGAAACCAGCGGACACGTTTGGCGACATCTTGCGCGCGGAGGATCGGGCCGAACTGCTCGGCTGGCTCCTGCGCAAACCCTTCGTGATCCAACGCGCAGGTGCGCTGCTCGTCCATGCCGGTGTGAATCCGCGTTGGGTCGATCCGCTGGAGCGACTGGCGGGTCTCGATCCGTTCGTCGAGAACCAAGACCTCGGGTTCGCGATCGCTGTGCGCTACTGCGATTCGTTCGGCGCGCGCCCCGTGAAGGATTGGCCGCCGCCCGACGCGTCTTTCAAACCCTGGTACCACTTCTGGCCGCGCGATCCGGGCGAGACGCGCACGGTCGTATTCGGTCACTGGGCTCGACAAGGTCTCGTCGAGCGGCCGCAAGTGCGCGGCCTCGACACGGGCTGCGTGTGGGGTAACCAATTGACGGCCTGGATCGCGGAGGAGGACCGCATCGTGCAAGTCGATGCGCGGCGCGCGTACGCTAGCGGCGACTGACGGCCGTGAATGGCACCCTCCAAGGTCTCCTTGGATCTGGTTACATCGCGACACGCGAGCCCGTGAACTTCTCACGGGCTTCGAGTCTCCATCCTCGACCGACCGTTCGCTTCCTCCCCCGAGCGAGATCCGACGATGACCACCCGCCTACTGCTCGTGCGCCACGGCGCCACCTCACTGACGGCCGAAAACCGCTTCTCCGGAGCGATCGGCGTGGAGATCTCGGCCGAGGGTCGCGGACAGGTCGCGCAACTCGCCGAGCGACTTTCGACCGAGAAGATCTCCGCGATCTACGCGTCGCCGCTCTCGCGGACGGTCGAGACCGCCGAGATCCTCGCGCAGCCGCACGGCATCGGGATCGAGAAGCGCGACGGGTTGAGGGAGATCAGCCACGGTCGGTGGGAAGGTCTGACGCGCGCGGAAGTCGAGGAACGCTTTCCCGGCGAATATCCCGCGTGGGACGCCGATCCGTTCACGTTCGCGCCGGTCGGCGGCGAGTCCGGGCTCGCGGTGCTCGCCCGGGCACTGCCCGTGATTCGCGAAATCGTCGTCGCGCACGAGGGACAGCGCGTTCTCGTCGTCTCGCACAAGGCGACGCTGCGTCTCTTGATCTCGAGCTTGCTCGGGTTCGACGGTCGCGGATACCGCGATCGACTCGACCAATCGCCGGCCTGCTTGAACATCGTCGACTTCAAAGACCCGGTGCGCGCGCGTCTGATGCTCTTCAACGACGTCTCGCACTATCAGGACACGCCGCGACTCGCGCGCGCCCAGCTCTCGAAGTGGTGGGACACGCCGCCGGGCGGCTGAATCGTCAGCTCGCGCCGAGGAT
>CAZKIY010000149.1:6929-8611 GCA_964552875.1 uncultured Planctomycetaceae bacterium
GCGGGCACGAAGGGTTGGACCTGGATCAGGCCGCGCTGGTCGTGGCGTCCGTAGGCCCACTTCCAGTTCGGTACGAAGTCGAGGAGGAACGCGAACGCGGCGTGGGATTGTCGATGCGGGCCGAGCGCCTCCTCGTGCATGCCGAGCGTCCACTTCGTCACGTTCAGGAGTCGCATGCCGGCGTCGTGGTTCAGGAGGCGCAGCGCGCGCCACACTTCGCCTTTCGAGATGCCGAGGATCGCGCGCGGGAGTTCTTGATGCGTCACGGCCAACGTGCGGGCGGGTTCGGGATCCTCGCCGGGACGGAGATGACGCGCAGCGTGGATGAGTCCGCGGCCCAGCACATCGCCCCGCGCGAACGCATCGATCCACGCGACGAGGTAGTCGGCGCTCGTGCGGCGCGCCTCCATCCAAGTCATCGCCTCAGCCAGGTTTCGCGTGCTCTTCGCGGAGACCTCCAACTCGCCGGAATGCACATGTTTCGTGGCCAGAACGACGCGCGTCACGATCCCGAGCATCCCGAAACCGCCGATCGCGCCGTGGAAGAGGTCGCTTTCGCGTTCACGCGACGCCGTGACGAGGTCGCCGCTCGGCAGGAGCAGATCGATCTCTTGGACGTGCTCGCCGATCGTGCCCACGGCGTACTGGTTCTTGCCGTGGATGTTCATCGCGAGCGCACCGCCCAGCGTCGGATACATCGTGCCGCTGACGACCTTGGGCCAGAATCCGAGCGGGATCGCGCGCTTCCACAAGCCTTCGATCGTCACGCCGCCTTCGCACGTGGCGAGGCCACTCGTGCCGTCGAACGCGAGGATCCGATCCATGCGCGTCGTGTCGAGCACGATGCCGGCGCTCGTGCAATTCGCGTCGCCGTAACTGTTCCCGCCGCCGCGCGGTGCCAGCGTGACGCCTTCGCGACGCGCGAGTGCGAAGGCTTCGCGGATGGAATCGACGTCCCGCGGACGCAGCACGCGAGTGGGCGCGCCGTGCGCCATGCCCCAGCCCTCGACGTACTCGTATCCGCGAGCGAGCCGCGGGAACTCCGGTGCCCTCCGCGCGCTCACACGTTCATCTTCTTGAAGACGAAAGACGGGATGCAACGGATCACGGTGCCGACGAAGAACCAACGGCGCGGCACATAGCGCACGTTCGCGCGCGACTTCGCCGCTTTCAGCACGAGCTCCGCGGCGCGATCCGCCGAGATCAACCAGAAGAGTCCCGGAAGTCCCTTCGTCATCGGGGTGTCGACGAACCCCGGCTTGATCGTCGTGACGTGGACGCCGTGTTCGGCGAGGCGATTGCGAATCGCTTCGAGGTACGTGTTCATCGCCGCCTTCGTCGTGCCGTAGACGGGATTGCCCTTCCGCCCTCGATCGCCCGCGATCGACGAGATGCCGACGATCGTTCCCGAGCGCTGCGTCTGGAAGAGTCGGGCAGCCGCGTTGCACCACGCGATGCAGCCGCCGACGTTCACCGCGAGCTGGTCGAGGTCCTTCTCGGTGTCGTATTCAGCCGGTCCGACCTTGGGCATGATCCCGGCCGCGTAGACGACGAGATCGAGTCCACCGAGTTCGCGCACGATCTCTTCGAAGATCTGCGGGACTTCATGCGCCGCGGCGACGTCGTGCGCGCGCAGGACGAGGCGTCCGCCGGACACCGTCATCGCATCACCCAGATCGCGC
>CAZKIY010000149.1:8711-9831 GCA_964552875.1 uncultured Planctomycetaceae bacterium
GATCGCGCCCACGGCGTAGCCTTCACCGACGAGCCGACGGACCAGGCAAGCGCCGATCCCCGAACTCGCGCCGATGATCAGCGCACGGCCCGCAGTGCCCTTCCGTCCGTTCGAATTCATGGTTCGGGACAGTATCGGACGTCGGCGGCTCCGAACCAGCGTCCAGCGCGTTCGCGTGCTTGCAACGCGGTCGGCTCACCCGTACGAACGACTCCCCTGCGAGGTCCGCGATGCGCTGCACGAACCGATTCTTGTTCCTCTCTGCTTCTCTCCTACCGCTCGTCAGCGCTTGCAGCGACGAAGCGGCTCAGCCCGCGCCGCCGGTGGCCACGGGCAGCGCCGAGGCGACTTCGACCGGCGAACCGGTGGCCGATCTCACGACCCTCCTGGCGCGCGAGCGCGTCGCGGTCCACCTCGCGGGCGACGAGCGCACGCGCGCGCGCGAAGCGCTGAGGCCCCTCGTCGAGCGGGCGAACCCAGAACTCCAGGATCTCGTCGCGGGCGCCGCGATCGAGCTCGCGGACAATCGCGTCGAACCCTGCGCGGCTTTCCTCGATCGCGCCGCGAAACTCGATCCGAAGAGTCCGGCCGTCGCGTACCTGCGCGGCCAGCTCGCGCGCAACAACGGCGAGTTCAAGGCTGCGCGTGACGCGTTCCGCGCGGCGCTCGCGGGTGCTCCGGACGACCTGCCGACGAAGCTCGCACTGGCCGAGGCCGAGGACGAACTCGAGGGCGGCGCGGAGGCGGAACGCCTGTACCGCGAGGTCGTCGCCGTCGGTCCCGCTGCGGGCGGAACTTGGTACGTCGCGGCGCTCTACCGCTTGCGCACGTGGCTCACCGCGGCCGGCCCGGCACGTGAAGCCGAAGCACAACGCCTCGATCCGATCCTGCGCGCGATCGAGGCGCGCGGAATCCAGGCGCCGAGCGTGATCACCGTGCTGCTCGGCGAGCTGGCGCGCGTGAAGCCGCCGCGGCCCGCAGGCTCACGTGTGGAACCGTCGAGCACGAAGTTCGCATTCCTCGCCGGCCCCGAGATCCCGCTGCCCGGCGGGACGAGCGCCATCCTCGCGCGCGATGTCGATGGTGACAACGCGACGGACATCGTGGCGCGCGCGAACGA
>CAZKIY010000150.1:0-3742 GCA_964552875.1 uncultured Planctomycetaceae bacterium
ACCAGGTCCATCGAACCCGCTTCGCTGCTGCCGCTACTGCCGCCGCCGCAGCCGGTCAGGACGAGCCCGGCACCGAACAGGAAGCTCAGCGCCGGAATCCGGCAGGGCGATTGGGGTTGCGTCATCGGATCGGATCCCAGTGCAAGCGTCGGAGAAGTGAACGGCTCGAGAACGAAGGCGATCGCGGAACGCGTCCGCGGAGCGACTCGGGGGGCAGGCCAGCGGAAGGCCGAGAGAGTAGAGATCGCGCTGGCTGGCTGCTACCCCGCGGAGCCCGGTTGGGGGCGAGGGCGCCCAGGCCCAGCGCGAGACACTCAAGATTCGTGCCCGGACGGAAGTCTTGTTGTTCCTCGGCGACAATCCCTATCCCAGCCCCGCACAGAGGTTTCGCACGCCCGCAGGACCCCCGCGGAAGCCCGGACTCGCACGCCGTCCGCGCAATGGGCGTGCGGCGCCGCACACGACAAACGGGGATGGACCACGCGCCTGCAAACCGTAGGCTCCCCTCCATGGCCGCTTCCGAGCACGTTTTCGATGCGCACGCGCTCGACGAAGAAGGACCTTCCGGTGCTCCCGAGGTCGAGGTCGAGTCCAGCCTCCGACCCCAGAGCCTGGGCGAATTCGTGGGGCAGGAGCGGGTGCTCGCGAACCTGCGCATCGCCGTGGCCGCCGCGCGCGGACGATCGGAACCGCTCGATCACGTGCTGTTCTCGGGCCCGCCGGGTCTCGGGAAAACGAGCCTCGCTCGGATCCTCGCGCGCGAACTCGGCTCGCAACTCCACGCGACGAGCGGACCGGCGCTCGAACGCCCGCGCGACCTCGTGGGCATCCTGACGCAGCTCGGTCGCGGAGACGTGCTCTTCGTCGACGAAGTCCATCGCGTGCCCGCTGCGGTCGAGGAGTACCTCTACTCGGCGATGGAAGACTTCTCCGTCGATTTCACGCTCGATCAAGGTCCCCACGCGCGCGTGCTGCCGCTGCCGTTGCAGCCGTTCACGCTCGTCGGCGCGACCACGCGCGAGGGACTCTTGTCGGCACCGTTTCGCTCGCGCTTCGGCATCGCTGAGCGACTCACGCCGTATCCGGTCGACGAACTCGAGCGAATCCTGCTGCGCTCGGCGGACATCCTCAGGGTCGGCCTCGCCCCCGACGCGGCGAAGACGATCGCGGAGCGCGCACGCGGGACGCCGCGCATCGCGAACCGATTCTTGCGCCGCGTGCGCGATCTGGCGCAGGTTCGCGGAGAGAGTCGTGTCGAGCACGTGTTGGCTCGCGAAGCGCTCGCGGCGCTCGGTGTGGACGACAACGGACTCGAAGCGCTCGATCGTCAGATCCTCGCCGTGCTCGTCGCGAGCGGCGGTCAACCGGTCGGCATCAAGACGATGGCGGCGGCGGTCGGCGAGACCGAGGACACGATCGAGGACGTGTACGAGCCGCATCTCTTGCGCCAAGGGTTCATCCACAAGACGGGGCGCGGTCGCGTCGTGACTTCGGCCGGCTGCGGCGCGATCGGCGTGGATCCGGCCACGATTCGCGCGGAACCGGGACTCTTCTCCTGACCGAGAGGCCGTGAAGAAATCGATCCTACGGCCTCTCGGAATCCTGTTGCGTTGCTCTGCGACGCGAGAGCTCATGAATTCTCCTCGGGCTCTGTGCGCGTGACATCACCGGCACTCGCTTCGTCCGCGCGAGCCGGATTCGGGTTCCGACTCCTCGCGCGATCCGGCGCCGCGCGGCGCGGCGTGTTCACGACGCCGCACGGTGACGTCGATACGCCGGCGTTCATGCCGGTCGGCACGAAGGCGACGGTGAAGGGCGTCCTGCCGCGCGACCTCCACGAGCTCGGCGCGACGATGATCCTCGCGAACACGTACCACCTCCATCTCCGACCGGGCGAGGACGTCGTGCAAAAGCTCGGCGGCTTGCACGCGATGATGGCCTGGAAAGGCCCGATCCTCACGGATTCGGGCGGCTACCAAGTCTTCAGCCTCGGCCACATGGCGAAGATCGACGCGGACGGCGTCTCGTTGAAGAGCGTCGTCGACGGTGCTGCCGTGCGTCTCACGCCCGAGCGCGTGATCGACATCGAGCGCAAACTCGGCGCCGACGTCGCGATGGCGTTCGATCATTGCCCGGCGGATCCGACGGATCGCGCGCAGGTCGCCGCGGCCGTCGAACGCACGCACGATTGGCTCGCGCGCTGCGTGCGCCGCCATCGCGAGCACGGTGCGGAGGATTCGGGACAAGCTCTCTTCCCCATCGTGCAAGGCGGCGTCTTCGAAGACCTGCGCCGACGCTCCGCCCTGAGCGCGCTCGAACACGACTGCGTCGGCCACGCGATCGGCGGCGTGAGCGTCGGCGAGTCGCGCGAACAAGCGCGAATCGCCGTCGAAATGAGTGCGCCGCTCCTGCCCGACGATCGTCCGCGGTACCTGATGGGCGTCGGCACGCCGTCCGACTTCTTCGATGCGATCGAGCGCGGCATCGACCTGTTCGACTGCGTGACGCCGACGCGGCACGCGCGCAACCACCGCGCGTTCACGAGCCAGGGCGAGGTCAACTTGCGCAACGCGAAGTACCGCGAGGACACGTCGCAGCTCGATCCCACGTGTGCGTGTCCGTGCTGTCGCGACTACTCACGCGGGACGTTGCGACACCTGTGCTCGAGCGACGAGATGCTCGGCGGGATGCTGCTATCGCTGCACAACCTGTCGTACTTCTTCACGCTGATGAGCCGGATCCGCGCGGCGATCGAGTCGGGGACGCTCGGCGCGCTGCGCAGTGAGGTGCTCGGGGCCATGGTGCCCGATCCCGCAGTTTGACCGCGCTCTCGAGCACGCCCAGTCTCCGCTCGGCAGACCCGCCCGGGTTCCGTCTCGTTGTCCGGCGTCGCGGAGTTCGTCGCGAGGGCATGGGGCGGCCCGCTGACGAACGAGCGCCGAGAGATCGCCTAACAGCCGCGGAGCCGGAAGCCCTCGAGCTCGGGGCCGGGCGACTGCGTGCGCGAACGAGACCTTGCGCGAGACACGGACGCCCTGATCCGCAACGCGCCGACCGACTACTTCGGCTTGTAATCCGGACACCGCACCGCGTTCGGGCGCTCGGGCCGAACGCAGGCCGTGCCGTAGTCCCACTTGCACGAGTCGCACAGGTAACGCTGGCTCTTCAACGCGAACATCCGGCGCAACGCCTCGACGAGGCGGCGCGTGAACGGCACATCGCGCGTCGGGTCCTTGGCCACGTGGGTCTCGAAGGATCGCGACGCACGTGCGCCGCGACCCACTCTCGTCGAACTCAGCGACCCGTCGGAGCCGAGAGGACCTCGATCCGCGTCGCGTCGATGCGCATCGGGCGATCGACCGACCCCGCCGAACGCGTCATCGCGCCCTGCACCCCGATCTCGGCGCCGGCGAACAAAGCCAAGTCGTAGCGTCCGCTGCCGCACGTGACCTCGGAAGCCGTGCGACCGGCCCACTGCACGTAGAAGCGACCGGGCACTTCTTCGTCCTGGCGCAGCCAACCACGCGCTTGGAAGCGACCCCACAGCGGATCTTGCGCGAGCGAAGCCTCTTCGAGCTGCGCTTGAGCATCCGTGAGCAACTTCTGACGCTGCGTCTCCTGCAGTGCGGCGTCGGACTTCAAGCGCGAGATCTCTTCGTGGTAGCTGATCTGCTCGAGCCGCAACTGCGCCGTGCTCGTGTGCGCACCGGTCGGGTTCGCGGCGATGTAGCGCTCGAATTGA
>CAZKIY010000150.1:3842-9714 GCA_964552875.1 uncultured Planctomycetaceae bacterium
GTCGACTTCTTCACCGCATCCATCCACGCGCTGCGCGTGTCGAGTCCGCTCTCGATCGGCGCGGTCTCCGTCGCGCGAATCCAACCGCGCACGCCGGGCGGAGTAACGATCTGCACCCAGTCGTCGACGAGCGGCTTCGTCGGTTCGTGCCGCGCGAGCACGCGCACGCGATCGCCCTCGTGCAGTTGTTGTTCGAGCGGGAAGCTGTCGACCGTCGACGACGGCTTCGGACGCATGCGCACGCCGTCACCGGTGACCTCGGCGACGCCCGATTGCGCAGTTCCGCGCAGAAATCGGCCGAAAACCCACACGTTGAGACCTTGCGGCGGCTCGACCGAGAGCCAACCGGCTTGTTCGCCGTAGACCGCGAGCAACGTTCCCGCGGGAACGCTCGCGACGGCGACACCTTTCGGGTCGGCGACGTTCGTGAGCTTCGCCGCGCTGCTCGAGCGCACGTAGCGATCGGGCTTCGCCTCCTGCACGAGTAGGTTCGGAGCCGTGGCGCGCGCCACGTTCGCGTCCGCGAGCGGCGCGAGGGCGAGGAGACCGAGGACGATCGAATGCGTGAGCGAGGGCGTCATGGTGGATTCGCGGTCGTTCCTGACCCGGCGGCGCCGGACGCGGCGTCTTCGCGAGGGCCTCGACGAACGACCGGCCCGACTCTAGCCACCCGCGAAACTCGGATCCACAAGCCGAAATCGAGGTCCGCTCCCGAGCATGGCGCGCGAGCGGTCGATCGGTCACGATCCGCGGCGCATGGATGCGATCTCTGCCGAATCCCCGAGCGCGTGGCGCGACGCACCCGGCACCGGCCTCGACTTCCCCTACATGGTCTGGGCCCGGACGCGCTCGGGGGCGGCTCGTTTTCCGCTGACGCAGTCGGGAATGCCGCCCGCCGATGCGCAGGTCCTCGGCGCCGCGCCGCCGATCGAGATCGGGCACGCCGCGGTCGTCCTCGCCGAGGTCGAGCGCGCGCTCGCGCGACGATTTCGCGTTCCCCCGGAGCGCGTCGTCGCGACGCTCGGCGCCTCCGGCGGCCTGCACGCCTCTGCGTGGACGTGGTTCGGACCGGGATCCCGCGTCGTCGCGGACACACCGTCCTACGAGCCCTTTCGAGCCCTTCCACGGCGGCTGGGCGCCGATCTGCGCGTCCTCGAACGGCGCCTCGAGGACGGTTGGCAAGTCGATCCGTCGGACGTCCGGCGTCTCCTCGGCGCGGGTCCGGGTCGCGGTCACGTGTTCCTGGCGAACCCGCACAATCCGACCGGCGTTCAGCTCGGCCGCGAGCGGATGGTCGAGCTCGCGCGCGAAGCCGAACGCTCCGGCGGACTGCTCGTCTCGTGCGATCTCTACGGCGAGTACGAGCCCGAGTCGGAGCGCGTCGACGCGTTCCGCTCTGCGCCGAACGCGGTCTCGATCGGATCGCTGACGAAGGCGTACGGACTCGGCGCGCTCCGCATCGGCTGGATCGTGCTCGGCGAAGGCGTCGCCGCCGACGTGCACCGCGTGCGCGACGCGACCTACCTCGCATGGGTCGATGCACCGATGGCGTCGCTGCGCCTCGGACTCGCGGCACTCGAGCGCTTGCCGCAACTGCTCGAGCCCTACCGCGCGCTCACGGCGAGCGTCCGCCCGCTGTGGACGAAATGGCTGCGCGAAACCCCCGGCGTGCGCGCGTTCGTCCCCGATCACGGGATCATCGCGTTTCCGCGGATCGAGGGCGTCGCGGACACGTTCGCGCTGGCCGAGTACCTCGTGAAAGAGCACGAAGTCGGCGTCGTCCCCGGCGAGTTCTTCGGGATGGCCGGCCACGTGCGCGTCGGCTGCGGACTCTCCGCGGACGTCATGCCCGAAGCGCTCGCGCGACTCACGCGCGGGATCGCCGCGTGGCAGGCGAGACGAGGTTGAGATAGGTTCCCGCCCACTCGATGCGCACGTACCTCCGCTCGAAGATCCACAAGGCGCGCGTCACGGCCGCGGACTTGAACTACATCGGCTCGATCACGATCGACGTCGAGCTGATGGAGAAGGCCGACATCGCCGAGTGGGAAAAAGTGCTCGTCGTGGACAACACGAACGGCAACCGGCTCGAGACCTATGTCCTCGCCGGCGAGCGCGGCAGCGGCACGATCCAGATGAACGGCGCCGCCGCGCACCTGATCCGCACCGGCGACGAAGTCATCGTCATGACGTTCCAGACGACGGATCGCCCGACGCCGCCGCGGCAGATCCTGGTGGATCCGAAGAATCACTACGTGCGGGATCTCTGACAGCCCGTGGAGAGATCCAAGCGACGGGCTCTCCGATTTCCGTGGCGACGCTGTGCGTCACGCGAGGTCGTGAGTTCCGTGAGTTCCTCGCGACATCTGGACGCACGATGAGCGCCGCGCTCCCGCGCCTGGTCGTGTTCGCGGACGACTGGGGACGACATCCGTCGAGCGCGCAGCACCTGGTGCGCGAGCTGCTGCCGCGCTGGAACGTGGACTGGATCAACACGGTCGGGACGCGCAGGCCGAGCTTGTCGGTCGCGGACGCGAAGAAGGTCGCGGCGAAGTTGGCGAGCTGGATGAAGCCGGCGGAGAGCGCGACTTCGGAATCGGTCGCTTTGCCGGCGAATCTGACGGTGCACTCACCGATGCACTGGCCCGGTTTCGGCGCGGGCTGGGAGCGCGGATTGAACGCACGCCTGTTCGACCGCGCACTGCGGCCGTTGATCGAGCGCGCCGAGGCCGTGGTCGCGACCGCGCCGATCGTCGCGGATCTCGCGGCACGCGTGCCCGATGCGAACTGGATCTACTACTGCGTCGACGACTTGTCGGAGTGGCCCGGTCTCGACGCGGAAGCGTTGCGCGCACTCGAAAAGGACTTCCTGCCCCGCGCGAAGAAGATCGTCGCCGTGTCCGAGCACCTGCGCGCGCGCCTGAAGTCGATGGGCTTCACGAGCGAGCTCTTGACGCACGGCTTCGAGCCATCGCACTGGCGCTCGGTGACGCACCGCGCCGCGCCCGAGGAAGGCGAGCTGCCGGTCGCCGTCTTCTGGGGCGCGATCGATCGACGTCTCGACGTGGGTATCGTCGAAAAGCTCGCCGAACTCTGCGATCTGCGGTTGATCGGCCCCGAGCAAGATCCCGATCCGCGCGTGCTGTCGAACCCGCGCGTGCAGCGACCCGGCCCGGTCCCCTACTCCGAGCTGCCGCGGATCGCGAGCGAGGCCGACGTGCTCGTGATGCCCTACGCCGACCTGCCGGTGACGCGCGCGATGCAGCCGCTCAAGCTGAAGGAGTACCTCGCGACGGGACTGCCCGTCGTCGCGACGTCGCTGCCCGCGAACATCGAGTGGGCCGACGCGCTCGACCTCGTGGACGAGCCGTTGGCGTTCGCGCGCCGCGTGCTCGAGCGCGCCGCCGCCGCGTTGCCCGCCTCGCAAGCGCGCGCGCGCGAACGCCTGCGCGACGAGACCTGGGCCGCGAAAGCCCAGCAGTTCGAGCGCTGGATCCGCCGATCGGAGCCGCGATGAGGCCGCGCGCCGCGCACTCGAGGTCGTCCCCCAAGTCGTTCCGCAAGACGCTTCGTGCTTCGTTCCGCGCGCGTCTCCACACGTCGTTCCCCGCACCGTCCCCCAAGTCCCTGCTCGTGTCCGTCCCGACGTCGAGCGCCCCTGCCGCTCTCGCCGCAGTACCGCGATGAGCGCCGGTCCCACATCGCCCAGCGAACGCATCACCGTGATGCACGGCCGCATCGTGAGCGGACGCGGCGGCGGCCCCGAGAAGACGATCCTGAACTCGCCGCGTTTTCTCAGCCGGACGCGCTGGCGCGAGATGGCGCTCTATCTGCACGCACCCGGCGACACGGGGATCGCCGAGCTCGCAGCGCAAGCGCGCCAGCTCGAGTGCCCCTTCTTCGCGATCCCCGAACGCCTGCCGATCGACTTCGGCGTGCTGAAGCAGATCGCCGAGCTGTGCGCGCGAGAGAACGTGCGCATCTGGCACGGCCACGACTACAAGTCGAACCTCTACGGCCTCTTGCTGCGCCCGCTGTGCAACTTCCGCCTCGTGACGACGGTGCACGGCTGGGTGCAGAAGACGGACAAGACGCCGCTGTACTGGGCGGTCGATCGCTGGTCGCTGAAGCGGTACGAGCGCGTCGTCGCGGTGTCGCAGGACTTGTACGCGACGTGCCTCGAGATCGGCGTCGAGCCTGCGCGTCTGTCGCGCATCGACAACGGCATCGACGTCGCCGCGTGGAAGCGCCGCGGTCCCGCGGTTGATTCACCGCTGCGCGCCGGAGTTCCGCGCGGTCGCCTCGTGGTCGGCGCAGTCGGCCGGTTGTCCGACGAGAAGGGCTTCGACCTGTTGATCGAGGCCGTGACTCGCGCCGCCCTGCGCGGCGCCGACCTCGAGCTGTGGATCGCCGGCGAAGGCCCCGAGAAGTCAAAGCTCGAAGCGCTCGCCGCGCGCACGAACGGTCGCGTGCGAATGCTCGGGTTCCGTTCCGACGTGCGCGACCTGATGGAAGCGTTCGACGTGTTCGCGCTGTCGTCGCTGCGCGAGGGCCTGCCGAACGTGGTCCTCGAAGCGATGGCCTGCGAGGTGCCGCTGCTCGCAACACGCTGCGGCGGAGTCGAGGCGGTCGTGCGCGACGACGTGGAGGCGTTGCTCGTGCCGATCAGCTCGTCGAAGGCGCTCGAGGACGGCCTGGTGCGCCTCGCATCCGACTCAGGCCTGCGAGCCCGCCTAGCCAGCGAGAGCCGCAAGCGCGTCGAGCGCGACTTCTCGTTCGCGCGACGGATGGAGCGGTTCGCGGAGTTCTATGAGGACCTGCTCGCACGCTGACCCTGGAACGCCAAGTCCAGTGCAGCGATCATCGACGTTGTGATCAGCATGATTCAAGGACAGCAATACAACCTGACGCGGTACCGGTCAGCCGCCACCAAAGGCTGTCTGCTGCAGCAGCCTATTAGACAGCACGCCTGAATCCGCCAGGAGCGGCGGCGCCCCGCAGGAGCCCTTCCACACTGAGGTCCTCATCAATATCCGGCCAATGGATTCCGTGCCCATCGCCCATCAGCCACCAGTTGCTTCGTTGAGCGGGCTGCGCGTGCAGAAGTCGGGGGAACCACGCGAGCGAAACGGTCACGCGGCGCCCATCCGCCAGATCCACGGTCAACGCATCTTCGTCGATCGACACGTTCACCGCCCGGGGATCCACACTAGGACTTGAAGAAGTCACGCCATGCCCCCCGGAACTCCAAGCGATGTTCGGATACGTCTCGCTCGATCCGGCGGAGGTCTTGCCCCCGGAAGCGGCTCGAGGACGCCAAAGATACCGGTTCGAGCCCGAACTTGGCGACTACACCAGCCTCCTGGACGTGGATGTGAGGAGGCTCCGTCCCCTCGTTGCTCTAGAAGAAGAACCGGGCAGCGCCGATCCGACGAACGATAGGCACCACGGAAGCGAGTATCTCGGTGCGCCATGGATCGCCAACGCGTCGATTCCCGATGCCCGGCAGAGATGACGTCCGGCCACTCAGCCGCGACCGAACTCCGGTCCGCCTGCATCGGCCTGTTAAATTGCAGCATCCGATTCGATGCGTTCGTAGAGCTCATTGAGTCGGTCTTGCAGGTCGAAATCCGTGCTGTCGTTGATGGACCTGGCGAGGTCACCGAGAAGCAGTTCGACGTAAAACCTAACGCATGTGACCACGGCCACGCCATCGGACTCGGGTACGGCATCGAGAGCAGCCTGGATCTCGGGGAAGGGGTAGCCATGATCGCGGATCAGATCACGATCCGATCGTGACAGGATCAGGATTATCTTTCGGGAAGTACCCTTCATGTGATTTCGCCACTCCAAAGCTCGGTATCAGCGGCGG
>CAZKIY010000151.1:0-9713 GCA_964552875.1 uncultured Planctomycetaceae bacterium
CGAACGCCTTCTTGAGCACGAATCGCGTCTGCGGCATCGGGCCTTCGGCCGCGTCGACGAGCAGGAGCACCGCGTCCGCCATACGCAGCGTGCGCTCGACCTGGCCACCGAAGTCGGCGTGGCCCGGCGTGTCGACGATGTTGATGCGGTAGCCGTGGTAGTCGATCGCCGTGTTCTTGGCGAGGATCGTGATGCCGCGCTCGCGCTCTTGCGCGTCGCTGTCCATCGCGCGCTCTTGCACGACCTGGTTCTTTCGGAACGTGCCCGCGAACCGGAACATCGTGTCGACGAGCGTGGTCTTGCCATGGTCGACGTGAGCGACGATGGCGATGTTGCGGATCTGCTTTCGGGCGGACATGTTCGGCTTATCTAAAGGGCCAGGCGGCCTTCTCCCGGAATTCGAAGCGAAAGAAGGTACTGGGCATCCGTGAAAGCGGCAACAGAACTCAGGCGCTCATGTGTGAATCAGGGCGAATCCACGCGCTGGATGCGGTCCAGGCGGTAGGTCTTCAACAATCCCGAGCGTAGGCACTCCGCTTCGAGGTACGCGCGCTCGCCGCTCGAGAAGACGAGGCGCGGTTGGATGGAGAGCCGCGCGGGCGCACTGAGTCCGTCTCCGTACACGACGACGACGCGTGTGCGATCGCGACAAGCCGTGTCGAGGGCGCGCAGACGCTGGGCGAGGCGCGGCGGCCGCGGACCCGACGCACGGAACGACGCGCGACCGCCGCGTGCCAGGGCTTCGAGCCACCACGCATGTTCTTCGAGACCGGAGCGCGCGCGACATTCCTCGTGCACGTAGAGACACGCGAGGGCATCGGGGAGCGCGCGGTGCGAACGGCCGACGTCGAGCTCGAGGTGGCCGACCAGCGTCCCGAGTTTGTGATCCGGCGCGTCGACCACGAAACGCCGCGCGAGGCGCAATGTGTCGAGGAGCGGCGCGTTCGGCAGTGCAATCGCGTGACGGTGCGCTTCGAACGCGAGCACGTTCGCGTCGAAGCTCGCGTTGTGCGCGACGAGCCAGTCGTCGCCGATCCACTCGATGAAGTTCGTGAGGACTTCACCCGCGCTCGGCGCGTCGCGCACGTCGTCGTCGACGATTCCGTGAACTTCCGTGACCGCGGCCTCGATGGGGACTTCGGGTCGCACGAAGGATTCGAAACGGTCGACGATCTCGCCGTCGACGGCGCGGACGGCGGCGAGCTCGAGGAGGTGCGGAGCGCCGCGGCACGTCGCGGTTTCCGTGTCGAATGCGATGAGGGGTCGGGGCACGAGCGCCAAGTCTCTCCTCGGATCCGCGTGGGCTCCAGTATCCTGCCTGCGCTGCGCGCGGGGCGTGACGAGCGCCACGTCACGAGCAAGGAATCGGAGGTTCCGTCCACGGGGTTTCGGCGACGACGAGATCGTCGGTGAGATCGAGCGCGGTGGCCTGGGCGTCGTCCATTTCGCCGATCAAGTCGGTCTGCCGCGCCGCGTCGCGCTGAAGACCCTTCTCGAGGCGTCGAGCGCCGACCCCAGCCACCAACCACCGCGTGGAACCTCAGAGCGAGAGCAGGAACGCGACCAAATCCTGCTCGGCGGAGTTGGTCATCGTGAAGTTGAACTTCACCTGATACTGCCGGAGCACATCGGTGAGCGTCGCAGCGGCCCCGTTGTGGAAGTACGGGGCGCGTGCGGCCAGGCCGCGGAGCACGGGTGTCTTGAACTTGTTGATGTCCGTGAACTTTCCGGTCGTCAGCGCGGTTCCCGGATCAGTGGACCTGATCGTCGCGCCCGTCGCAAAACTGCGGAAGGTGTAGAGCGGCAGACCGGCATAGCGACTGGCCGGCGTATCGTCCGAAGTTCCGATGTTGAAATTCCTGTTCATCGATCGATTGCCGACGTTCGGGACGCCGTGGCACGTTCCACATCTGAACACGCCGCCCGTGTTCGTCGTGAAATCTCCGTTGAACAACGCCTGCCCGCGCGCGATGGCCTTTCGGTGTGGATTTCCTTTATTCGCCCAGGCGGTAAACAGGTTCATCGAGGCCGGGTTGAACGGAGCACCCGTGATATCGAGCCCACCCGAATCATTCATCGAAACGTAGAACGGAACCGTCGAGAGAAACTCGGGCCCCCCCAAAGCACCGGAGGCGGACAGGGATCCCGCACCGTGGCTGTTCTTCTGGGCCGTCGCCAGGTTCAACTCGAATTCGACGATCGCAATCCGCTGGGCATTCGTCAGGCCGGGGACCATCGCCTGGGCATGCCCGACCGTTGCACCGGCCGCCTGATGGCCGAGGTCTGTGAAGAGGTTCGATGTGTGATTCGCAGCTTCCAACGCGACATTGGCGGGAGGGAGATCGGCCAGAGGAATTGTCCCTGTCGAGGCGGACGATTCACGGCCATCCCACATCACTGCAGTCAGGAAACCAAGGTTGGTCGTAGGCAGCGGGCGTCGAAACAGCGACAGCTCGGAAGCGCTGGCGTATCCCCAGGGATCCTCGACCGCGATCAACTCGAAATCCGCGCCCACCGGCATCGGTCGTCCGACTCGGATCACGCCGTGACTGAGCAGCATGCTGTAGGCATTGGCTCGCGCCGCAGTGGTCGAGACATCCATCAGCGGGGAATTGGCACCGTCAACGAGTCTAAAAACCGGATCGAGTCCATCCGTCTGCAGGAAAAGCGACTGCAATTCGTCCGGCACGACCGTCCAGCCCGCCGAGGGAACGTGGCACGATGCGCAGCTCCGTCCATTGGTGCCCAAGCTCTGAAAAAACGGCCCCGTGTCGACGAGCGGACTACCGTCCAATGTGATCGTCCGCAGGACACCGGTTGGATTCGACGTATCGATCTTCGAATCATGCGCCGCCGCAACATGCATAGTTGCTGCGGCCGCCAGTGACCAAGGAATCGATTGGAAGCGGAGGATCATCATGGGAGTTGCTCCAGAAGGGAAGTGATGGAGACGCGCAGGGGTGAAGACGCCGGAGCGGCAAGGCCCGCGAGTCGGAAGCGGTTCGAGAGGGGATTCACCGAGGTGTCGACGTGTCGGGGACTGGGCCGGACTGGGCCCGCGCGAGTCGCGGGGCCGGTGCCGCCGGCCCGAACCCCAGATCGCGGACCGTCTCCCGGACCCGACACGAAATCCGCCGCCCCGATCCCTGAATTGCGGTCGGCCTCGCGCTAAGGCGAGGGGGCGATGGGGTTTAGAGCGGATGACCCCCGCAGAGGGTCGCGATTCGGCCCACATCCGAGCGCCCCTCGAGGCCGCGGAGGTATGAGTCCGATCTCCCGCGGACCCCCGTCTGCTGCACGCGTGTCCTGACTCTCGTTCCCGGAGGAGACCCGGTGGCTCGCGCCATCCGTGATCGCGCGACGGGCCCTCCCGGTCAGTTGCCCGCGTCAGAGCCACAACGCGGAGTCGACGACAGCGGCGCACGACCGCGCGTGGCTCGCGTGGGAGGTCTCGCTGCGACTGGCGGTCCTCGGCGGCGATCCGACGCTGATCCCGACGCGGCGCACGGCTTCGGTCGGCGATTGGGCGAGGGCGCTGCCGTGCGTGGGCCGCAGGTTCGAGTCGGACGAGCTGCGTCCGCTCCACCTGCACCTGGCACGCGTCGTCAACCCGGATGCAGGCCTGCGGACCTCGATCCAGCGGCGCGAGCTCGTCGACGACTCGTCGCATACCGCAACCGCGTGCTCGGCCACGGACCGTCGCGCGACGGGGATTTCTGTGCGGAGGGCGCGCGTCTCCTGCGTGACGGGCTCGTTTCCGCGTGGAGCGAGGAGCCGTTCTGGCCGACCGATGCGCGGCTCGTGTACGTCGAATCCGTCGAGGCGCAGCCGACGGGCGAGCACGTCGCGCGCGTGCTCGAACTCGGGCTCGAGTCGGATGCGTCGGGGCCGCTGGACGCGGGCCGCCAGTGCCCTTGCCCGTCAGCCCGAGGGAACTCGTCTCGCTCACCGGCCTCTACAACCACAGTGACTTCGGCATCGCGGTCGCGCCCGTGGGCGACCTGACGGGTGACGGAATCGACGACTTCGCCGTCGGAGCGAAGGGAGGCGGTACGAAAAACGGTGGCTATGTCGCGTTCTACAGCGGTGCATCGACGCAGCCGTTCGTCGTCGTCGACGCTTCCGTCCAGCACGAGTTCTACGGATCCGCGATCGCCAACGTCGGCGACCTCGACGGTGACGGGATGGACGAGCTCGCCGTCGGTGCGTGGGGTGCCGACGAGGGTCCGGCGAACTCGCACGAGGGCCGCGTCGACGTCCTACGTGGACGTTGGATCCGCGATACGGGGTGGGGCATTGCTCCGATCGTCTCGCGCGAGGTGTGGGTCCGACAGGGGAGCGAGAAGTACGACCTCTACGGCTCGACGGTGACGTCGCTCGGCGACCTCGACGGCGACGGTGCGAGTGAGGTCGGGATCGGAGCGACGCAGAGTCTCGTCGGGCTCTCGCCAGGTGGTGGCTATGTCGACGTCGTCTCGGGACGTACCGGAGAGCTGCTGTTCCGCATGCGCGGCGCCACGACGGACGCGCAATTCGGCCGAGGAATCGCCGGGCCGGGCGACATCGACGGCGATGGTCGCGCCGATGTCGCGATCGGCCTGCCCTTCGACGTCCAGGGGGGGACCTACTCCGGTTCGGCCATCGTCGTGCGCGGATTGCCGAACGTGGGCACACCCGTCTGCGCCGCGAACGCCACTGCGAACTCGAGCGGTTCGGTCGCGCGCCTCGTCGCGCGTGGATCGACGAGCAAAACGGCGGATGCGATGTTCCTCGAGCTCACCGTTGCGCCGCTGACGCGTCCGGTCCTCTTCCTGCGCGGCAGCACGACGACCCTCGTGCCGTTCGGAAACGGGGTCTGGTGCGCCGGCGGGCAAGTCGTGCGCATCGGAAGGAAGACCACGGACGTGAGCGGAGCAGCGAACAAGGTCTTCCGGCCCACGGCGATCCAAGTGCGCGACGAGCCAGTCGTCGCCGATCCACTCGATGAAGTTCGTGAGGACTTCACCCGCGCTCGGCGCGTCGCGCACGTCGTCGTCGACGATTCCGTGAACTTCCGTGACCGCGGCCTCGATGGGGACTTCGGGTCGCACGAAGGATTCGAAACGGTCGACGATCTCGCCGTCGACGGCGCGGACGGCGGCGAGCTCGAGGAGGTGCGGAGCGCCGCGGCACGTCGCGGTTTCCGTGTCGAATGCGATGAGGGGTCGGGGCACGAGCGCCAAGTCTCTCCTCGGATCCGCGTGGGCTCCAGTATCCTGCCTGCGCTGCGCGCGGGGCGTGACGAGCGCCACGTCACGAGCAAGGAATCGGAGGTTCCGTCCACGGGGTTTCGGCGACGACGAGATCGTCGGTGAGATCGAGCGCGGTGGCCTGGGCGTCGTCCATTTCGCCGATCAAGTCGGTCTGCCGCGCCGCGTCGCGCTGAAGACCCTTCTCGAGGCGTCGAGCGCCGACCCCAGCCACCAACCACCGCGTGGAACCTCAGAGCGAGAGCAGGAACGCGACCAAATCCTGCTCGGCGGAGTTGGTCATCGTGAAGTTGAACTTCACCTGATACTGCCGGAGCACATCGGTGAGCGTCGCAGCGGCCCCGTTGTGGAAGTACGGGGCGCGTGCGGCCAGGCCGCGGAGCACGGGTGTCTTGAACTTGTTGATGTCCGTGAACTTTCCGGTCGTCAGCGCGGTTCCCGGATCAGTGGACCTGATCGTCGCGCCCGTCGCAAAACTGCGGAAGGTGTAGAGCGGCAGACCGGCATAGCGACTGGCCGGCGTATCGTCCGAAGTTCCGATGTTGAAATTCCTGTTCATCGATCGATTGCCGACGTTCGGGACGCCGTGGCACGTTCCACATCTGAACACGCCGCCCGTGTTCGTCGTGAAATCTCCGTTGAACAACGCCTGCCCGCGCGCGATGGCCTTTCGGTGTGGATTTCCTTTATTCGCCCAGGCGGTAAACAGGTTCATCGAGGCCGGGTTGAACGGAGCACCCGTGATATCGAGCCCACCCGAATCATTCATCGAAACGTAGAACGGAACCGTCGAGAGAAACTCGGGCCCCCCCAAAGCACCGGAGGCGGACAGGGATCCCGCACCGTGGCTGTTCTTCTGGGCCGTCGCCAGGTTCAACTCGAATTCGACGATCGCAATCCGCTGGGCATTCGTCAGGCCGGGGACCATCGCCTGGGCATGCCCGACCGTTGCACCGGCCGCCTGATGGCCGAGGTCTGTGAAGAGGTTCGATGTGTGATTCGCAGCTTCCAACGCGACATTGGCGGGAGGGAGATCGGCCAGAGGAATTGTCCCTGTCGAGGCGGACGATTCACGGCCATCCCACATCACTGCAGTCAGGAAACCAAGGTTGGTCGTAGGCAGCGGGCGTCGAAACAGCGACAGCTCGGAAGCGCTGGCGTATCCCCAGGGATCCTCGACCGCGATCAACTCGAAATCCGCGCCCACCGGCATCGGTCGTCCGACTCGGATCACGCCGTGACTGAGCAGCATGCTGTAGGCATTGGCTCGCGCCGCAGTGGTCGAGACATCCATCAGCGGGGAATTGGCACCGTCAACGAGTCTAAAAACCGGATCGAGTCCATCCGTCTGCAGGAAAAGCGACTGCAATTCGTCCGGCACGACCGTCCAGCCCGCCGAGGGAACGTGGCACGATGCGCAGCTCCGTCCATTGGTGCCCAAGCTCTGAAAAAACGGCCCCGTGTCGACGAGCGGACTACCGTCCAATGTGATCGTCCGCAGGACACCGGTTGGATTCGACGTATCGATCTTCGAATCATGCGCCGCCGCAACATGCATAGTTGCTGCGGCCGCCAGTGACCAAGGAATCGATTGGAAGCGGAGGATCATCATGGGAGTTGCTCCAGAAGGGAAGTGATGGAGACGCGCAGGGGTGAAGACGCCGGAGCGGCAAGGCCCGCGAGTCGGAAGCGGTTCGAGAGGGGATTCACCGAGGTGTCGACGTGTCGGGGACTGGGCCGGACTGGGCCCGCGCGAGTCGCGGGGCCGGTGCCGCCGGCCCGAACCCCAGATCGCGGACCGTCTCCCGGACCCGACACGAAATCCGCCGCCCCGATCCCTGAATTGCGGTCGGCCTCGCGCTAAGGCGAGGGGGCGATGGGGTTTAGAGCGGATGACCCCCGCAGAGGGTCGCGATTCGGCCCACATCCGAGCGCCCCTCGAGGCCGCGGAGGTATGAGTCCGATCTCCCGCGGACCCCCGTCTGCTGCACGCGTGTCCTGACTCTCGTTCCCGGAGGAGACCCGGTGGCTCGCGCCATCCGTGATCGCGCGACGGGCCCTCCCGGTCAGTTGCCCGCGTCAGAGCCACAACGCGGAGTCGACGACAGCGGCGCACGACCGCGCGTGGCTCGCGTGGGAGGTCTCGCTGCGACTGGCGGTCCTCGGCGGCGATCCGACGCTGATCCCGACGCGGCGCACGGCTTCGGTCGGCGATTGGGCGAGGGCGCTGCCGTGCGTGGGCCGCAGGTTCGAGTCGGACGAGCTGCGTCCGCTCCACCTGCACCTGGCACGCGTCGTCAACCCGGATGCAGGCCTGCGGACCTCGATCCAGCGGCGCGAGCTCGTCGACGACTCGTCGCATACCGCAACCGCGTGCTCGGCCACGGACCGTCGCGCGACGGGGATTTCTGTGCGGAGGGCGCGCGTCTCCTGCGTGACGGGCTCGTTTCCGCGTGGAGCGAGGAGCCGTTCTGGCCGACCGATGCGCGGCTCGTGTACGTCGAATCCGTCGAGGCGCAGCCGACGGGCGAGCACGTCGCGCGCGTGCTCGAACTCGGGCTCGAGTCGGATGCGTCGGGGCCGCTGGACGCGGGCCGCCAGTGCCCTTGCCCGTCAGCCCGAGGGAACTCGTCTCGCTCACCGGCCTCTACAACCACAGTGACTTCGGCATCGCGGTCGCGCCCGTGGGCGACCTGACGGGTGACGGAATCGACGACTTCGCCGTCGGAGCGAAGGGAGGCGGTACGAAAAACGGTGGCTATGTCGCGTTCTACAGCGGTGCATCGACGCAGCCGTTCGTCGTCGTCGACGCTTCCGTCCAGCACGAGTTCTACGGATCCGCGATCGCCAACGTCGGCGACCTCGACGGTGACGGGATGGACGAGCTCGCCGTCGGTGCGTGGGGTGCCGACGAGGGTCCGGCGAACTCGCACGAGGGCCGCGTCGACGTCCTACGTGGACGTTGGATCCGCGATACGGGGTGGGGCATTGCTCCGATCGTCTCGCGCGAGGTGTGGGTCCGACAGGGGAGCGAGAAGTACGACCTCTACGGCTCGACGGTGACGTCGCTCGGCGACCTCGACGGCGACGGTGCGAGTGAGGTCGGGATCGGAGCGACGCAGAGTCTCGTCGGGCTCTCGCCAGGTGGTGGCTATGTCGACGTCGTCTCGGGACGTACCGGAGAGCTGCTGTTCCGCATGCGCGGCGCCACGACGGACGCGCAATTCGGCCGAGGAATCGCCGGGCCGGGCGACATCGACGGCGATGGTCGCGCCGATGTCGCGATCGGCCTGCCCTTCGACGTCCAGGGGGGGACCTACTCCGGTTCGGCCATCGTCGTGCGCGGATTGCCGAACGTGGGCACACCCGTCTGCGCCGCGAACGCCACTGCGAACTCGAGCGGTTCGGTCGCGCGCCTCGTCGCGCGTGGATCGACGAGCAAAACGGCGGATGCGATGTTCCTCGAGCTCACCGTTGCGCCGCTGACGCGTCCGGTCCTCTTCCTGCGCGGCAGCACGACGACCCTCGTGCCGTTCGGAAACGGGGTCTGGTGCGCCGGCGGGCAAGTCGTGCGCATCGGAAGGAAGACCACGGACGTGAGCGGAGCAGCGAACAAGGTCTTCCGGCCCACGGCGATCCAAGTGGGTTCCACCCTCGCCTTCCAGGCGTGGCTCGACGACCCGCTTGCGGGCGGTGCGGGCTTCAACGCGTCCGACGCGGCGTCGCTGGTCGTCGTTCCGTAGGAGCCTCGCGAGGCGCGCGTCGCGTCGCGCTAGGCGCGAGGACGGCCTTCACTGCGGCTTGGAAGCCCTATCGGAATGCGTCGGCGTGTCGATACTTTCTGACAGGGCGCCTTGGCCCGGTTCCGAATCGTCCACTGTGCACGCTTCAACGCGTCAGCGCGCGCGCAGCCGCATCGAGCCTGCGCGAGTTTCGTGCGTCGTCGCGAGGAAGCACCAACCGTTCTCGCGCTCTTCCATGCGGCCCTCGACGCGTAGAGACCAGGCCTCGCGTCGAGCGTCTCCGCGCGTGTCGACGATGAGCACGTCGAAGGTGACCGTGGCCCGATCGGGATCGCCCTTCACGGTCGTGATCGTGTCCATCTTGATCTCGCACCGGTAGGGGAACCCCTTCAACTCGGGATCCTTCTCGGCGAAGAAGGCCGAGGCCAACGCACCGCGCAGATCCTCGCGTCGAAAACCGCTGGTTTCGTCGACGAAATCGTGCGCGAGCACGTCGAGGATCGGGTTCATGCGCGCCTCGCCGAATCCCTCGGCGGCATCTTCGATCGCCCAGAGGATCCGCGTGTCGTCGGATGCGAACTCGTGGACGAGATAGCGGACCAGGACTGCCAGAAGTCCCAGGACGACGAGAGCGATTCCGATCCGGCGCATCATGAGCGAACCGTGCCGAGGGAGCTCAACCCACGAGCCGCTGGTACTCCTTCATCCCGCGCAGGACGTC
>CAZKIY010000152.1:0-1392 GCA_964552875.1 uncultured Planctomycetaceae bacterium
GCGCCGGAAAGTGTCGTCCTCGCGCGTCGATCGGGCCGCGTGCTGTGCCTCGTCGGTGTCGAGCGCGCAGACCGCGTGCTCCTCTTCGATGCGTCGGATGCACGCGCGCCGAGCTTCCTCGACGCGGCCTCGACGGGGAAACGACCGGAGGGGCTCCTGCTCACGACCGTCGGCGGCCGCGACGGGGTCGTCGTCTGCTGCGAGGGGAACGAAGGGCCGGGCGAGATCACTTTCCTGGAGCTTCGGTGACGAGGATGAGTTTCTCGTCAGGTTCTGACCGCGTCCTGCCGACCAACCGAGGACTGTGCCCCGCCCCCTGATCCTCGCTTTCCTGCTCGCCACTTCCGCCTGCTCCGCGATACCCAGGTCGACGACGCGATCGGCGATCGCGCTGCCGTGGCGCGGGGTCGAATCCGTTCCCCTCGAAGGGGAAACCGTGTCGAAGGACGATTCGCGCGGCGTCTCGTCGCCCGCGTCGCGCTCGCGGCGGTTCGAGATCGAGTCGGCTGCTCTCACACGCGCCTACGGTCGTCCACGGACCGTCGGTGCCGAGGTCGTGCTGCCTGTCGGGTTTCGTCCCGATGCCGAGCTCTCGATCGCGTACCACGTCCCCGACCTCGGCGAAGATCCGGCACGCCTCGCCGAGCATCTGGCCGGTCTCGAGGTCACCGAGGGCCTCGTGCTGGTCGTGCTCGATCCGCGCGGCATCCACGGACATCACTTGTTCACGGACTCCGTGAACGAAGGCCCGCACGGCGAAGCGCTCGTGACCGATTTGATCCCGGTCCTCGAGCAGCACTTGTTCGCCGGCGGATCGCCCCGTCGTCGTTGCGTCGTCGGAGTCGGCCTCGGCGGATGGACGGCCATCCACCTCCAGGTCGATTACCCGCACGCGTTCGATGCCGCGTTCGCCGTGGATCCTGACCCGGTCGACCTGCGCGCGTTCTACGGCGCGGACCTCTCGAGTTCGGACTCGGGCGCTCCGAAGAGCTCGCCGTCGCGTCGATTGCGCGTCCTGCACGACGAAGAACTCGCGGGCCGCTTGGCGAGCTTCGAATCCGCGCTCGGCGCCCGTGGCGACGACGGCTTGCCATTGACGCTATTTTCGGACGGAGCTGGCAACATGGACGCCGCTGTCGTCGCCCGATTCGCACGCCGAGATCCCGCGACGATCCTGCGTGAGCGGGGCAAAGCGCTCGCCCCTCGACTCGGGGGCAAGATCTACGCGGCCGCTGGCTCGGGCGACGGATTGGGACGCGACTTGGCGCTCCGATCCTTCGAGCAGGAGCTCGAATCAGCGGGGATTCGCAGCTCGATTCGCACGCCGGAGTTTCTCGATGTCGACCAGTCGATCATCGGTGCCTGGGCGGCAATGCTCTCCGCTCCGCGACC
>CAZKIY010000152.1:1492-4923 GCA_964552875.1 uncultured Planctomycetaceae bacterium
TGCGCGCTCCTCGGCTTCTGCGATCCGCCGGGCGACAACGGTGCAGAAGGGCTCACGAACGACGGCCAGTACCTGTGGCGCGGCGATTCCCAGAACCTCTACAAGTTCGATCCCCTGACGTGTCAGGTCGTCTCGGTTTGTCCGAATCCGCCCGGAGATTCCGCGGATGGGCTGACGATGTGCGCGAACTACCTGGTGATGCTCGGGTACTCGGGTCGCGTGTACCAGATCGATCCGAACACGTGTCAGATCATCTCGAGCTGCACGCTGAACCAAGGGGCCGCGGGCAACGGGATCACATCGGATCGCATCGCTGACTTGTTCGTCGATCAGCCCGCGAGCCTCGATCGCGTGAACCTTTCCTGCGGGCAGCCCTTCGGGCAACCCGCGTGCACCACTCCGGCGGCCGTCATGGGCTCGGTCGGAGTGAACCTGACTTTCTCGGCCTCGGGCGAATCGATGACCGGTGCGCCGGGCGAGCTGGCGACGTTCAGCGTCACGGGCTTGCCGCCCGGCGCGACGATGAATCCTCCGCTGCCGCTCATGGGGCAACCAGCGACGTCGCAGTTCTCGTGGACGCCGAGCAGTGGTCAAGTGGGCACGTTCGTCGTCACGTTCACGACGGCCGACATGCTCGGGAACACGACCTCGTGCACGACGACGATCACGATCGCCGAGTGTCACCAGCTCGTCGGGACCGGCGGCGGGGGCTCGGATCTGACGATCTTCGGCCAACTCTTCCACACGGATCTGTCGACCGTGCGGCGCACGTGGCCGGTCACGATGCCGCGGCGGCCGCACTTGCGCGTGCCGCAACTCACGAGCGGCGAGGTCCGCTTCTCCGTGCAAACGCTGATGCACAATCCGCAGGTTTTCCCGCAGAATCCGGACCAATGGTCGCGGCGCACGCAGGTCTCGGTGCGTCCGGGATTGGTCGTGATCGGGACATCGCACGGCACTGCTAACGGAATCCACCAATCCCTGGCGACGTTCGTGGACGACCTGGGTGTGCACTACATGACGTTCCCGTTCACCATCGACGGGATGTGATTCGTCGGGCGTTCGCGCCCGTTCACGCGTTGCCGCGACGCAGGACCGGACCTGCGGCTGCGGCAACGTCGTAATCGGCGGCCGAGAGCGGCGCGGAGCCACCGGTTTGCGGTTCTCCGAATCCTCGTCGACCCGTCGGCCCCGCGCGCAACGCATCGGGCAAGTAGCGCGCGAAGAACTCCGCGATGTGCACTTCCATGCGATCGGTCTCGAAGCGCATCTTCTCGCGCAAACCGGCGATGTGTGACACGGGCGGGAACGGCATCGGTCCGTGCACGGCTTGCGGAGCGCGCTGGAAATGCGAGCGGAACGCGCGCGGACCGAACTCCAGGAAGTGCAGGAACGTGTGATGGGTGGAAATCGCGCCCGCCCACGGATACGGATGCAGATCCCAACGTGACGCGAGCGCGTCGATCGCGGAGTCGACGCGTCGCTTCGCCTCGCCACCGCGCGGTCCGCGCGCCGTGTCGAACAAGGCGTACAGGCGCAGGTCATCGCCCGCCGCGTGGTAGATGCGCCGGATGCCGTAGTGCGCCGGGTCCTGCGCGATGTGCGAGCCGGCCTCCAGGCCGAACTCGCCGACCAGGAACAAGTCGATCGCTTCCTGTTCTTCCTCGATCCAGGACACGGTCTCGAGCGCTTCTTCGAGCGATTCGTCGGGATGGTCGGTGAAGGTCATCCACTCCGTCGCGATGCCGGCTTCGTGGAAAGCGCGATTCACCGTCGTCATCGTCGCGCGGTCGCACCCCTTGCGCATGAGCTCGAGGATCCGATCCGAGCCGCTTTCGATGCCGAAAGCCGCGGAACGCAGGCCCGATTCGAACAAGCGCTCACAGCGCTCGGCCGTGAAGTACTTCTCGATCTTGAGGTCGCTCGACCAACGGATCTTCACGTTCTTCTCGATCAGCGCATCGGCGAGCTTCAGCGCGTACTTGGGCGACAGCACGTCGCACGACAGGTAGACGTTCTTCACGCCGTAGCGACGCGAGAGCTGCCCGAGTTCGGACGCGGCGCGGTCCGGAGGGATCTCGCGATACGTCGCGGTCGCCGTCTCGGTCAACCCGTAGTAGCAGAACGAGCACTGTCCCCAGTAACAGCCGCGCGTCGGCGCGTAGAGCAGCGTGCGACTCGGCGCGAGGTAGCGATCGAGGTCGAGGTCCGAGTAGTCCGGCATCGCCGCGTCGCGCAAGTCGAGCGACCAACGCGGACCCGTGCGCGTGCTCTCGCCCGACGGATCCGCGACGAGCAGATTGGGCACGTCCGCGAGGATCGCGTGCTTCGTCGCCGCGTCCGGTGCGTCGCGCCACGCGGCGATTTTCGGGAAGAGCTGAACGAGCGTCTCCTCGCCTTCGAACAGTCCGATCGCGTCGACCCACGTGAGCAGTCGCAACCTGCGTGCCTCGTCCAAGTGGATCGCGATCTGATGGATCGCGGGTCCGCCCAGAGTGACGAAGGCGTTCGGCGCGCGCTCCTTCAGGAACCGCGCGAGGTAGAGCGCCTCGGGGACCTGCGAGGGGAAAACCACGGAAATGCCGATGAAAACGGTGTCCGTGACGTCGCACGGCGGGCCCTCGGATCGGTCCCAATCCCACTCCGAGGCACTCGCGAAGTGTTCCTCGTAGAACGGGTGTAGCGGGCTCTTCCGACCTTCGAAGTACTGCTCGAGGAGATCGAAGCTCCACGGCGCGACGCCGTGACCGACGGTGTTGAACCCGTAGCGGAACGGCCAGTACGTCGCGTTGAGTGCGTCGAAGTACTCCTCGGCCTGCCGTCGCGCGAACGTGTACGTCGCGGCGTCGAAGAAGAGCTCGCGCGACTGGAACACCTCGATCGGGGAGGGTGACGCACCGAGGATGCGCTCGAGCTTCGGCCGCGCGTCGGCGAGGGCCATGTACTCACGCTGTTCCTCGAACGTCAACCGATACTGCCCGTTGAGCTGCGAGAAGCGCGCACCGAGCCGTCGCCCGACGTCCGCGATGGTGTCGTGCGCGAAGAGCCAGTGCGTGGCTTCGACGTTCAGATCGACGACCCGCGCATCGAGACCCTGTGCGCGCAGGTGCCCCTTGAGCGTGGGCAACGAGAGGTACGGCTGGGTCGGGTCCGCGAACGGCGGATGGATGAGGATGTGGTCCAGGTTGAGGTTCCTTCATGCCGCGCGTGCGCGGAGTCGCACCCACGGGGCCGGGAAAGGCTCCTCGATGGACCACTCGGAAGAAATCCCCAAATCGAAGACCCGAGTTACAATCGCGCCGCCGGATGCGGGTTGCAGGACTCGTGGACGGCCTGCACCTCGCGAGGGGTGGCTTCGAAGTGAAGACCGGCAGGTGGTCTTCGATCGGAGCCTCCTCGATCCTCGGGGGTCAGTGCGGTCCGCCGGAACG
>CAZKIY010000152.1:5023-9655 GCA_964552875.1 uncultured Planctomycetaceae bacterium
TGCCCGACACATCGGGCTGGCCGATCGTGAATCGGATCCTGCTGCCGCTCATGGTCGTGAGCGACATCGACGGCACGAAGTACCTGCACTACCCCGGGGCCGTCGTGGAATCGTTCTTGGACGGCGTGATCGTCAAGGTCCCCCAGGTCGTGTCCCGCGGCGCGAACGGCGTCGAGACGATCCGCTGGGTCGACGTGATCGAGGAAGTGCGGACGTTCAACCTCGATCCGGCGCTGGCGCCCTTCAGCCTGGGTTCGTCCGGACCCGAGCGCGGCCTGGTAGCTTTGAGGGTCAATTGCCCCTACCAAGCTGCGTCGATGACGGCCTTTCAGCCCGTCGACGTCGATGAAGAGAACCCCATCGCGGAGCCGATCTTGGCCAACGATGGCGGGGTCACCGAGTTGAATGCACCGGGCGGCACCGTCCTCGGCGGTTCCAGCGCCGAAGCCGGCATCTACGCCGGCAAGTACGGCCTCGGGAAGTTCTACGCGTTGAACAAAGAGGTGCGCCCCTTCCGCCGCCTCATCTCGGCCCAAGGCGTCTTCCGCCGTGAGGTCTTCCACTCCGGGATCACCTGTCCCTGATCACGCTACTCCTCCGAGCAGAACACCATGTCCCAGCAGAACTCTCGCCGGCGTACGTCCGGCACGAAGTGGATCCCGCTCACGGTCCTCGTCGTCGTCATCGTCGGCGCAGGTCTCGGCACTTACGCGCTCCTGAACGAAGGACGCATGCCCTGGTCCGGTCAGGCCCAGGCCAAGGCCGATGAGGCTCGCGCCGGCAAGAAGGCCTATCCGCGCGCGACGAAGACCATCCCGGCGTTCACGGCCGTGAGCCTGGAACACTTCGCCGATGAAAAAGGCCAGCCGAGCGTGATCCTGCTCGACCCCGACAAGGCCCAGGACGCCGGCTTGCTCGAGGCGAGCCAGGTCCTCGGTCGTGTGACGAAGGGCGACAAGCGTCCAGGTTACGGCTTCACCGAGAAGGACTTCCTGACCAAGGGTTCGCCCGCGAGTCGCACGGCCGCGATCCCGTCCGGGATGGTCGGTGTACAAGTCACAGCGGCGCAGATCCCCACGCTGCGCGGTCTCAAGGCGAACGATCGCTTCGTGCTCGTCGCGGCCGCCGATCCGTACGCGGGTCCGCTCGGCCCGAAGGGTTCCGCGATCCCGTCCGACGTCTCGCGTCAGGCCTACACGGAGAAATCGTTCGGCGCCGTCACACGTCGCATCGTCGAAGGCGGAGTCGTCATCCAGGCGATGACGGAAGCGAAGGCCAACACGAAGGACCCGGCGTTCGTCGCGGTGCCGGCGGCCCAATACGACGAGCTGCTCAGCGCGCTGAACAACCAAGTCGAGATCACGGCCCTCGCCGAATCGACGAACCCGACTGTGGCGGCCGTTCCGCTGCCGGAGCCCGAACCTCCGGTGAAGCTCGAGAGCATCACGATCCAGAACGGTGATCAGAAGCAGACGATCGTCCTGCCCTCCGACGGGAAGCCGGCCTCGGGGGGCGGACGGTGAATCTCCGCCTCGCACGCCGCGAGCGAGCGACGAGTGAGCGAAGTGGAGCGATTCTGCTCCTCTTCGCGCTGCTCACGTTCGTGTTCTTCGCGATCGCGGGGTTGGTGATCGACGTCGGCCTCGCGAACTTGGCGCAGGCGCAGATGCAGGTCGCGGTGGACTCGGCGGCGCTCGAGGGCTGTCGCTGGCGCAACTTCGACGAAGGCATGGGCGACAGCAACACTGAAAAGCGCCGCAAGGCCTCCGCGATGGCGCGACTGGTCTTCGACGACGACCTGCATCCGACGCTGGGGGGATATACGCCCGAGAATGCGACAGGTCCTTACCCGATGGACGATGTCGATTCCGCCAACTTGACCGCCGGTCCGGTCCTGAAGGTCAGCGATGGCACCGGCGCTTGGAACTCGAACGCCGTCGTCGGAAGTCACGAGGGTTCGAGCCTCGCGCAGCTCGACGATCCGCGGCTGCAAGTGAACAACCTGAATCGCCCGCACGGCGACATGGTCGCGGGACGGTTCGACGCGAGCGCGCCACACACCGAGTCCGGCTCCTACGTCCGACCCGATTTCGTGGCCGGTGGGCCGGGACTACCCAACTACAGCTCCCTGAGCTTCCTCGTGCGCATGCGCCGCGCAGGCGACGCGGACGCGCTCGACGTGCAGCCCGGCACGAGCTCGTCCTTGCCGACCGTGCCGATCGTGCTCGGTCTCGGCAGCACCATCCTCCAGGCTCCGGGCGACGACTGGGATCCGCGCCGCGACGGGATCACCGTGCGCGCCACGGCGATCGCCAGCGCGCGACCCGCGATGCGCGTCGGCCGCGCGCCGTGCGACGGAACCGGCGCGCCCCTCTACGATCACGAACCGACCGTCACCGGACCGTATCGCGAGCGCATCGCCGGAGTCGTTCCGTTCTACATCCGCCTCGATCGCTGGGTGAATCACTTCCGCACCGCGGCTTGGCAGGCCAACAGCGACAACGTCCAGGCCCAAGTCCGCGTCGAACCGAACGGCAGCTTGGTGCTCGTGTCCGACAGCTCCGTGGTCGGGCACTTCATCTTCGATGCGGCCTCGGAACCCGCGAATCCCTGCGACTACGAAGTCGGTTGGCCCGTGAGCGTCGGGTACGCCGTTCCGAGCGCGACGGCTTCCCCCGGACGCCCGTTCCGGTTCACGCGCCGCAAGCCGGCCTACATCCCGATCGTCGAGGAGATCCCCACCTCGAACGGCGCCATCGTCCTGCGGGTCGTCGGCTATGCCTTCGCGCACTTGTGGCCTGTGGGCTACGACCCGAACGGCCCGCTACCGCCGCCGAACCTCTACTCCGGAACCGGCACGTTCGTCATCTCCGGCGGTGAGCTGATCAACCACGTCGCCGTGAATTGCTGGGTCGCACAGGACAACGCCAGCGCGAGCCTCGGCTCGGCAGCGGACGAGAGCCTCGGCCCTCCGCTGACGGCGACCGAATGGCAGGCGGTGCTGCGCTACTCGAATGAGTTCGCGTACGGCGTCGCTGCGCCGTTGCCGCAAAACGTTCACGACTACACACAGATCCAGCGCGGAACTGTGCTGGCACCTGCCCTGACTCGCTGACAGGACTCGTTCAACATGGAGCACACCCCCCAAATTCTCGTCGTCGGCTCGGACCCGTTGCTCAAGGACGAGTTCACCGCGGCGGTGGCCGGCCTGCGCGGCTGGAAGCCCGTCGTCCACTCCGTCCGCGGCGCGCGACAAGGCATCGAGCTCGCGCGCAATCGCCGGCCCGAAATCGTCTGCGTGCAGGTCGAGGGCGATCCGCGCTCGTTGAAGTCGTTCGCCGAGGAAGTTTCGGCCGCGGCTCCGGGCACGGCGATCGTCGCGCTCTACCGGCCCGATGGGCTCGGGTTCAGCGACGGCGAGAGCACCGTGATCATCGAAGCGGTGCGCGCGCAGGTGCAGGACTTCCTGCGTCGTCCGCTGTCGACGGGTGAGCTCCAACAGCTCCTCGATCGCGTCCTCCGTCGGCCGAAAGAGGTGAAGAAGGATCTCGGTCGCGTTCTGTCCTTCGTCAGCAACAAGGGCGGCGTCGGCAAATCGACGATGTCGGTCAGCGTCGCGTGCGAGCTCGCGCGCCGTCTCCCGCCGGGCAAGGTGCTACTCGTCGATTGTTCCGTTCACCTCGGCAGTTGCGGTCCGATGCTCGACCTCACGCCGACCACGACGTTGGCGCACGCGGCGCGTGAACAGAATCGCCTCGACGAGACGCTCTTGCGCAAGCTGACGATACGTCACGAGTGCGGACTCGACCTTCTCGGCGCCCCCGTCGATCCCGTCGATGCGAGCGTCGTCGACGACGAGACGTTGTCGCGCACGCTCACCCTCGCGCGTCGTTCGTGGGACTGGGTGATCGTCGACACGTTCCCCATGCTCGACGGGATGATCATGTCGATCCTCGACATGTCGGATCGCGCGTACGTCGTCGTGCAGAACACGGTGCCGAACATCGTCGGCGCGTCGCGACTGTTGCCGGTCATCCAGCAGATCGGCTTCCCGAAGGAGCGGACGAAGATCGTCCTCAACAACAACTTCGAGAAAGCGCCGGGCGGATTGACGCTCGCGGACGTCGAAGCGCGTCTCGACGCCGACGTCGATTACATCATCCCGTACCAGAAGCGCTTGATCACGGCGCTCAACACGGGGCGACCGTACATCCTCCACGGCACGCAGCTCTTCGGCTTCGGCAAGGCGGTCAAGCGCCTCGTCGACGACGTGTTGGCCGACAACGTGACGGAGTCCGACTCCGAACCGGCGCCAGCCCCGCGCGTTCGTCCTACTCCGCCCACGGGCGGTTCCACCAAGGCGTCGTTCGCCGATTGAGGCGCTGAGGAATCCACGTGGCCGACTCCATCGATCGCGAACACATCCGCGCGCGCTTCGGGCGCTCCATGTCGACGGACCTCGCTGCTCGCCTTTCGGGCGAGGAGCGCGAGCCGTTGTGGCGCTCCGCGCCCGAGACGACGCCGGCCGTGCGCGGCGCAACCGTCGACTTCATGTCGATCAAGTCGCGGCTGCACAGCCGGCTGCTGGACGAGATCGGCGAGCGTTCGATGTTCGGCAGTGGCGAGGACGCG
>CAZKIY010000153.1:0-9621 GCA_964552875.1 uncultured Planctomycetaceae bacterium
AGGCTGAGCTTCTGGAGCAACCGCCGCGCGTGCCCCGTGTCGCGCACGCCGTGCTTCTCCACGCCGAAACCGCGCCGCAGCAGGAGGTCGACGGCGGTCTCGTAGAGCCTGGTGCGCGTGTTGGGCAGCGACGTCTCGGCCAGGACGGTGTCGCGCGCCACGACCGCGAGCAGCGTGAGCAGCAGCGGGCTCGCGGCGAGGTCGGCCAGCGCGGGATGCTGGTCGATGTGTGCGCGCACGCGCTTGGCTTCGCTCGTGCCAAGCAGCTTGGAGAGCAGTTCGTCCTGCCGCTCTTTGGGCAGCGCCAGGACTCGCGCGCGACAGAAGGCTGCGGGCACGTCGAGGCGCTCGAGTGCGATCGGGCGACAGGTCACGGCCAGCGCGGTCGAAGGGTTGGCGGTGGCGTAGGCCAGGATCTCCGCGTAGAGCTTGTCCATGCGGGCCGGGTCGACCTCGTCGAGTCCGTCGAGCAAGAGGAGCAGCTCACCGCGCTGGGCCGCGCCCGCGAGCGCGGCGCGCAGCACGTTTGCGCGAGGGGACCGCGGGGCGTCGTCGCCGAGCATGTCCTGCACCGCGAACTCGAGCGGGTCGAGGGACGACTTCACCCGCGCGAGCGGGAGGAACACCGGAACCTGCGAGCCGACTCGAGCGATCGAGCGCGCGAGACTGCGCGCCAGGGTCGTTTTTCCGGCGCCGGGCTCGCCCACGATGATCCAGCGCGGAGCGCTCGGTCCGCGCTGGTCCGGGAGAAGCAGGCCTTCGAGCGTGCGCGGTGCGGGGTCGGCGTCCGACTTGGATCGCAACAGATCCTGTTGCCGCTCGAGATCCTCACGCCGCGGCGTGGGTTCGAGTTCGACCTGGACGAACGTCTCGTCGAGCAGCAGGTCCGCCGCGCCGTCGAAGTAGGGCACGAGCCGCTCGTGCTGCTTGGCGACCCACTCGCGGTAGGCGGCGAGCGCGTCGGACTGGGTCCACGCCTTGGCGACTGCTGCGGCGGGCGCTGCGGTGTCCGGCTGGTCCAGTCGGCGCAGCGCTTCGTGCAACGCCGAGGCGACCTCGGCCGGCGATCCGGCGCCGATCTTGGCGGCCTGATACGCGAAGAGCTGCGGCCAGTCCGGAAGGTCGCCGTGGCGCAGTACGGGGATCACGGCGCGCGATCGGTCCGTGCGCGCCAGATCGATGAAGTGCTCGACCTCGGAGCGCTCCCAGGAAGAGATGTTGTCGCTGACGATCGCCGCGATGCCGCGGGACTCCTCCAGCGCGCGCGACAGTTCGTTGGCCCAACGGGCGCTGGTCTTGATGGACTCCTCGTCGATGAACACGCGCCGGCCGCGCACCTTGGTCAGCTCCAGAGCGACGGCGCGCGCGAAGTCGCGGTCCCTGGGCGAGAACGAGAGGAACAGGTCGTACTTGAAGGTCGTCGTGGGGACAGAATCGGCGCCGAGCAGCGTCCGATTGCGCTCGATAACCTCGTTCACGTAGCGATTGCGCTCTTCGACGAGCAGCTTGGAGTCTTCGAGACCGCGCGCGAGGAACGCGGCGACGGTCGCGATGGCGTAGGAAACGCTCGATGGGTCGTCGCTCGATTCGAGCAGCACCGGTAGCGGCTCGCCCAGACTCCAGCGCGCCACGTGCGGAATGCGCAGCAGCGCGTTGAGGCGCTCCGGCTTGACGTCCTTGTCGCGCCACTCGTCGTACACACGCTCGAGGCGCTCGCCGAGGATGCGCGTCCACTTGTCGAGATCGGCGCCGACCGCGTTGGGATCGAAGCGCGACGGCACGGGCAGCGCCATGAAATCCCCGCGGTCGAGCGGCAGCAGCGCGCGCTGCTTGCGGGCTTTGTCGAGCGCGCCGAGCGTGCCGTCGAGGCCTTGGCGGTTGGGCGCGAACACGAGCACGACCAGGTCGGGCAACTGCGCCGTGCAGATGCCGCCGATGTCGGTCAAGCCCGTGCGGCTGTCGACGAGCACGAAGTCGTAGTCGCGCACCCACTTGCGCCGGAGCTGCTCGATGCGCTCGCCGAGCTGGATCTTCTCGGAGCGGTAGCCCTCGTCCCAGTCGATCGCGGCAAGCTGCTTACCGTACTCGTCCGACGACGTGTCGCCCGCGTCGAGGAAGTCGAGCTTGCCCTTGGCCTTCTCGATCGTGGTCTCGCGAATCAGGCGCTTCCAATCCGGCTGCCTGTTCTGGGTGAGCTCTCCGACCAGCTCCACGATGCCCGCGCGGCGTCCCGGCAGGAGCAGCCCGTTCTCGCTGAAGTAATGGAACAGCCCGGGCGCCTCGAGGTCCCAGTCGACGCACAGCACGCGGAATCCCGCGCGCGCCATCCAGACTGCGACGTTGGCGAGCAGGAAGCTGCGCCCGACGCCGCCCTTGTAGGAATAGAAGGTGATGACGCGGCCGGTCATTGGAGCCTCGGTACGTCGTAGGCGTGGGCCGGGGGAAGCGGGTCGGCGTCGCACCATGAGAACGTGGAGTCGTACGGCGGGGCCGACTCGATCGAGCGCGCGACCCAGCCGCAGAACTCCTGCATGGCGGTCGCAAACTTGGCGTGCGCAACTTCGTCCTGCCGGATCGGGCCCGCGTAGCGCGAGAACTCGGAGAAGCTCTTGAAGAACTGCAAGGCCTGGGCCTCGTCATCGAACCACTTCCCGTCCGCGTACACTGCGGGTAGCACAAGGCCCGGTCCTTCGGCGTGCTCGGGCATGTGCTTCTTCTGTCTCTCGAGCATCGAGTGGAACTCGCTGCGGCAGAGCGGCGAGCGGAAGTACAGCGGGTTCCAGACCGCGACGAGGCACTTCGAGTGGCGCAGCCAGTGCTTGAGAGTGTTCTTCCAGAGCTGTCCCGGCGGCAAATCTCGGTCGAACGCGATGCGCGCCCCTGGGTACTCCTGCTCGAGCCAGTGCTTGAACTCCGGGAAGAACACCTTGTGGACCCACTCGCCGTCGCGGTCGAGCTGCCACTCGCCGCCCGGTTCGAGCCGCTGGCCCCGCCGGTAGCTCAAGAACACCTCGAACTCGTACTTGCTCATCGTGGGGCGTCGATCATGGTACGAATCAGCCTTCGGCGCGCTCGAACAGGCTGGTCAGCGACTTGGGCCGCTCACCGAGCGACTTCTCGGCGGCGAGCATGGCCTGCGACTGCATCGACTCGATCTGTCGCGGCTGGGGCTCGAGCCGCAGTGCGTCCGCGTAGGCGCGCACGGCGTTCGCCGCGTCGCCCAGATACAGACGCGCTTCGCCCTGCGTCGCGAAGTTCCACAGGTCCTTGATCTCCGCGCGCTGGCAGGCGTCGAGGGCCCGTTGCGCCAGTGTCTTCGCCGCACCGCGGCGCTTGAAGTGCACGAGCTCGATGAAGGCGAGGTTGATGGCGTGGTAGAAGACCTGCGCGCTGTCGTCCTTCGCTTGAGATGCCTCGAGTGCCCGAGAGTAGAGGTCGTACGCGCGCTCGACGTCGGCCACCGTGCCGTCGAGCAGCCACAGACGCTTGTAGCGGCCACCCAACGCGCCGAGTGCGTCGGTGCTGGGACTGGGGTGCTCCTCGAGCACGCGGATGGCCTCCTTGCGCTTGCCGGATGCATCCAACGCGAGCGCAAGGTCGACCAACGAGTCGCCGGTGAGCTCCCGGGCGCGCGGCAGAAGGCGTTTGATGGCCAGCTGGAACTCGCCTCGCTCAACAGCGGCCTGATCGCTGCTCCAACCCGTGGCACCGGGAGCGCGCCGGCAAATGCCGTTGATGACGAACTGGACGCACGCGTCGGCCGCGGCGGTCGGCTTGACCAGTGAAACGTGCTGGCCCGGTACGCAGTAGTGATGCGCTCGCGGGAACGCTTCGAGCGACGAGCTGGGTGGCACGAACTGATCGCGGTTGCCGGCGATGGCGTGGAGTTCGAAGGGCTCTGAGTTATCCGGGTACCGCGCGCTCCAGCGTTTGCGCAGGTCGGTGATGAATGCGCCACCGCGCGCCATGTCCTTCACCTGGAGCTTGAGCAGCCTGAAGATGCGCGCCTTCGCGAGGCCGAGGCTTGGAACTCCGAACAAGAAGAGCGCGTCGACGCGCTCGGCCACCTCGGGGAAGTCCACGATTGCCCGCTGCGCGACGAGCCCGCCCATGCTGTGGGCGATGATCACCAGGCGTTCGTACTGCGCGAGTCCGCCCTTGGCGCACTGCGTACGAAGCTCTTTGGCGATCAGCTCGATTCCAGGATCGGCTTGCCAGAAGCCGCGGATCTCCGGGTAGAGGCTGGTTGGAAAACCCAGGCTCCAAACGTCCCACCCCTTCAGGCGCGGAGCGTCCACCAGGAACCGCGGGAACTGCCCCCATGTCTTATCGGCGTCGCCGGAGAATCCGTGCAGAAGCACGATCGCGGTCTTGGTGGAGGAACGCTGCCGGAACTTGCGAGCTTCGGACTTGGGCATGGCGAGAAGAGGAGGGGCTGGGAGTGAGCGCGGCGATGATACGCGCTCGCCTCGCACCTCCGACGCCCGAGCGCGAGTCTCAGCCGCGGGACGGAGTGATCAGTGCGCGCAGGTCGGCGACGATCGCGAGCAGCTCGAGCGAATGTGCGCACAGCTTCGCGCTGCGCTCGAGGTCGACCAGCGTCGTTTCGAGCTTCCACTGCGCCGGCCCTTCGGAGCGCACGCGAGCGGCGAGCTCGCGCGCGAGCGGCGCGTCGCAGGCGTCGAAGGCGGCGCCGAGCAGAGTGGGGCGCAGCCACTCGTCGCCGGGTGCGAAGAGCAGGGCTCTCTTGCAGGCGGCGGCGACACAGTGCGACGTCGCGACGGCGCGCTCGAGATCGCCCGCGGCGGAGCGTTGGCGGTAGAGGCGCGGCAGGTTGTTGGCGGGGTAGTAGGCGTTGAGGTCGAGCAGCGAGCCGCGCTCGTAGTGCTCGATCGCCTGGTCGAGGTGGCGTGCGTGGGGCTGACCCGACTTGACCGATGCGTCGTATAGCCGCTTGAAGCATCCGCCGAGCAGGCCGCGGCGTTCGGCGCTGTCGCCGTGGGTCGCGATAAGCGCCTCGAGGCCCCCGACGGCGCCGAAGTCGTCGCCAGTCTTGGATTGCGCGAGACAGAGCTGCTCGCGCACGTGGGGCAGCTCGCGCAAGCGCGGCGCGAGCTTTTGGATGTACGCCAACTTGTCGTCCCAACCGGCCCAGTCGCGCACGGCGTGCAAGAGCTCGAGCGCCGCGCCGTCGGAGGTCGCGATCTGGCCATCGGCGCCGGTGTGCGCGGCGACGAGCTGCGCAACTGCCGCTCGGCGAGCATTGGCGTCGGGTTGGTGCGCAAGCGCGCGGATGCGCGCCTGGAGCTGCGCGAGCTTCTCGAACTCGTCGCGAAACGTGCTCGCCTGCGGCCGCGCGCGCGCGGCGTCGCGCACTTGATGCACGGGCGAGTGCGAGTCGCCGTACAGGTCGATGGCGCGTTCGACGGTGGCGCGCACCTTGGAATAGTGCTCGTCCGCCAGCGGCCCCGCGGGCAACGGATAGCGTCCCTGGCGAATTTGCGCGAGGTCGAACAAGGGCTGCGCCCAATCGGCAGCGACCAGCACGCAGTTGTGCTTGTCGGTCGCGTGGCGCACGCCGATTTCGTAGTACACATTGCCGTTCTGCAACGTGAGGTCGGCCAGCACGAGATCCGAGAGCGTCAGGCGCTCCAGCATGTCGACCACGATCAGCGGGCTGAGCTCGTGGTCGGCGCGCACAGCCAAGTAGCCTCGTGCTTCGATCGCGGGCTGTAGCGCGCGCTCGTACAGCGCATTGAAATCGACCTTGTCCGGCACGCCCGCCTTGGCGACTCCCGTCGGGCGCTCGCCGTAGGGCATCACCACGAAACAGACTCTGCGCACGGCGTTGGGGTTGGGCATCATGTGCCCGTTATCGCGCGCGCGCGACGCAGCCGCAATGCGCGGGCGTTGGGGGGCGGTGGGGACTCCGCGGTCCAGGGGTCATTGGACGGGATCCGGTTTCACCGCGCCGAGAACAAGCGTTGCGAATCCGTGCACTGACGGAGCTGCGGGTTCAGCGACTATCCGGCGCCGCGGGCAAGCGCAATCGATCCCATTCGAGCAGCGCACGCCGCACGCGATCGGGTTTCGAATCGATCTGTGCGAATAAGACAGGGTCGCAGCGCCAGACGATCAGCGTGCGCGTCGGCGCCTCGCCGGCCGCGAGTTCGAGCACGACGAAGCGATCGTCCGCGGAGGCCAGCATCTTCAGCGGCTCCGGCTCGACGCCCATCGAACCCAGCGCATGCCGCCAGGCCGTGCGCAGCACGGGCCGAGCATCGTCGTACACCACGAGATCGGTGCGTGTTGCAACGAAGGCGCGGAACGCGAGCCCCGGCGGAGGCATTTCCAAGAGGGTCCACGCGTCCGCGCGCGGCGCCACCGTGACCGCCGGTCTGTCGAGCAAGACGAGCGAGCGGCACGACAGCGCGCGCAGCTCGTGAGAATCGCGCTGGTAGATGGCCTCGAAGGCGGAAAGGGAGAGCGTCGGACGCAGAGCGTCGATACCCGGCTCGAGCGTCAGTGGCGCGCGCGCGGACTCGGGATCCAGCGCCAGCCAGTGCACACCTCCGCCGCGGCTCTCGGGCGCGCCCCAGAGGTTCAGCTCGTGCAGTGCTACGAAAACCTGTCCGTCGTCGGGCGCGAGCTCGATCGAGTAGAGGGAGAACACGCTCCCGACGTGCTTTCGTTGCAAATCCGGAGCGAAGTCACGCAGCTCCATCAGCTCTCCGCTCCTCGTCAGTCGCGACACGCTCAGTCCGAGCTCGGCGGTCCCGACGCGACGGCGTACGACGATGGCCAGCGCTCCCGACCGTCGCGACAAGGCGACGAGCGTCTCGCTGTTCTCCTCGTCCTCGATGGTGAAGCGCGCCTTTAGATCCAGCGTGTGGGCATCGAACACGAGCAGGTGATGCTGGGGGAGCGCTCGATCGAGCAATAAGACCTCCCCGTCGCGCACCGACAGTTGCGTGCAGTCGAGCGCGCCGACGATGAGCGAACGGGTGACCGCGGCCGGAACGCTCCGTTCGGCGGTACCGTCGAACGGGATGCGATGGAGGATTCCGCTCGCGAGCACGAAGGCGACGTCCGCCGCGATTGCGCACTGGGGTTGGGCTTCGGACGGGGCGTCGAGCAGGTGAAACCAGCCCGCGGGACCGGCGACGCCGATCCGACCGCCATCCGTGGACTCGCGCTCGGCGTCGCGCACGATGAAGCGCGGCTCGCCGCCGTGCGAGCCGAGCGCTTCGAGCCGCCAGCAGGAGTCGAGATCGACGACGGCGAAGGGCCGCAGGAACGCACGTTGGAGATCCGCGTCGAGACGCTGCCGAGTCTCGTCGTCGCCCGCGACGTCCAATCCCATCGCGACGTTCCATGCGGCATCCGCGAAGCGCAGCTCGCTCTCGGCGGAAGCGGCGGCCTGCAAGTGCACGGTTCGCTCGCGCTGGCGATCGATGATGAACCAGGCCAGCGCCGGAATGGCGATGAGCACGCCGGCGATCAACGCGCTGGCGCGGCGCGCGAGGGTCAGCTGGCGTGGCCCGCGCAGCATCTGCTCGATCGCGAGCCGCAGGCCGCGCTCCACGTCGAGCTCCGCTTCGTCCGCCACGATGGGCGCGGCCGGCGCCAGCGCGTCGACGAACTCGCCATGCCGATCGGCGATCCACTGCCAGTCGCGGGGCAGGTGCGCTGGGTGAACCGGGCGCACGAACACGGGGACGATGCGCGCACGTTGGTCTCGAAACCTGCGGTAGGACTCGCACTCGCGACGCACCCAGGGCGAGGCGAGCGCGTCAGGCGTCAGGATCACGACGAGTTGGCGCGCCTTGCGCAGCTCACGCTCGATCCGTTCCGGGACTTCTTCGCCGTGCACGAGTTGAGAGACGTCGAGGAAGACGAGCAGCCGGTGTGCGAGCGCGTCGCGAGTCTTCGTCGCGATCCGTGCGCCGTCAGAGCGGGCGTACGAGATGAAGACGTCCGCACCGAAGACCGCCATCCACCAACGCAGCACGACGCCGGTCCACCAAGCGAGCGGATTCCAACCGGGTAGGTTCATGGCGCGGAGCGGACTACCGTACCGGCGCTCCCTTCTAACTACATCCCCGGATCACGGCGAGAGGCGTGGAAGCAGAAGCGCACTCGGAGCGCTCACAGAGTCGTCGCACCGGGTGCCGCGCTCGCCTCCACCCTCGGGGGCGCGTGAATGAGCGAGTCCCGCGTTGATGTGAAACGCGCGCGCAGGTCCGTGCATCCCACGCAAGACCGAGGAGGGCCCAATGGACCGCACGTTCGAACGCTCAACCAGTCGGGCAACAACCCGCGTGATCGTGTCCGAAACGCACGAGTGGCTCGAGACCGACGGCTCGGGTGTCTTTGCGTCCGGCACGAGCCTAGATGTCCGGACGCGGCGTTTGCGACGGCATCCTCAGCGTTGCGACGGCGCCGCTGTGCCGACACTACATCCTCGTCAACAGTGACGAAGCGGAGTTACTCACGGCGGGTGCCCGGGTCGCGCTCACGTCCCAGCGCTGCCACATGGGTCCGAATCCATGCTTGCCGGCCGTCAGCGCATCCCAGAACGTGTCGCGGCCGCATCCGATGGCGCTGACGGGACCGAAACCACTAACGACGACGGGAGGCGCGTTCATCACGTCGAGAGACCTCGCTTCGCGAGTCCGCGGCCGCAACCGAGTGTGAAGTGGCACGACTCGATTCACGAAGCAGCGGGCCCGACGCTCGGAGTTCCGATCGCCCGGATCGGCTCACATGCGCCTCGTCGTTCCCGTGACCGAGTAGCCATCATCGGTGCTCGTGAAATACGTGCCGCCGCCGTTGTCCTGGATCACGAAGTTCCCGCGCGCCTGGGCTCCGAGCCAGGGCAGTTGGATCAGGACCGACCCGGTGCCGTCGGCCCGGACCAAGTAGCTGCCCGTGAACCTCCCGGTGAAGACGTGGCCGTTGACGCTCGTCGTGAACGAAGGGAACAAGCCGTCCGATCCGTCGAACTCGATGCGCCCGCTGCTCGCGACCGGACCGACTCCGACGCGCGTGCCGCTGTACGAGAAGCCGTGGGCGCCGCTCAGCGAGTGGAGGCCGAAAAGATCAGCCGAGCCGCCCTGGACGAGCGCCGCGGAGGCCGGCGTCGGGCTGGCAGCCGAGGTTAGCCATCCGAGGGCGCCGACTCCGAGAACGGCGAACATCGAGGCGGTGAGGATCATGCGTGTGGACATCGAGCGTCTCCGAGAGGCAGGTGAAACGACTGCGCGGACCGGCGGCCCGTGCGGGACAAGGTTCTAGGGACGTTCGCGCAGGCTGCGCGGAGCGAACCGCTGCGCGTGTCGGGCTTCGTCGTGCGCCTGCCGGCCAAGCACTCGCAGGCCGAGCGGACTTCGGCTTCGACGACGGAAGCGCGACGAGGATCGCCGCGCGCGGCCTGCGTCTCGATCACGTCTCTGATCGCGACGCCGCGGCGCACGGCACGAGCGCGAGACTCGACTCGGCGAACGCTCTCGACGTTCGCGCGGGCCTCGAAGCTGCGATTCCACGCGGGCTCGCCGCCGTGCAGGGGGGATAGGAACTCCAAGCGGATGACCCCCGACAGAGGGTAGCGGTTCGGGCCGC
>CAZKIY010000154.1:0-3777 GCA_964552875.1 uncultured Planctomycetaceae bacterium
TTCGTGCCAACGAGTCTCTCGAGGCCGCGCTCCGGCGCTTCAAGCGCCAGTGCAACTACAGCGGCATCTTCCGCCTCGCGAAGGCGAACACATGGCACGAGAAGCGCTCGGACAAGCGTCGTCGTGAGCGCCGCGAGCGCCTGCGCATCATTCAGAAGGCGACGCGCAAGAACGATCCGAGCAAGGCGAAGAAGCGTCGTCGTGCACGCCCGATGCGCCGACCGTCGTTCTCGTCGCAGTCGGGTCCGCCCTCGGCCGTATAGCGAGTCGCGTCAGCGGCTCGCCAACTGGTAACGAGAGGGCTGTCTGACCGTCGGACAGGTTGAGTGTCGAGTACTCGGGCTCACCACCGGCTCCGTCGCACGATCCTCCGACCGTAGCACGGAGGCTACCGTCCGGGCCCCACGACGCGCGCGTGCTTCGATCGGCCCCTCGTTCCCTCGTCCCGGCCCGGCCTCACCGCCGGGCCGCGTCGTTTCTCACCACCCGCGTATCCTGAACCATCCATGGGTCTCTTCGGGAACGATCGCGATCTGAACCAGGCTCCGACGCACGTCGAGCTCGCGGTCAGCGCCAACGACTGGCAGCGGCCGCACGACGGGTTCGACATCCGGCTCGACTCGTTCCTCGTGCATCACCTCGCGTGGCGTTCGCGGACGTCGATCCAAGACCTGATCAAGACCGGCCACGTCCTCGTCGATCCGAGCCGTCCCGATCGACCGCACGGCGGCGCGGAGCCGTTCGAGGAGCGCCGTCCGGGCCGCAAGCTCGCCCACGGCTCGCGCGTGATCGTCGTGATCCCCGAGGAATTGAGGCGACCGCTCGCGGGGCCGGTCACGGACGACCTCGACGTCCTCTACGACGACGGCCGCGTCGTGGGCGTCGACAAACCCGCGGGCGTCGTCGTGCATCCGAGCGGTCGCTACTTCAGCGACACGTTGATCCAGCGCGTTCACGCGCGCTACGGCGCGGGGTTCGAGTTGGAGAAGCTCGGCGCGCCGCGCTTGTGCCACCGCCTCGATCGCGAGACGAGCGGGATCGTGCTCGTGGCGCTCGATCCCGCGGCGCACGCCGACGTGCAACAGCAGTTCGAGCGCCGGCAGATCGAGAAGGAGTACCTCGCGATCGTGCGCGGGAACCCGGAGCGCGACGTCGGCGTCGTCGACCTGCCGATCGGCACGGCGCGTGTGTCGACGATCGCGCTCAAGATGACGGTCGCCGCCGACGGACAGGATTGCCGCACGGATTGGCGCGTCGTCGAGCGGTTCCCGGATTGCGCGTTGGTCGCGTGTCACCCGTTGACCGGGCGGCAGCACCAGATTCGCGTGCACATGCAGGCGATCGGACATCCGATCGTCGGTGACAAGCTGTACGGCTTCGACGAGTCGCTGTTCGAGCGCGATCTCGACGGGTTGTTGACGGCGGCGGACCGTGCGGAACTCGGGATGGAGCGGCACGCGCTGCACAATCATCGACTCGTGTTCCGGACACCGGAGACGGGCGAGCGCGTCGAGATCGTGTGTCCGATGCCCGACGACATGCGGGCTTTCTTGTTGGCCCGCTGAAGTGTTTGCTCTCTCGCTCGGAGTCCGTCGAGGCATCACGGCCCTCGAGGCCGTTGTCGGGCAGCGGCGCCACGCACTGAGCTACTACGCCCGAAGTTCCTCGCGCGGCGGGATCACTCCGATTGCGAGCATCAGCCCGCGTTGGTAGCAGGCCGGCTCGAGTTCCAGAAGGTCTCTCCGCGGCGCGAGACGCGCGACCCGGTCACTCGCCGATGCGTGGTGCCGTGTAGGTCGCGCACGGATCGACGGCTTTCGCGTACGGTCCGTTCCAACCGTCCTGGAAGTACGCATCGAGGCGACTCGGCACCGGTCCGCCTTCGATCACGAGGCCGACGTTGCGCGACTCCTCGAAGTAGTCCTTCTCCCAGTTGCTCGTGCCGATCCAAGCCGCGCGCCCGTCTACGGCGAGGTACTTCGAGTGGATCACGCGTGCGAACGGCACGAAACCGGCTGGATCTTGTGGGATCGTGACCAGTTTGACCTCGACGTTCGCGAGTGGTTCGAGCGCCTGAAGGCCTTCGATCGTGCCCTTCCGCATGCACCAATCGGCCATCAGGAGTTGGACCTTCGCCCCGCGCGCGGCGGCACGACGCAGGGCGTTCTCGAGCTCTTCGAAGTAAGTCCCGTCGCGATTCGTCATGCGATAGGTGAGGAGCTGAACCCGGACGGTCGTCTTCGCGCCGTCGATCAGCGCGACGATGCGCGGCAGATCCCAGAGTCTCGGGTCAGGCGCCAACGCGGCGGGCGAGTAGACCGGCGTGATCGTGAACGCACTCGCGCCATCACCTGACCGCAGCGGGAAACCATCCGCCGCCCGCGAGTTGGATTCGGCCCGCGCTTCGCCGCCCGCGATGCGCCAGTCCAGCTCGAATGCTTCGCGAAATGCTGCTGCGACGGCAGCGGAGTCGACGAGCACGCCGAGCTCTTGGATGTGTTCCAACGAGCGCCAGTCGAGATTCTGACTGCCGAGGAACGTCACTAGCGCATCGACGACGAAGTACTTGGCGTGCAGAACGCCTCCCGTGATCGACTTCAGGTCGAGCAGTCGCGTCGTGACGTTCGCCGATTTCGCCAGACGATCGATCGTCTGCGGATACGTCTTGTGGAACTTGGCGTCGAACAGTCCACGGACGACGACGCCGCGCGCGGCTGCGCGCTCGATCGCCGCGACGACCGGTTCGAGTCGGCTCTTCCCACCGGGTGCGGGATCGTCGCTGGCGTAGAAGTGCGCCAGGTCGATGGAGGACTTCGCAGCCTCGATCGCCTCGAGCCACACGACGTGTGTGTCGCGGATGTCGTCGTGATCGAGTGTGGTTCCGCGCGGCCACGTCTCGACGAGCTCGACCGTGGTGGGGGACTGGGAGAGGATCAGACCTACGAATAGTGCGTGGATCACGCCGCGAATCTACGACTTCGCCGCGGCGGCCGCACATCTTGCAGCCGCCGCGGCGAGTTCGTTCGCACGGATCAGGGGACGCGGAAGTCGATGTCGAAGCGAATCCGGTAGGGATCCTCGCTCGCATCGGCATCCGATGTGAGGCCCCACAGTCGCAGGGACACGTTCTCGAGCACGAAGTACTGTGTGCCGAGCATGAAGCCGCTCATGCCTTCGCCGAGTCCCGTGCCGGCGATCGGCGTGTCGTCCTGCGCAACGGCCGAGAACACCGCGTTCGCGTCGAGGTCGTAGTACGCCCCGAACACGTTCCAGTTGCCCTGACCCTTCGTCTGACCGAGCTGAACGCCGAGCGCGAAGCCCGAGTCCTCGCCCGAATCGTCGTCGAGGTTGTTGAAGTACTGACCGAAGCCCGCGATCTGGCTGAACCCCTCGCCCGCGAGCGAGACGCTGACATAGGTGTCCCAGATCGCGAAGTCGTTCGCGTCCGCAGTATTGCCCTGGCTCAGCGTGAAGTTCTTCAAGCCGGACCAGTCCGAGTACGACGTCGCGAAGTGCAGCGTCGTCGTCTCGTTGGCCTTGAAGTCGACGTTCGCCTGCAGGCCGGCGACGACCGGGTCGGTGCCCGAGTCGTCGACGTCATTGATCTCGCCGGCGACGCCGAAAAGGCCGCGTACGTCGAAAGAAACGTCACTGTCGCTCTTCGGGCTCCACACGATCGCGGCACCCGCGGGCTGCACGTCGTCGTCCCACGCGAACTCGCGCACGGGCGACGGACGTGTGAACACGTGAGCGAACTTGCCGCCGGTGAGCTTCCAG
>CAZKIY010000154.1:3877-9522 GCA_964552875.1 uncultured Planctomycetaceae bacterium
GCCGGGACGCCGTCGATCTCGGCATGACCGATGATCATCGTGTTCACGGGACCCGCGGCCTGTTTCGGGCGCAGATGGAACTCGCGACCTTCGTTCAGCCACACGCGACGCTCGGTGAGGCCCGTGAACCACCGCGCGGGGCCCAGCCCATCGACCGCGTCGGCCTCGACGATGTCGGAGGGGATCCAACCGTAGTTCGGGACGAAGTACTCGACCCAGCAACGGTAGCCCGGGTCATGGGTCTTGCCCTCGCTCTTCGGATTGACGCGGTAGCCCATCTGAAGGCGCGTGGGGATGCCGCGTGCGCGGGCCAGCGTGATGAAGAGCGAGTGCAGATCCGTGCAGCATCCGCCGCCCTTTTCGAGGCACACGGCAGCGTCGCCGATCCCGCAAGAGGGCTTCGTCGAGTCTTTCGAATAGTGATCCGCCTTGTCCGCGACGTGCTGGAGCAGCTTCTTCGCCTGCGTGGCCGGGTTCGTGTCGTTGCCGCAGACCTCGTTCGCCATCGCGATGATCGCGGGCGTCGCTTCCATGTGCGGCGCGTCGAGGCGGACTTCCTCGGCGTACAGGCGTCGGTGGACGTCGGTGATCGGACCGACTTTGGTCTCGTCGATCGTGTAGAGGACGGGCTCGCGGCGAACCTTGAAGTCGACGACGACGGCGAGCGACGCCGTGTTCGGCGAATCGACCTCGACGTAGAGGAAGCGGTTGCCTCGATCTGCGTCGCGCTCGACTCGCCAAGCTCCCGGCGCGTCGACGACCGAGAAATCGAGCACTTCCTGATGCCGTTCGTTGTCCGGGATGGAAACCCAGAAGCGCACCGACTTCGCGCCGGGCGGGATGTCGGACAACGTGGCCGTTTGTTGGATCGAATAGACGCGCGTCTCACCGAGGGGCTGAGTCGCTTGCGCGGCCGGTGCATCGCTCGTGAAGAGAGCCGCGGCGAGGAGGACGCCGTCGAGATGGAGGATCATGTGCGCGGTTCGAGGTCGGGTGAGCCGCCGTGTTCGCAGGAGTGCGGACAACCACGGCGACCCTGGCCCGGCCAACCAGGCTACAGGCGGATCGAAGTCCTGGATCCGCACTCGTAAGGCCTATGCGGGCGACGGGATCTTCACGGATGCGGGCCGCCGCGAGCGCACGGCGCTCATGACCGCGAGGCCCAGGAGCACCAGAGTCGCGAGACCCGCGGCCGGCCAGGTGTCGAGGAACTTCCAAGCCAAGACGGCCGCGATGACTTGCACGGCCCCGAGCGCGATCATCGCGCCGGTCCAGTCCATTTCGACGAGCAGGTCATCGGGTGAGCGCGACAAGGGCAGATCGCGCACGCACCTTTCGTAGAGCGGCTCGATCGTGAGCCAGGCGACGAGCGCTGCCGGTATCACGAGTCTCGTCGCGAACGAGGGTCCCGCTTGCCACACGGCGAGGCCGAAGAGCACCGCGTACAAAGGCAGGAGGAAGCGGACGAACACGGCCTTGCGCGCGCCGGCGGCGATGTGGGCGCGATCCAGGGGCGCGCCGTCGAGGAGCCAACGCGCGCCGTGGCTGGCGGTGGCTGGAATGTGAACGAGGAGCACGGGCATCCACACCGGCGGCGCGAACAGGAGCAGCGCGAGGAGAGCTTCGCGCTCCGCTCCGCCCGACTTCGCTCCCGCTGCCAGGAAGGCCAGCGGAATCCCGACGAGCGGATAAGTGCGCAGGACGACGTCACGCTCGAGCGGAAGCAGTCGTGCGACGAGTTCGAAGCTCGCGCGTTCTTCGCGACGCACCCACGTTCGCACGGCGAGCGCGTGGATCGGCGTGAGGACGAGCGCGAGCGCGCCGCGACGCAGCGGTCCCGGCGCGGGCGCCGAGGGTACGACCACGAGCAACCCGATCGCCGTCGCCGTGGCTGCGAGTGCGGCCCCGATCTCGCCCGTCACCGCGCGCGCGAACCACGTCGAGGGCAGCAGCGTGAGCCACGCGGGCCCGTCGTGCGGTCCCGTGAGGCGCGCGAGCGCCGGAACCGACCGCAATCCGACGAGTGCGCCGATGACGACGCCCGCGAACAGCAGCGTTTGCACGAGAACGAGCGCGCTTTCCGCGCGGCCTCCGAGCACGGACAGTGTCGCGAGCAAGGCGGCCGCCAACGTCAGCGCGAGCCCGAGTCCTGCGCCGACGAACACCGCTCGATCCAGGAGGCTCCAATCGTGCGGCGCGAAAATGGCCGCGGGCAATAGGCTCGAAGCCGCGAGGCCGGCCACGACGGCGATGGCGACGAGGCTCCGCGCCAAACGGATCTCGCGGCGCGTGACGGGCTGCGTCGCGATCCATTCCTCGGCCGGATCCGCGCGCAAGAGCGGCGCGAGGTCGCCGAGCAGCGGCAGCGCGACGAGTGCCGCGGTGAGTGACAACAACGCGAGCGCGAACGGAAAGGGCCCGAGTGAATCGCGCACGAGGAGTGCCGCGAGCGCACCGACCGCACCGTGCACGACGAGCGGAGCGACGGGCACCGCGCCGCCGGCGAGGTGGTGCGCGAAGCCCGCGCGAGCGAGAGCGAAGATGCGCGGGAGCATGGCGGCGGAGAGCGTAGCGAGCGAGGGCTACACCTTCCGCCGCGGGAATGCCGTCGGGATCACTTCAGCTTGGCGATCAGCGCTTCGTTCAAGCGCACGTACTCTTCCCGGATGCCCTTGTCGGCCTTGCGCGCCATAGCGAGCGACGCCTCGGCCGCCGCGATCGCGCCCTTCTTGTCGCCCTTCTTGGCGAGGATCAGGCCCTTTCGATACGTCATCCAGAACGCCTCGGGTTGTTGCGCGAGGCCCGCGTCCATCCACTGGATGGCCTTCTCGAGGTCGAGATCGTTCTCGTAATAGAACATCGCCGCTTGCATGTAGGGCTTCTTCCCCGACCCGGCCATCGCAGCTTCGATCTCTGGAACGAGCGTGGACTTCAGGTCGATCTCGATCTTGACGGCGATGCGCGTGCGCTCCCACGCGAGCGTGAGCATCGCGGACGAATCGCGCAGATCGCCGACACCGATCTCGAGCGTCTCGATGGGCTCCGCGAGCGTCGTCGGCTTCACCGTTGCGCGCGCTTGGTCTTCCTTCGCGTCGTAGGCGTAGGAACCCCACTGATCCACGACCTTGTTGAGGATCACAGTCCACTCCTTCGCGGCGGGGATCGTGTGCAGCGAATACTTGCCGGCCGGGACATCGGTGCCACCGAACTTGACGTCCGTGCTGAACGAGATCGTCGTCGCCGCGTTGGCGCCCGTGCGCCAGACTTCGCCGTACGCGATGAGCTCGCCGAACACTTTGCGGCCCTTCGCGCTCGGTCGCCCGTAGTTGATCGCGACATCGGTGACGCCTACACGTTGCTCGACCTTGCCGACCGGACTTGCGGCCGGGAAATCGAGCTTCGGCGCGTCTTGAGCCGTGGCGGAAGAGCTCGGGAGAAAGCTGGTGAGCAACGCCGAGAGAAGGAGGATTCGCAGCATGATTCGCGTGTCTATTCGAGGTCGTGGGGACTGAGCGCGCGATTTTGGCGCACATCCGCTACGAAGCAACCATCCTCGCGGGACTTACGCGGCGGGACGACCTTCACCCGCGCCGCGCTAGACTGCGCGTTTCATGGACGTCGAAGTCGTTGGTCCAGCAGGCAGACTCCAGGCCAAGCTGTGGGAGCCGCAGGGTCTCGCCACACCACGCGCGATCGCGGCGTTCTGCCATCCGCATCCGCTCCACGGCGGCACGCTGGACAACAAGGTCGTCTTTCGCGCGGCGCGCGGCCTCCAACTCGCCGGCCTCGCCGTCCTGCGCTTCGATTTCCGCGGCGTTCGGCGTTCCGAAGGGACGCACGACGGACATGGCGGCGAAGCGGACGACCTCGGCGCGGCCCTCGACTGGATGGTGAGGCGTTACCCGGGAGTCGAGCTCTGGGCCGGTGGGTTTTCGTTCGGATCGCGCACGGCCGTGCAACGTGCGATCGAGGATCCACGGATCCGCCGTCTCGTGCTGGTCGCGCTGCCCGTCCTGACGTTCGACTGCTCCTACTTCGCGCGGGTCACGGTGCCGACGCTCGTCGTCATGGGCGAGAAGGACACGTACGGAACCTTGTCCGAGCTTCGTCGGCAGTTCCCGGAACTCCCGTCCGGCGTCGACACCGTCGAGATCGCGAACGCGGGACATTTCTTCGACGACCAAACCCAGGAACTGCAAGAGACCGTGCGAGCTTGGGCGGTGCACGCCTTGGACTCGCGAGGAGCAACGACACGATGAGCGACGAACGCACGTTTCCGGCCGAGAAGGTCCCTTCGATCCGGCGACTCATGATGCCGCGCGACACGAACGCGCTGGGTTCGATCTTCGGCGGGATCATCCTCTCCGAGATCGACTTGGCGGCCGCGGTGGAAGCGCACAAGCACCATCCGTCGCGGATCGTGACCGTCGCGATGGACAAGGTCGAGTTCAAGCAACCGGTCCTCGTCGGAGACTTGGTCTCTTTCTACACGACCACCACGCGCGTGGGCCGGACGTCGATCACGGTGCACGTGTCCGTGTGGGCTCAGCGTCGCTTCGGCGGCGGTGAATTCGTGCACGTCACCGAAGCGAGCGTGACGATGGTGGCGGTGGACGAGAGCGGGAAGCCGACCGCGCTCCTGAAGCCGTCGGGTAGTTCGGGCCGGTGATCGCGTGGAGCCTGCACACGCTCGGAAGTTGGGATCGAGCGTGAGCAGCACTGCCCCGCTCGTCGTCGTCCACGTCGATGCGGAACGAGGCTATTCCGGCGGTGAGGTACAAGTCTTCCTGCTCCTCGAGGGCTTGCGCGCGCGCGGGCACAGATGCGTCCTCGTCGCGCCACCCGGGAGCCGGTCGGAAGCCGAAGCTCGTACACGCGGTTTCGAAACGATCGCCGTCCCCTTGTCGAACGATCTCGATCTGCGCAGCGTGATCGCGCTGCGACGTGGGATCGAGCGACTCGCGCCCGACCTCGTCCACTTGCACACGGGCCGTGCGACATGGCTCGGTGGACTCGCGGCGTGGCGCACCGGTGTTCCCGCGATCACGACGCGCCGCATGGATCGGCGCGTTTCACGCGGGCCGCGCACCCAGCTCATCTACAGGTCGCTCGTGCGTCGTGTCGCTGCGATCTCGCCGGCCGTGGCGCGGTGTCTGACGGAAGGCGGAGTCGATCCGGCCTGCATGACGCTGGTTCCCGACGCGATCGATCCGGATCGGATCCGTCCGCGGCGCGTTCGTGAAGCGGTGCGCGCCGAGTTCGGGGCTGGTCGCGACGACGTCGTAATCGTCTCGGCGGCTGCGCTCGTCCTACGCAAGGGACTCGATGTGCTCATCGAAGCGCTCGCGCGGCTCGACCTGCGCGGCGTGCGGCCGCACGTGTGGCTCGCCGGCGACGGGGAGGAGCGCGCGGATCTCGAACGGCGCATTCGCGAGCACTCTCTCGGCTCGCGCGTTCGACTCCTCGGGCGACGCGAGGACGTGGGCGATCTCCTCGTCGGCGCCGACGTGTTCGTCCTGCCCGCGCGACGCGAAGGGCTCGGCGTCGCGGCGCTCGAAGCCATGGCTGCGCGTTTGCCCGTCGTGGCGAGCCGAGTCGGAGGGCTCGCGGACGCCGTCGTCGAAGGACGCACCGGACTGCTCGTT
>CAZKIY010000155.1:0-9504 GCA_964552875.1 uncultured Planctomycetaceae bacterium
GATGGACGCGGAGAGAGATGGACGCACGCGACGGCTGCTCCTAGGGTTCGCGCTCCCCGCATGCAGAAGATCCTCGAGAGCCTCAACGCCGAGCAGCGCTCCGCGGTCACGACGACCGAGGGACCGCTCCTCGTTCTGGCCGGCGCGGGGTCGGGCAAGACGCGCGTGATCACGGTGCGCATCGCATACCTACTGCACCGTCACGTACCCCCCGAGAACGTCCTGGCGATGACGTTCACGAACAAGGCCGCGAAGGAGATGCGCGAGCGCATCGGCGGTCTCGTCGGTAAGGATCGAGCCGAGGACTTGACCGTCGGAACCTTCCACGCGTTCTGCGTGAAGCTCTTGCGCGCACGTGCGGCCGAGGCGGGTTTGTCGCCGACGTTCACGATCTGCGACGCGTCCGATCAGCAGTCGGCTGTGCGCGGGGCGCTGCGCGAGTTGCGCGTGCCCGAGGCGTCGATGGCGCCGGCTGCGTTGCTGTCGCGCATCTCGCTCCTGAAGAACAAAGGCCTCGATCCCGAGACGTTCCTCGCGAGCGCGAAGGACGGCGAGGACGAGCTCGTCGGCCGCGCGTGGCAGAAGTACGACGCGCACCTCGCCCGCTCGCGCACCGTTGATTTCGACGACCTACTGCTCCGCGCCGTGAAGCTCGTCAAGACCAGCGACGCGGCGCGCGACATGCTCGAGAAGCGCTTCCGCTACGTCATGGTCGACGAGTACCAGGACACGAACGGGCCGCAGTACGAGCTCGTGCGCGCGATCGCGGGACGTCACAAGAACCTGTGTGTCGTCGGCGACGACGACCAGTCGATCTATGGCTGGCGCGGCGCGGACGTGAGGAAGATCCTCGCGTTCGACAGCGATTTCGCCGGCGCGAAGGTCGTGAAGTTGGAGACGAACTACCGCTCGACGAAGGAGATCCTGGACGCGGCGAACCGCGTCATCGCGCACAACCCCGGGCGGCTCGGCAAAACGTTGCGGCCGGCGATCGGCAGCGGCGAACTCGTCGCGACGCTGCGCATGGAGGACGAGATCGCGGAGGCGGACAACATCGCGATTCAGATCTCCGATCTCGTGCGCCAGAAGCGCCAACGCTTCTGCGACTTCGCGATCCTCTTCCGCACGCAGACGCAGCCGCGTCCGTTCGAGCAGCAATTGCGCGCGCGCAACATCCCGTACGTGCTGACGGGCGGCATGTCGTTCTTCGATCGCAAGGAAGTGCGGGACGTGCTGTCGTACCTGCGCCTCGCGCAGAACCCGCGCGACGAGGTGTCGCTCTTGCGCATCGTGAACGCGCCGCCGCGGGGCGTCGGCAAGTCGACGGTCGAGAAGATCGTGGCGTTCGCGACCGAGCACGGGATCAGCGCCTGCGAGGCGTTCGAGCGCGCGAAGGAAGTCGAGGACGTCCCTGAGTCCGCGTCGTACGCGGTCGCGTCGTTGCTCGACAAGCTCACGCGCTTCGGCGCCGAGAACCCTACGTCCTCGAACCTCGTCGCGTGGGTTCGTCGCCTCGTCGAGGCCGTCGACTATCGCACGGAGGTCGATCGCTGCTATCCCGACCCGAAGGCCGCGGAGGAGCGCTGGGCCAGCGTCTCCGAGATCTTCGACATGGCCGAGAACTTCACGCGCCGCGCGAAGAAGCCGACGATCGCATCGTTCCTCGAAGCGCTGACCTTGTCCGCCGACGGCGACCGCGAGGACGACAGACAAGAGAAGCGTGACGCCGTGGCGCTCATGACGATCCACGCCGCGAAGGGGCTCGAGTTCCCGCGCGTCTACCTCGTGGGTGTCGAGGAGGGGATCCTCCCGCACCAGCGCAGCGTCATCGAGGACACGGTCGAGGAAGAGCGCCGCCTGATGTACGTCGCGATCACGCGCGCGCGACAACACCTGACCGTTTCGTGCACGAAATCGCGCTCGAAATACGGCACGCGAGTCGAGTCGCAACCGTCGCGCTTCTTCTACGAGATGCTGGGCGAGAAGCCGCCGAAGGACTGGATCCCGTGCGATACGCGCTCGAGCGCGGAGAAGAAGGCCGACGACGAAGCCGGTCGCCCGGATCCGCGCGCAAAGGCGATCGCGGCGAGGAAGAAGTCGACTGCGAAGAAGAAGAAGGCCAAGGGCGGTCCGCCGCGCAGCATCCGGCGCGGCGTGTGACGCGGACTCGTCGGTGAGCGCCCTCACGGACGCGCGACGTGCAGCGTGAACCCCACACGTCGCGCTCGATCAGAGCGACTTCATGTCGATCACGAAGCGGTACTTGACGTCGTTCTTCAGCATGCGCGCGTAGGCCTTGTCGACATCCGTCGGTTGGATCAACTCGATGTCCGAGACGATGCTCTTCTCGGCGCAGTAATCGAGCATCTCCTGCGTCTCGGCGATGCCGCCGATGCAGCTGCCACTGATCGAACGTCGCGCGAAAATCAGGTTGAACACGCCCGGCGACGAGTGCGGGTGCTCCGGGGCGCCGACCAGGACGAGCGTGCCGTCGCGCTTGAGCAAGCTGACGAACGGGTCGAGGTCGTGTGACACGGCGACCGTGCTGACGATCAGGTCGAAGCTACGTGCGTGCTTCGCCATCGCGTCGGCGTCCTTGCTGATCACGACCTCGTCCGCGCCGAGCCGCTTGCCGTCCGCGACCTTCGACTGCGACGTCGTGAAGAGCACGGTGTGCGCGCCGAACGCGTGCGCGAACTTGACGCCCATGTGGCCGAGCCCGCCGAGACCGACGATGCCGACCTTCTTGCCCGGGCCGGCTTTCCAGTGCTTCAGCGGCGAGTAGAGCGTGATGCCCGCGCACAGGAGCGGCGCGACCGCCGGCAGCGAGAGCTTGTCCGAAACACGCAGGACGAAGTGCTGATCGACGACGATCGACTTCGAGTAGCCGCCGTACGTGACGGGCGCAGTGCCGAGCGGATCGGGCGAGTTGTATGTGAACACCCCGCCACCGGTGTCGCAGTACTGCTCGAGACCCTCCTTGCAGCTCGGACACGTGCGGCACGAGCTGACCATGCAACCGGTCGCGGCAAGATCGCCGACGCGGAAGCGGCGCACGTTCGCGCCGACCTTCGTCACGCGCCCGACGATTTCGTGACCCGCCACGCACGGATACACGGTCGGCATCGCCGCGGACCACTCGTTGCGCACCGTGTGCAGGTCGGAGTGGCAGACGCCGCAGTAGAGGACCTCGAACTCGACGTCGTCCGCTCCGACGTCTCGGCGGGGAATGCTCGTGGTGCGGAGCGGGCTGGTGGCGCTGGTGGCGGCGATCGCGTTCACGTTCTTCATGGACACCTCCTACGAGGGCGCACGCTCATGGCGCAAGTACGTACACTTCGAGCACGTAGTGTCCTCTTCGATACCAATGGCCGAGCGGCCGGGAAACAGCACATGCCGACGCGACAGAAATACGACGAGTGCGTCTACGACGGCAATCGAGCTTGCGCGGTCGAGGCGTTCCTCGACGCGCTCGGCGATCGGTGGAAGGGAATGATCCTCTTCCATCTTTAGCTCGGGACGCGCCGCTTCGGCGAGCTGCGCAAAGCGCTGCCCGGCGTCACGCAGCGAATGCTGACCATGCAGCTGCGCGAGCTCGAGAAGGACGAGATCGTCTCGCGCAAGGTCTACGCCGAGGTGCCGCCGCGAGTGGAGTACTCGCTCACTCCGCTCGGTCGAGAGCTATCACTGATCGTCGCCCGCATGGGAGAGTGGGGTGATGAGTACATGCGGCGCTACGAGGAGAAACGCACGCGCCCGAAGCGCAAGCAGCCTGCGGCTTGACGTGGCGCTCGGTCAGGGCGACAGGCGCCGCAGGAGCCAGACCCCGTCCACAAGTCGAAACTCGAGCCGGTCGTGCAACCGGCTCTCGCGTCCCTGCCAGAACTCGATCGAAGTCGGTGCGAGCACGAAGCCGCCCCAGTGCGGTGGCAGCGGCGGATCCTCGCCGAGCTCGCGCGTCGACTCGGCCACGCGCGCTTCGAGATCCGCGCGGTTCGCGATCTCGCTCGATTGCACGCTGGCCCATGCGCCGATGCGACTGCCGAGCGGACGCGAGCGGTAGTAGACCTCGCTCGCAGCGCGGTCGAGCTGCGTGACGCGACCTTCGACGCGCACTTGTCGCTCGACCTCGGGCCAATGAACGCACAGCGCCGCGCGCGGGTTCTCGAGCAGTTCGCGGCCCTTGCGGCTGCGATAGTCCGTGAAGAACGTGAAACCGTGCGCGTCGACGCCTTTGACCAGCACGATGCGCGCGGACGGCGTTCCGTCCATGCTCGCGGTCGCGAGCGTCGCGGCCGTCGGTTCGAGCGCTTGCACCTCGATCGCCTGTGCGAGCCAGCGGCGGAACTGCTCGATCGGATCGACGTCGACGTGGGTTTCGTCGAGGACGGCGCGCGAATAGTCACGACGGATGTCGCCGAGGTTCATCGTGAACGCACCGGCACGAGGACGGCATCGTCGGCTTCGAAGACGTGCGCTTCCGCTTCGACCTCGATCGCGGCATCGACGGGCACGGCACCGCGCCAGATACGGAACCCGCCGGAGCCTTGGCCCGCAATAGACCAGCTCCCGTAGACGACGCGACCGCATTCACCGTCGCGCACGCCGGCATAGTCGACGCCGTGTGCGCCGAGATAGCGCTTCGTCCACCACACGCGCACTCCCTCCGGTTCGAAACTGCCGCGAATCACGAAGGATCCGATGTCGTCGTCGCCGCTGCCACGCACGGTTCCGGCCGTGAACGCGAGCTCGAGACTCATCGCGTGTCGCCGGCCGCCGGGTTCGTAGAGGTAGTAGCCGCGCCAATTCCCGCCCGTGTTCGTGATGTCGTCGCTCATGTCATACCGCGAGCGCGCGTCGCGCCCGCAATTGTCCGCACGCGCCGTCCATATCCTGTCCCGCGGAACGGCGGAGCTTCACGAAGACTCCGTTCGCGCGCAGACGCGCGGAGATCGCGTTCAGGCGCTCGGTGCTCGGCCGTTCGAACGAAACGCCGTCGATTTGGTTCCAAGGGATGAAGTTCAGGACGGCGTAGCGACCCGCGAGCGCGCGTTCGATGCGCAGGAGTTCGTCGTCGCCGTCGTTCACGCCCGCGAGTAACGTCCATTGGTACTGCGTCGGAATGCCGCTCGCGTGCGCATAGGCCTCGGCCATCTCGACGAGCTCGAGCGGATCGATCTGTGGAGCGCGCGGAAGCAGTTCACGGCGTCGCGCCGAGTCGAGCGTGTGCAGCGAGAGTGCCAGCGCGGGCTTCGACGCGTTTTCCGTGAGCCGCGCGAACAAGCGTCGATCGCCGACGCTCGAGATCACCAGGGACTTCCGACCGATTCCGCCCTGCGCCACGAGCACGTCGACCACTTCGAGCACAGCGTTCAAGTTGTGCGCCGGCTCGCCCATGCCCATGAACACGACGCGTTTCACGACGCCGCGCCGCCGAGCGAGGACGACTTGCGCCAGGATCTCGCGCGTTTCGAGATTGCGCACGAGCCCTTCGCGGCCCGTCATGCAGAACGTGCAGCCGACGGCGCAGCCCACTTGCGTGCTCGCGCACAAGGACAAGCTGGGCAGGCGCACGGTTTCGACACTCTTGCCGTCGGCGAGGCGCACGAGCAGCCGCTCCGAACCGTCCGACCCACAGTGCGACGACTCTACCGCGGCGATCGAAGCGAGCTCGCGCTCGAGGTCGGGCATCTTGCGACGCAAGCCGTCGGGGAACTCCGCGTCACCGCGAGCGACCCGCGCATCGAGCGCGCGACCGGCGAGCCAGTTCACGACCGCGCGTCGCTCGTGAGCCGGTTTCGCGCCCGCGGCACGCAGTCGTTCGACGAGGCTTTGCACGCGAAGATTCTAACTCGACGCTTCGATCAGGTCGGGCCGAGCGCCCGCCGCACGAGCAGACCACCGCACCATCCGGCCGCGAGGCAGACGGTCACGGTTGCGAGCACGTAGCCACCGGCCGCGAGCGGACCGCGCGCCTCGACGAGCGCGAGCGACTCCTGGTTGAACGTGGAGTACGTCGTGAATCCGCCGAGGACGCCGATCCCGAGGAACGTCCTGGGCCAGTCCGTTGTCGCGCGCACCGCTGCGTATCCGACGAGTGCGCCCAACGCGAAGCTCCCGATCAGGTTTACCGCGAAGGTGGCCCACGGGAATCCGCCGCTCGGTGTTCTACCGACGAGTGTGCCCACGCCGAATCGCGCCAGGGATCCGAGGCCGCCGCCGAGGAAGACGAGGAGGGCGGCGCTCACTTGGGTGCGAGCGGGAACATCGGCGCGATGCGCATGCGCGCCTTGGGGTCGAGCCGCACGTCCGTTCGGCCGCGTTGGGCGATGAGCTTGGCTTCGGCGCGATTCTCGGCGCGCAGAGCGACTTCGACGAGGGCCTCGTACGTCGCGATCGACGTGTCGAAGCCGATCAACGCGTCCGCGAGCAGCGTGGCCTCCGAGAATCTCTTCACACCGATCAACGCCTCGAAGTCGCGCGCAGTGTCCTCGCGTACGAGCCGCAGACTGCGTTTCGTCTCCGACTCGTTCCCGAGAGACGCCGTCTTCGTGTGCGCCGCCCTGCGCGCCTCGAAATCGGCTCGCGCGTCCACGACGATGTCCGAAAGATCCTGGTAGCGACGGTCGGTGTAGAAAAGGTCGCGCAGAGTCGGCGCGATCCGGATTCTCAACGCATCGGCGCGTTCCTTCTGCTGGCCCTCGAACTGGGCCAGCGTGTCGTGAACGCCCAAGCGACGCGAGTCGAGCTTCAGCTTCGAGCACAAGTAGAGCCAGCGCACGAACTCTTCGTCACTCGCTTCCGCCGACACGATGCGCGGTTCGAGTGCCGCCGCGAGTCCGCCGATCGTGTCCGCGGCCTTCGGATAGATGCGCGCCAGACGCAAGAGCTCCTCGAACGCCTCGGCGCCCATGGCACCGCCTTGCTGGTGCACCGCGAGATATTCGTCGAGCGCCGCGTCGAGATCGCCGCGGTCGCACAGGATGTCCGCGTAGCGCAGGCGCATCTCGGGATCGGCTTCACGGCCTTTGCGCTTCTTCTGCAAGCGCTCCATCGGGTCCCCGCCCTTCAGGATCTCGTCGCCCTCCGCGCGCAACGTCTTCGAGTCCTTCAGGCCGACGATGCGATCCATCTCGGTGCCCTTCGCATCCACGAACAAGTACGTCGGAGTCTTGCGCACGCGGTAACGATCCGCGATCGCCGCGTTGGCGTTCCGGTCGACTTGGATCGCGACGACCTTCTCGTCGAACCACTGGCGAAGTTTGATCTCCTTCAGCATGTCCAGGGCGACGCGCTGGCATTCCTCTTCGCCCGTGCAGAGGAGCAGCAAGACGGGACGCCGTTCGATGCGTGCCGTGGCCTGTGCCGCTTCGAAATCGAGCGGACGGAGCCCCACAGGCCGCTTTTCAGCGCGGGAGTCGCCGATCGTGGAGATCAGCGCGAGCAAGACTGCGGAAAGGAAGGCCATTCGGTCGATTCAGGGAGGATACCCTTCCTCGAACGAAGTGTGACCGGACCATGCTGACCCTCGCTCCCGCCTTGCTCGCGGCGCTCGCCATCCCCTGGGCCGAGACGCCGAATCTTCACGTGACGTTGTCGATCGCTTCGACGGACGTGCAGGTGCGCCTGCCGCTCGAGGGTTGGCGCGACGATCCGGTGCGCCTCGGGCTCCTGCGCCGTAGTGGCGGTGAGTTCGTCCTGGCCGCTGGATTCCTCGGTGGTTCCGACGACCTCCGCGTGACGATCCACGGCGGCCCCGTCCCGACCATGGACGGTGAGAAAGCCCGCCGAGGCGCGCTCGGCGACCGACTTCTCGGCATGGGCCTCTCGACGGTTGCGGGGTATGCGTCGGCGCAGACGATTCGTCAATTGAAGGCGCCGTATCGCGAGTTCGACCGCCACCTGTTCTTGATCGGCGCCGGGGGTCTCGCGCACGTTCAGGTGATCGCTCTCGAAGGCGAGGAGCCGGAGAAGTTCGGCGACGCGCGCTTCGAGCAAATGGCCAAGGATGCACGTTTCGCCGTGGTCCGTCGCACGGAGTGGGACGACCTGCCCGCGCGCTATCTCGAGCTGTCGCATGCCGCCGCGATCCGCGCCGACGGTGCCGCGTGGCTCCTCGAACAGGCGCATGCCGAGACCGCCGATTGGATCGTGAAGCTCGCGGCGTTCGAGCACGCGGTGGCCGCGCAATCGAAAGACGAGGCCGTGCTCGAACTCGGCGGCGACATCCGTGCACAGCTGATCTCCACCGAGAAACGCACGCGCGAAGAGGATGCGGGCCTGCTGCTCGTCGAGGACGGACTCGGCGTCACGCTGCTCCGCACGAACGACGCTGCGGCTGCCGCGGATCACCTCGCGGTCGCGCTCGATCTCGCGGGCACGTTCGGCCCGCGCGTCGTCGCGAGGATGAGCCTGAGCCTCGCCTGCTTACCCGCGCAGAAGAAGGATGCGGACGGTGTCGTCGCGCTCATGGAAGCGGCCTACGCTCTGGAACCGGCGTTGCGCTATCGCTTCCAACACGAACCGCTGCTCACTCCGGTCCACGACGACCCGCGCGTGCAGAAGTTGCTCGAGGTCAGGCTGGACGCGAAATCGAACCGCAGTCTCGGTCGCTGACCGGGGCGTTTCTCGCTCGAAAGCCGCGTCGAATCGCGCTCACCGCACCCGAACCGCGCTCAGCAGCGCAGTCGAACCGCGCTCATTCGCGCATCTCGAACCGCGCCCTTCAACGCATCTCGACGACGGTTCCTTCCGTCGCGAGCTGGTAGACGCGGTCCACGTCACGATTCAGCATCCGCACGCAGCCGTGCGACCCGGGCTTCTCCAACCAGTCGTCGGCGGGTGAACCCGTGTATCCGTGGATGCCGATCCCGCGGCGACCGCCGAGTCCTTCGGGATCGAGCGCGATCCAATACCCGCCCAGGACGTTGCGCGGATCTCCGGCCGGGATCACGCGCCGCGTGTCCGGGTCGGTCCACTCCGGGTCGAGCACGCGCTTCGTGATGCGCGTGTGACCCGTGGGCGTCGGTGAATTCGCCGCGCCGATGCCGACGGGCGCGAACAGGACGAGCACGCGTCCACCCTCGGCCAACTGACGCCAGGCGGCGAGTCGGTACGTGGAACGGTCGACCGCGAGCTCGAGCTCCCCGCGCGAGACGTCGAGGATCTTCAAGCGCTGTCCCACGCGCAGTTTCTTCGCGTCGAACGCGGCATTCAGATAGGGAAGCAGCCCGGCGCCCACGTCGTGACGCGCAGCGATGGCGACCGGCGTCTCGCCCTTCGCGACCGTGTGCGTCGTGAGCCCGAGGCGCTCCATGCCGGGCAAGAACTCCGCGCTGAAGAACGCTCGACTCGCGAACGGTTCGAGCGTGTCGCCGAGTCTTCGCGCCGCATCGGGCGCGAGCGTCGCGAGCACGCGACTGCCTTCGACGAGGAACGGCACGACTCCCGCGGGATCACGCTGGGCCTCGGCGTACAGACCGTCGAGGCTCGGCGTCGTCGCTG
>CAZKIY010000156.1:0-9492 GCA_964552875.1 uncultured Planctomycetaceae bacterium
CGATGGCCAAGGTCGACAAAGCCTGGATCGATGCGCAGGTCGCCACCTATCCGCTCGACACGTGCGTGGTCAGCGACGAGAAGCTCGACAGCATGGGCGGCGCCGTCGACGTGCTCTACGGCACGAAGCTCATCCGGCTGTGCTGCAAGGGCTGCAAGAAGTCGGTCGAGAAGGAAGGTCCCGCGCTCGTCGCGAAGATCGAAGCTGCACGGAAGAACTAGTCCGACGCTCACGCGCTGTCAGGGCCCGTGAGGAATTCACGGGCACGAGGCTGAACCGCGAGCACGGGCAATCCGGTTCGAAGACGTGCCGGAGCGTCGGGCCTGGCGCGGATCGCAGCATGCGTTCCAAGTCCGACAGTAGCTCGACCGATTCTCCCGGGGAGAGCTCGATGCGATCCGCGGGCACGGGAGTCGGCGCGGCCTAGCGCAGATCGATCTGCCAGAAAGCGGAACCCGCGATCGCGAGACCCGCAAGTGTCGCGAGACCCGCGGCCACTGCGCGCAAGCCAGCGTCCTGTCGCTCGGCGTCGTGGAGTTCCTGAGCGTCTTCGACGGCATCAACGGCTCGGAACGGCCGTGGACGAGCCGTTGCGGCGCTGGACGTGCCTCGAGAGCCGGGGGTCGTCAGACCTTCGCGAGCGAGCGCTTCTTCAATTCCGAGACGACCATCTCACCGACTTGATCAGTCGGGTGGTCCCCGGTGTTGACGCCCTTGATCCGACCCGAACGGACGAGCTCGATCACGGAGTTCTCGATCTCCGCCGCCGCGGACTTCTGCCCGAGGTAGTCGCACATCATCCCCGCCGCGAGGATCGCCGCGACCGGACAGGCCTTGTTCTGATTGGCGTACTTCGGAGCGGATCCGTGGATCGGCTCGAACAACGAGATCTTGCCCGGGTGGATGTTGCCCGAAGCGGCGATGCCCATGCCGCCTTGGATCATCGCGCCGAGGTCCGTGATGATGTCGCCGAAGAGGTTCGTCGTGACGGCGACGTCGAACCACTCGGGGTTCTTGATCATCCACATGCACGCCGCATCGATGTAGGCGTGATCGGCCTCGATGTCGGGATATTCCTTGGAAACCTCGGCGAAAACGCGCGTCCAGAGATCCTGGGCCCGCAGCGCGTTCGCCTTGTCGATCATCGTCACCTTCTTCTTCTTGTTGCGACTGCGCGCCAACTCGAAGGCGTAGCGGATGACTCGCTCGGTGCCGACGCGCGTGTAGACCATCACCTGCGTCGCGACCTCGATCGGCAGACCCTTGTGGGCGTACCCGAACGAGCCCGTGTAGGCGCCCTCGGTGTTCTCGCGTACGAAGACCATGTCGATCTCCTTCGGGCCCTTGCCCTTGAGCGGCGACATGCGGTCGTCGTAGCACTGCACGGGACGCAGATTGACGTACAGATCCAGCTCGAAACGCATCTTCGCGATGACGCCGTACTCGATCAGTCCAACGGGCGCGCGCGGGTCACCGATGGCGCCCAGGAAGATCGCGTTCTTCTGGCGCACTTCGCTGAAGGCCGACTCGGGAAAGATCTCGTTCGTCTTGAGCCAGTGTTCGGTGCCGAACGGATAGACCGTACGCTTCGTCTCGAAGCCCCAGATTGACTCGGCGGCGTCGAGGACCTTCAGCGCTTCGCGCGTGACTTCCGGTCCGATGCCGTCGCCGGCGATCACTGCGATGTCGTACTCGGTCATGATGTCCTACTGGGCGAGGCGGTAGCGGTGGTGCGCCGGAACATCCCGGGCGCGTAGCGCACGATGCGACCTTCGACGGCGCTGGCTGCGACGGTCAGAGGTGACGCGATATAGAGACGACCCGGCCCGCTTCGTCCCGCGAAATTGCGGTTGATCGCGCTGACCGTGACTTCATCCTTGGTGTTGGAGACGCCCGGGCCGCAGCCGATGCACGCGCCACAGCCCGGTTCGATCACGGTGACGCCCGCCTTCGCGAAGACGTCCAGGTAGCCGCGTCCGCGCGCGTAATCGCGCACGGATTCGCTGCCGAACTGGATGAACATCCGAACGCCCGGCGCGACGCGTCGGCCCGCGTCGACGGCTTCCGCGAGCACTTGCGCGTAGAAGTCGAGGTCGTGTTCCTTGCCGGCCGTGCACGAGCCGCCGTACGCGATGTCGATCTTGACGTCGGCGAGTTGAGCGATGTTCTTGCCGTAGGTGGGGTCGCCCGGTTCGGCGACCATCGCTTCGAGCGTGCCCATGTCGATGCGGTGCACGCCGCCGTCGTAGTGAGCACCCACGTCAGGTGCGACGAAACGCGCGCGAATCGCGGCGCGATCGACGCCGGGTCGTCGCGCAGCGATCCAATCCAGCGTGACCTCGTCGGCCTCGCAGATGCCCGACTTGCCGCTGCACTCGGTGGCCATGTTGCACAGCGTCGCGCGCTCGTCCATCGAGATCGACGCGAGTCCCGGCCCACCGAACTCCATCACGCGGTCGAGCGTCTCTTCGCGAACTGCGAACGTCGCGAGCACGTGCAGGATGAGATCCTTCGCCGTGACGCCGTCCTTCAACCGCCCGTGCAACTCGAAACGGATCGACTCGGGGACGGACACGAACGTGAAGCCTGCGTGGACGAGTCCCGCGTACTCCGTAGCGCCGACGCCCCACGTCAGCGCGTTGTTGCCACCGCCCATGCACGTGTGGCTGTCCGTCGCCTGGATGAAGTCACCCGGATCGACGAACTGCTCGCGCGCGACCTGGTGGCAGATGCCGGGCGAAATGCCGTTCTTCGCCGAATAGTCGCGCACGCCCGTGTGGCGTTGGAACTCCTTCTGGAGGTCGCGCAGCGTCTGGATCTGCCGGGCGAACGGCGCCATTTTCGGGACGCCGTCGGCGTAGAGCAGGTGGTCCTCGAATACGGCGAACTTGGCCGGGTTCGGCAGCGTGTAGTTCGCGCCGTACTCCTGTTGCAGGAAGTAGTGGACTTGCGCCGTCGTGAACTCGTGGCTGTACCCGCCGTCCACCTTCGCGAGGCAGAGATCGCCGGGCTTCACGTGCACGGTTTGGCCGCCGACCCCGACCATGTGGCTCGCGATGATCTTCTCCCCCATCGTCATGGGGCGCGGGGCGGTCGAGGGCGTCGGAACCGCGACTTTCCCGGCCTTGTAGAGGCTGGAGAAAGGAAACAATCCGCCGGCTTCGAGTATCGCGCGTGTGACCGGGTCGTAGCGTCCCGTGAACTCCTCGAGCGGGATCTCTTCTCCGCGCTGCAATCGATCCAGCTGCGCGTACGTGCCCATCAACTGTCCGAGGTTGATGTTGTTGCGCTCGTGGATGGGCGCGAACGAGTGCGCGATCACGAGGTGGATCCCCGACCACTTCTCGCACTGCGGCGCGGTCTCGCGGGAGCTGCCGGTGCCTTTGCGCGCACCCGACACGATGACTTCGAAGCCGCCGTCGATCAGCGCACGTGTCGGGAACACGCGCTGTCCGTCCTTCGGTCCGCTTTTGTGAACGAGACCAGCATACGCGTCGAGTGCGATGTCCTCCGGCCGGTGACGGAAGCACACCCAAGCGGGCGTCATCGCGTCGGTGTTCACGTCGTCGAGCAGATCCGCCGGCGTGACGTCCGCCATGCGAACGTCGCCTTCGCGGCGCAGCTGCTTCTCGGTGCGCTCGTGATCCTTGAAAAGGAACAAAACGCGCTTGCCCGACGTCAATCGGACGACGCGGCGGCCATCGGGCTTCTCGTGAATGAGCGGGTTCAAATTGGGTCCGGCCTCAGAGGCGCGTGTTCTCGACGAGGATCGCGATGCCTTGTCCGCCGCCGATGCAGGCCGACGCGACGCCGTAACGCTTCTTCGAGCGGCGCAGTTCGTGCACGAGCGTCAGCACGAGTCGCGTGCCCGTCGCGCCGAGCGGGTGACCGAGGGCGATCGCGCCGCCGTTCACGTTGACCTTGGCGCGGTCGAGCTCGAGCTCCTTCTCGCAGCCGAGGTACTGGCCGGCGAAAGCCTCGTTGATCTCGATGCGATCGATCTGTTGGACCGAAAGGCCGGCCTTCTGCACACACGCGCGGATCGCGGGTACCGGACCGATGCCCATTTCCGTCGGATCGACGCCGACGTACGACCAACCGCGGATCGTGCCCCACACGTCGAGGCCGTCGGCCTTCGCGCGTGCGTCGGTGGTCAGGACGACTGCTGCCGCACCGTCGACGACGCCGCTCGCGTTGCCGGCCGTGACGGTGCCTTCCTTGCCGAACGCTGCGCGCAACTTCGAAAGGGCTTCGAGGGACGTGTCGGGTTTGATGTGGTCGTCCGTCGCGACGAGCTCGTCGCCCTTGCGACCCTTGACCGTGACCGGCTCGATCTCGGCCGCGAAACGGCCTTCCTTCACGGCCGCCGCACCGAGCTGGTGGCTGCGCAAGGCGTACTCGTCCTGTTGCTCGCGCGTGATGCCGAGGCGCTTCGCCACCTTCTCGGCGGTCTGCGCCATGTAGAGGCCGGCGACGGGATCCATGAGGGCCGCGAACAGGCTGTCCTGCATGACGGGCTGCACGCCGAACGGGATGCCGGCGCGCGTGCCGTACACGGAGAACGGAGCTTGTGACATGCTCTCCATTCCGCCGGCGAGCACCGTCGTGCACTCCGCGAGACGGATCATCTGCGCGGCGCTGACGATCGATTGGATGCCGGAGCCGCACAGGCGATTCACGGTGAGACCGCCGGATTCTCTGCGAACTCCGGAGAGGAGACCGACGTGGCGCGCGCCGTAGATCGCGTCGACGGAGGTTTGGAGGGCGTTGCCCATGACCACGTGGTCGACGGAGTCGCCCGAGACTTTCGCGCGAGCGAGCGCGGCTTTGGCTGCGTGGACGCCGAGTTGGATCGCGGAGAGGTCCTTGAGCTTCCCGTAGCCGGGCGTGCCGACGTACTCGGCCATCGGGGTGCGGGCCCCGCCGACGATCACGATTTCATGGGTCATGGGTGTGGAATCCTGGGAGTGATCTTGGACCAGAGCGGTCGTGAACTCAGCGGGGTGAACTCTGCGGGGAGAGGGAGTCTGGCTGACGCGCGCGTTACTCGTGGGGCCGCTTTCAGCGGCCTGTGAATCTGGCCGGCCGCTTCTCGAGGAAGGCCGCCATCCCCTCCTTCATGTCCGCCGTCGTCGACGCGAGGCCGAACATGTCGACTTCGATCTGCGCGCCTTCCTGTTGCGACATGTTCTGACCGCGACGGATGGTCTCCATCGCGAGACGCACGGCGAGCGGCGCGCGCGACAGGATGGTGTTGACCATCTTCAACGTGCCGTCGCGCAACTCGGCGGGCTCGAAGACGCGGTTCACGATGCCGACGCGATAAGCCTCGTCGGCGGAGTACATGTCGCCGGTCAGCACCCACTCGCGCGCAACGCCGGGACCGGCGATGCGCAGAAGGCGTTGCGTGCCGCCGTAGCCCGGAATGATGCCGAGCGAAACTTCGGGCAGGCCGAGGCGCGCTGTCTTCGCCGCCGTGCGCAGCGTGCACGCGAGCGCGAGCTCGCAGCCGCCGCCCAGCGCGAAGCCGTTCACCATCGCGACGGACGGTTTGCTCATCCACTCGAGGCGCTCGAACACGGTTTGGCCGAAGAAAGCCAGCCGTTTGGCGTCGAGCGCCGTCTCCATGGCCTTGAGCTCACCGATGTCGGCCCCGGCTACGAAGGCCTGCTTCTCCGGCGGTTTGCCCTCGACCACTGCACCCGTGATCACGAGCGCGCGGACCGACGCATCGGCTTCGAGCGCATCGAACGCGGACGCCAATTCCGTCAGCGTCTTGTGGTTCAGCGCGTTCATCGCCTTCGGACGGTTGACCGTCACGAAGGCGATGCCGTCGGCACCGACTTCGACGAGGAGGTTCTCGAAGGACATCACGAGGCTCATGCCGGCGTCGCGCGCACGACCACGGCCTTCGTGATCGTCTGGGGCGTGACCGGCTTGTCGCCGGGCGCGACCTTCGTCGTCGCGATCTTGTCGACGATGTCGAGGCCGCTCACCGCCTTGCCGAACGCCGAGTACTGGTTGTCCAAGTGCGGCGACCGCTCGTGCATGACGAAGAACTGGCACGAGGCCGAATCCGGATCCGTCGAGCGCGCCATCGAGAGGACGCCCTTCTCGTGCTTCTTCGCGTTGAACTCGGCCTTCAAGCGGCGCGGACCGTCGCCCGTTCCGGTGCCCTTGGGGCACCCGCCTTGGATCATGAAGCCCTTGATGACGCGGTGGAAACCCTTCCCGTCGTAGAAGCCCGTGTAGGCGAGATCGAGGAAGTTGCGCACGTGGTTCGGCGCGACGTCCGGCCACATCTCGCACTCGATGTCGCCCTGGTTCGTCTGCAGGACGACGCGATAGTTCGCGAGGTCCTTGACGTCCATCTTCATGAAATTGAGACCCTTTTCGACTGCTTGCGTCATGTGCGTTCCTACTTTGCGCCCTTCACGAGGACGATGGCGGCTTCGATGCGTTGGGGTGACGACGGCTTGATGGTGCCGTCCGGGCTCGCTTGACCTTGCGCATTCGCGATGAGGTCCAGCGCGGGGAAGCCTTCGACGAGCGCGCCGAAGACCGAGTACTTTCCGTCGAGGAACGGCGACGGCGCCGTGATGATGAAGAACTGGCTCGAGGCCGAGTCCTCGCTGGGACCACGCGCCATGGAGAGCACGCCGCGGGCGTGAGACTTGGCGCTGAACTCGCGCTTCAAAGTGCGCGGACCATCACCGGTCCCCCACGTGGCCGGGTTCCCGGTCTTCGTGTTGGGATCACCACCTTGGACCATGAACGAGGGCGAGACGCGGTGAAATTGCGTGCCGTCGTAGAAGCCCGAGGCGGAGAGCTCGAGGAAATTGCGCACGTGATTCGGCGCGACCTCGGGCCAGAGTTCGACGATCATCGGCCCGCGGTTCGTGCGCAGGAGCACTTGGTAGTTCTTCAATTCCTCGACGGGAAGGCCGAGGAAATCGAGGCCCTTCTTCGCCGGCATGCGACTGACGATCTCGACCGCCTTTTCGGTGCCGTAAGCGAGCTTGAAGCCCTTCTCGACGCCCTTCACGCCTTCGAGCGCGGGCGCGAGGTCGATCTCGATCGTGACCTTCTGGTGCGGCGCGAGCTCGACCTCCGCGGAGCTGCGCTCGCCGATGGGCTTGCCATCCACCGAGAAGGCAGCGGTACCGAACATCCAGGCCGGAACCGCGTCGCCTTGCGCGTCGGCGGTGAGCTCGACACGAACCGGCATCGCCGAGCCGGCGACGTAGGTCGTCGGCGCCTCGACCTTCGCCTTGACCTCGGCCACCGCGAGCGGCGCGAAGAAGGCGAGGGCCAGGATCAAACGCGCTTGTCGCCTTGCCATGTGTAGAAACCCTGACCGGACTTCCGCCCGAGTTTGCCTTCCTTGACCTGCGCTTCGAGAAGCTTCGGGATCCCGAACGCCGGATCGTTCGGGTAGCGCTTCACCCAGCCCTGGAGGATCGACAGCGTCGTGTCGAGACCGACGTAATCCGTCAACTCGAACGGACCCATCGGGTATCCGCAACCGAGCTTCATCGCCACGTCGATGTCCTGGATCGACGCGTCGCCCCGCTCGGCGAGCTTCATCGCTTCGGCCATGTACGGCACGAGCAGGCGGTTCACGACGAAGCCGGGCGTGTCCTTGCACGTGATCGGCGACTTGCCACAGGCCTCGCCGAACGCGCGCGCTTGCGCGACGACGTCTTCGTTCGTCTTGTCCGTGCGGACGACCTCGACGAGCTTCATGAGCTGCACCGGGTTGAAGAAGTGCAGGCCGACGAAACGATCGGCGCGCCCGGACACCGCGGCCATCTCGCTGATCGGGAACGAGCTCGTGTTCGAAGCGAAAATGCCGTCCTTCTTGACGATCTTCCCGAGCTCGGCGAAGAGCGCCTTCTTCACCTCGAGATCCTCGACGATGGCTTCCACCACGAGGTCGCAATCGGCGAGATCGGCCTTCGCCAGCGTGCCGCGGATTCGCGCGCGCACGGCGGCCGGGTCGAACGTCTGGCCCTTCTCCTTGGCCTTCTCGGCGAGCTTCGCCAGCGACTTGTCGATGCGCTCGAGCCCCTTGTCGAGGAAACCCTGCTGCGTCTCGCACACGATCACTTCGCAGCCGCCCTGCGCGGCTACTTGCGCGATGCCGTGGCCCATGAGCCCGGCGCCGATCACACCGACTTTGCGAATCGCCATGCTGAGTTCCTTCGAGTGGGATGCCGGAGAGATGCGGACGGTCAGACCGGCTCGGCGTGGAACGCCGTCGCGAGGCCCATACCGCCCGAGATGCACAGGGTGGCGAGACCGCGACGCGCTTTGCGCCGCTGCATCTCGTGGAGGAGCGTGACCACGATGCGCGCGCCCGTCGCGCCGATCGGGTGGCCGAGCGCGATCGAACCGCCGTTCACGTTGAGGCGATCCATCGGCAGCGGGATCTCGCGGTGACACGCGAGGACCTGCGCCGCAAACGCTTCGTTGAGCTCGATGAGGTCGAAATCGGCCGGAGAAAGGCCGGTTTTCTGCTTCAAGGCCTGCAGCGCCGGCACCGGGCCGATGCCCATGACGCGCGGGTCGACGCCGGCTTGCGTCGACTGCCCGATAAAAGCGAGCGGCGCATAACCTAGGTCGAGAGCGATGTCCTCGGCCATGACGAGCACCGCCGCGGCGCCGTCCGTGATGCCCGACGCATTGCCCGGCGTGACGGTACCGGCGGGGGTGACGCCTCCGTTCTCCTTCGCGAAGACGGCCGGCAGCTTGCGCAGCGATTCGATCGTCGTGTCGGGACGGACGTGTTCGTCGAGGACGACGACGATCTCGCCCTTCTTGCCGGGCACCTTCACCGGCGCGATCTCGGGCACGAAACGGAGGGACTCGATCGCCGCGCCGGCTTTCTTCTGGCTCTGCAACGCGAACTCGTCCTGCTCCGCGCGCGAAATGCCCATCTCACGCGCCAGCTTCTCGGCCGTCTCGCCCATCAGCATGTTCGCGAGCGGACAGTGGAAGCCGTCCTTGTACATCGCATCGACGACGTCGGCGTGACCCAGGCGATAACCGGTGCGCATCTTCGGCAGGAAGAAGGGCAGCCCGCTCATGCTCTCGACGCCGCCCGCGACGACGATGTCGTTGCGGCCGAGCTGGATCGACTCCGCCGCGAGCTGGATCGACTTGAGGCCGGATCCGCAGGCCATGTTCATCGTCCACGCGCACACGCGGTCGGGGATGCCGGCACGCACCGCGACTTGCCGCGCGACGTTCGGACCGCCGCCGGCTTGACGGCCGTTGCCGAAGATGAGTTCGCCCACGCGCTCCGGGTCGAGCTTCGACTGCGCGAGCAAGTCCCGAACGATGGATGCTCCGAGGTCCGCCGCCGTGAGGTCCGCGAAGGCGCCCAGGTAGCGCCCGATCGGCGTCCGCAGCGCGTGCGTGACTACGACGCGGCGCAGGCCGGTGGGCGGACTCGTTCGCGGGGCGGTGGACATGCTGCAAGTCTCGAAG
>CAZKIY010000157.1:0-9431 GCA_964552875.1 uncultured Planctomycetaceae bacterium
TGCGCTATCGCGGGCGTTTCGATGCGAGTGAGCGAGTCGCTGGCACCGCTCCCGAGCGCGCAGGCGAATCCGTCCGCGCCGATCTCCGCGAAGCTCTCGACGACGTGCTCGCGGGGCGCGCGGTGCGCGTGGCGACGACCATCGTCGACGGATGCCGCATCACGAAGCCCGCCGCGATCGAAGTCGGTCCGAACCCGCCGACGTGGGCCGACGACGTCGCGCCCATCGTTCGAACGCATTGCGGCGCGTGCCACGTCGCGGGCGGATCCGCGCCTTTCGCGCTCGGCACGTACGGCGAAACGCGCTCGCACGCGGCGATGATCGCCGAGGTCGTCGAGCAGCGTCGCATGCCGCCCTGGTTCGCGAGTCGCGCGCACGGAACGTTCGCGAATGCGCGCGGACTCGACGACGTCCCACGCGCGACGATCCTGCGGTGGGTCGCGGCCGGCGCGCCGGAAGGCGATCCTGCGCGCGCTCCGTCGCCGCCCGCTCCGATCACGAACGGTTGGCGCATCGGCGAGCCCGATCTCGTGCTCGTCGCTCCGCGCGAGGAGGAACTTCCGGCGACGGGTCGAGTGCCCTATCGCTACGTGATCCTGCCGCACGTCTTCGTGCGCGACACGTGGGTCGCCGGCGTCGAGATCGCGCCGTCGAACCCGCGCGTCGTGCACCACGCGAACCTCGGGTACTGGAAGATCGGCAGTGATTGGAAGAGTTCGAGCTTCGTCACCGGTCACGTTCCTGGCGGCGATCCGATGCAGCTCGATGTCGGTGTCGCGCTGCGGATCCCCGCGGGATCGGTGCTCGGGCTGCAGATCCACTACGTTCCGACGGGCACGGTCGAACGCGATCGAATTTCGGTGGGCCTGCGTTTCCCGCGCGAGATCGTGCAGCAGAGTCTGCGCCACCACCAGATCGCCGACACGCGCTTCGAGATCCCGGCCGAAGCGCCAGCGCACCTGGTCAAGGCGTCACGGAAGTTCGACGCGGATTCCGTCGGTATCGGCATGTTCGTGCACATGCACATGCGCGGCCGCGACATGAGCTTCACGGCGCGCTATCCAGATGCGCGCGAGGAAACTTTGCTCCTCGTGCCCAACTACAGCTTCGATTGGCAAACGGCCTATGTCTGGCCGCGTGGCGCGCAGCAGTTCCCGGCCGGAACGCGCGTCGAATGCCGCGCGCACTTCGACAATTCGCGCTTCAATCCGTTCAACCCGGATCCGACGCGCGCCGTGCGCTTCGGACAGGAGACGACGGACGAGATGATGTACGGGTTCCTGTTCTACGTGCAGCGCGACGAGCGCCTCGGTCTGCGGATCGAACCGCGCGACGGGCGCGTGCTCGCCGCGGAAGCGAGGTGACGATCGGCACTTCGTCGGGGCGCGACCCAAACCCGAAGCACGATCAGCGTCGCTCGTCCAGGGGGCCGACAACCGGCTCCGTGAAGCACAAGGTCCGTGGAGTTCCTGGGCTGCGGAGACCATGCGCGGTCGAGGAAGTTCAGCCAGCCGGACGCTTCTCGGCACCGCGCTCGTTGGTGCTCGGATACGACGCGAGGCGACCCATCGGTCGCCTCGCGCACGATTCACCGTCGACGTGCTGCTACGGCGTCCACTGAAGCGTGTGCCCGTTCGACAAGTTGAACGTGCTCGCCGTGCAGAACGCCGCCGCGTTGCGATACCAGACCTGATAGTGCCGCGTGGCGCCGACCGCCGGGATGTTGCCGCGGATCGAGATCGGGATGTCGGCACCGATCTGGTAGCCGTACTGCGCGATACCGGCGACCGCGTTGCGCGTGCCGAGTCGGATGACGCTCGAAGCCACGCACACGAGGCCGTCGCCGAACTGCGCGCCGTTGCCGCCGTTCTGCTTCACGTTGCCCTGGAAGAACAGGCAGCTCACGGTCGCGGGCACGCCTTCGACGCGCAGGACGGCTTGGTCGTTCGACACGCTGGAAATGCCGGAGGCGCCGAGCAGCGCTCCGCGGCCCGTGCTGTTCGCACAGCCTTCGCCGGGGTTGCCCGACTGGCCGGGGTCACACGGGCAGAGGACCGAGCCCGAGCCGTCGCCGGGGCAGAACGACGTGCCGATCGTGCCGCCGCCGCCGCAGTTCGCGCGCTCGTATTTCACGTAGATGACCCAGTCGCCGCTGACGCCGAGAGCACACGCGTCGTAGAAGCCGGGCGGCAGACCCGACACGACCTTGATGCGGTTCTTGCCCGACTGACAAGCGTTGTCCTCGACGATGCTCGGCGGATACACACCGCCCGAAGGAACGTTCACCTGATTGAAGAAGCGCAAGCCCACGGTGAACGGACCCGAGTTGATCGTCGCGACAGGAGCCGTCGTCGTGATGTCGAATTCGTTGATGAAGCCGTCCGAGAGTTGCGGTGCGAAGTACTCGTACGCCGGGGACGCACCGCCGCTCGGGATCCCGTTGTAGACGACCAGCGCGTCCTCGACGGCGGGGAGCGCTCCGCCGTTCTGCGAACCCCAACCGATCGCGATCTTCGTGATCACGATCGGGAAGTCGGCAGCCGGGACCTGATTGAAGATCGCCAAGGCTTCTTCGTTCGGGACGAAGCACGGGCACGTGATCGTTCCGGCCCCCGTGTAGTTCTGGACGGGTCCCAGCTCGGGACATTGCGCGGTCGCCGGCGATGTCGCGGCGACGGCGGCGAGGAGCGGGAGGACGAAGCGCGAGGGGGCTTGGAACATGCTGGCGAAACCTCTCGAAACCGAGGGAACGAAGGGCGCGCCGAACGGCGAGGCCCAAAGGGCAGGCTATCCCACCCTGGTGAGGCGTCAAGGCACTCCGCACGACGACATCCAAGAACAGGGGAATGCGAGCTCGGGCCCGCTATCCTGCGGCGCTCTGCCCATGATCCGCGTCGCCGACGTCACGAAACGCTACGGAGAAGTCCTCGCTGTCGACCGGGTGACTTTCGCCGTCGAGCCGGGTCAGGTCGTCGGATTCCTGGGCCCGAACGGGGCGGGGAAATCGACGATTCTGCGCATGCTGGCCACGAGCCTCGTGCCGAGTTCCGGATCGGTGCACATCGCTGGTTTCGACGCCGTGGCTGCGCCGCTCGAGGTGCGGTCGCGCATCGGGTATCTGCCCGAGCACAACCCGCTCTTCGAATCGATGCGTGTAACGGAATGGCTCGATTTCGCGGCCGCGGTGCATGGAATCGACGGGCCGCGCCTCGCAACACGACGCGCTTTCGTCGTCGATCGACTCGATCTGGCGAGCGTCCTCACGCGGCCGATCCGCACTTGCTCCAAAGGATTCCGTCAGCGCATCGGCCTGGCAGCGGCGATCCTCCACGATCCGCCGGTGCTCCTGCTCGACGAGCCGACCCACGGTCTCGATCCGCTGCAGGTCGTGGCTTTCCGCAATCTATTGCGCGAGCTGCGGCCGAACCGCGCGATCCTGTTGTCGAGCCACGTCGTCGCGGAGGTTCTCGAGTCGAGCGACCGACTCCTCGCCATCCAGCGTGGACGGATCGTGCTCGACGGCTCGATCACCGAACTCGCCGCCGCGGCGCGACTCGCGGGGGAGTCGATCGAGGCCCACGTGCTCGCGGCCGTGCGCGCAGGAGCCACACCGTGAGCGCGCCGCAACAACCCGTTGGCACGGCCTTGCGGGCGCGCGGAATCGCGGGCTTTCGCGCCGTTTTCGCGCGCGAACTCTCCGCGGCCTTCGACTCCCCCATCGCCTACGTCGCGATCCTCGCAACCCTGCTCGCGACCACCAGTTGGTTCCTGAACGAGTTCTTCGTCACCGGCAAGCTCGACCTCGCGCCGTACTTCCAACTCTTGCCGTGGGCACTGGCAGCGCTCGCGCCCGCGCTCGGAATGCGTCTGTGGTCCGAGGACCTCCGCACGCGCACGTTCGAGCTGTGGCGCACGTTGCCGTTGTCCGCGACCCAGGTCGTGCTGGGCAAGTACGCGGCGGCACTCGTGGTCCTCGGCCTGTTCCTCGTCGGCTCGACGCCGCTCGTGATCCTCCTCGAGTGGCTCGGCGATCCGGATCTCGGCGCGATCGCAGCCGGGTATCTCGGCGCATTCCTCCTCGGCGCGGAGTTCCTCGGCTTGGCCGCGTTCATCTCCAGCCGCACCGCCGATCAGATCACCGCGTTCCTGCTCTCCGCGCTCGTCGCCATCTTCCTCGTCGCCATCGGTGATTCGCGCGTCGTCGCCATCGTGGACGGACTCGCGCCGAGCATCGGTCCGGGAACGCTCCTCGCTTCCACGATCTCGCCGATGCCCTGGTACGCAGCTTTCGTGCGGGGTTTCGTGCCGATCGCCGGCGTGATCCACATGGGAGGAATCGCAGCAGCGTTCCTGATCCAGAACGCGAGGAGCGTCTCCGAGGAACGCTCGTGAAGCTCGGTGCGCCGGCAGCGATCCTCCTCGGCATCCTCCTCGTCGCCTGTGCACTCGCCCTCGCGCGTCTCGCCGCGACCGCGGGCGTCGGCGGAGTCGAGCTCGCACGCGACCATGTCGAACGCGTCGATCCCGCGTTGGAAAAGCGCCTGGCGCGCGGGGATCTCGATCTGCTCGTGCAGTGGTTCGCGCCCGCAGCGACATCGGCGCCTTCCGAGTACCGCGATCTCGACTCCCGCGTGCGCGCCGCCTTCGCCGCGATCGAGCGCGCCGCACCCGCGCGCGTTCGATCGCAGATCCTGACTCCTGAGGTCGACGCCGAAGCCCGGCGACATGCCGAAGCACTCGGCCTCGCACCGTTCCGCGCGCGCCGGATCATCGCGGACGGCTGGAACGACACCGTGGTGTGGTCCACGCTGCGCGTCGTCGTGCCTGGTCGCGGCGCGAGCGTCGTGCGCGCCGTGACGCCGGACCTCGCGCCCGCGCTGCAAGCGTTGATCGCGGCTGCCGTGCGCGAGATCGAGGCACCACGACGCGCGCGCATCGCACTGTCCGCGCCGCCCGGACATGCGCGACTGCGCGAAGTGCTGCGAACGCTCGGCGACGTGCGCGACATCGAGTTCGATGCGGATGCGGTCGTCCCGGAAGACGTCGATGTCCTGTGGTGGATCGCCGAAGCGGAGCCCGGCGAACGACACTCCGTCGCGCTCGAGGCGCTGGTCGAGCGCGGAGGCTCCGCGGTGGTCGGCGCGAGTCGTTTCGCCGCACGCATCGAGGGCGCCGAGCTCGTGCTCGACGACACCGGGCCGAATCTCTCGAGTTTTCTCGGGTCGATCGGGATTCTCGCGGACGACGCACCGCTCCTCGAAGCACCGCGCGAGGACGTGCGCGAGCGCGGCGCCGCATGGACTTGGCACGTCGCGCGCTCGATCGGAACGAACCAGGATTTCCGCGCCTTCGGTGCGCAGCCGAACGGCACGCTCGGTTTCCAGGCTCCGACGGCTTTGCGACCGAATGCGGAGAGACTGCGCGACCGAGGTGCGGACTTCGTCTCGCTCGCGACGTCTTCGGAACGGTGCTTCACGCTCGCCACGGGGACTCGTCGTTTCGCGGTGGCCGAGCTCGCGGGCGGAGCGCTCGGCACGGCCGAACCGCCGCGAACGCTGCTCGCGCTGATCGCGCCGCACGATCCGACACGCGGCAGCGTCGTCGTCACGTCGAGCGCCTCTCCGTTCGGAGATCGCGGACTCGGCGACGAGCCCTTCGTCCATGCCGAGCTGGTGCGCGTCTTGATCGGAACGCTCGGTTCGGCCGATCGGCGGGTGCTCGCCGCAGTCGCGAAGTCACGCCCGCCGCCGATCACCGGCGTGACGGGCGCCGAGAGGTGGACAGCACGCGCAGTGTGCATCGCACTCGTACCCATCCTCCTCCTCGCGTTGGCGTTGGCTCGCGGCGCTTTCGGCTCCATCGGGACGGCGCGGGGTCCGCTCCTCCTGATGGGCATCGCTGCGTGTGCCGTCGTCCTCTTCGGAACACTGGCCGCTCTGCTCGGGCCGCGACTCGGGCTCGATCCGTCGCGCGATGGTGCCCGTGCACTCGCCCCCGAACTGGTCCTTTTCGCGCGCGAAAGTGCCGGTCCCGCGACGACGATCACGGCCGCATTCTCGGTCGCGAGAGATCTTCCCCCCGAGATGCGACCGTTGGCGAGTGATCTCGAGCGGCGTTGCGCTGCGCTGGCACGCACGACCCCGAACTGGTCGTACCGCGAGCTCCGTCCGACCGACGACGACGCAACTCCGGGTTTGCGTCGGCTCTCGCTCTCGAGCTCGACCGATGAGTCGCAGACCTCGCGAGAGTTCTTCGCGAGCGTCGTGATCGAGCGCGGCACAGCCCGACGCGTGCTGGAGTTCTCCGACCCGGCCTCGTTCGATCACGCGGAGTTCCGTCTCGCGCTCGCCCTGCGCGACGTCGTGCGCGGCGAGCGTGCTCGCATCGCGTTCGCATCCGAACCCGCGCGCATCACTCCGGCCGAGGCCCTCGAGCTGTATCAACAGCGCGGACTCTTCGCCCCGGGCACGGGCGATCCGTTCGCGGCGGCTCGCGCTCTGCTCACCACCAACGGCTTCGAGGTCGCGAGCCTCGATCCCACCCGCGCCGTCGAAGCCCTGGATTCATCGACGTTGCTCGTGTGGATGCAACCACGGCGCGACGCGACGCCGGGAGTCGAGATACTGGCTCGGCATCTCGCGCGTGGAGGGCGCGCACTGCTCGCGGCGCAACAGCATCGGATCCGTCCGCGACAGCGTGCGGAACGCGGATCGAGTGCCGCGATCTGGCCCGAACCTTTGTTCCCCGACGTCGATCGCGGTTGGCTCCCGGCGCTCGGGGTTCGCATCGCGCCCGAACTCGTGCTCGACGCGGAGAGCGGAGTGCTTTCGACACTCGGCACGCGCGAGCGCGACGGTCGCGTCGAGAGCGTGACGATGGATCTCGCGAACCCGCTGGTCGTGCGCTCGACGCCGACGCAGCGACCGACGAGCGCATTCACGACCGGCGTCGGAGACTTGATCCTGCCGAGCCCGGCGCGCATCGAGCTGGATGCCGAACGACTGCGGAGCACGGGACTGAACGGGCGTGCGATCCTCGAGACATCGGATCGTGCTTGGACCGTGCCCTGGTCGGGGGGCGACGTCCTGGACTCCGCGTTCACGAGCACGGCGACGACCCGTGAACCTCTGATCCTCGGAGCTCTCGTAACCGGCCAATTTCCCGCGCTTTTGGGCCCTGTTTCCGCTGCGATCCCAGACGTCCACGGCCAACTCCTCGTACTCGGCGCCTCCGAGCCGTTCACCGATGCACGCTTGCGCGCTCCGGGATCCGATCACGCGCGCTGGCTGCTCCAGTCGTGCGCGGCGCTCGCGCTGGAACCAGAACTCGCCGCCATCCTCGCCAAGAGACCGTCCGTGGGAGGCTACCGCGCGCTCGGGCCGCGCGAGCGGATGGTCGCGCGAGCGGCGACGTCCGTCGCGGGCCCGCTGTTCGTGCTCGCGCTCGGATTGGCGTGGCGGATGCGCAGGATGCGCGCGGCCTCGTGGAGGACCCGCGCGTGAGGACGAGCGCTTCGATCCTCGCGGCGAGCCTCGTGCTCCTCGGTGCAGTCGGAATCGAACGCCTCCTCGCGGCGCGTCGTGTCGTCGTCGGTGATGCCGTCGAGCGCTTGATCCCGCCCGAGCGACTCGACAGCCGCGCCATCGCGGCGTTCGGCCTCGAGTCCGACGGTGTGCGACTCCTCTACCTGCGCGCGAAAGGCCAGTGGCGTTGTCGCGAAGCTTTCGGCGCCGTGTGCGACTCGAACGAAGTCGAGCCCTTCCTCGCGCAACTGCTCGAGACGCGCGGATCCATGGTGAGTTCGGGTCCGGACGGAGTGGAACGCGCCGAGCTCCTCCACGAGGATGCACTGCGGCTCACGCTCCATGGTTCCAAGGTGCTCGCGGACCCGGCGCGCGATCTCCTCGCCGCGGTGCGATTCGCGCCCGATCGTGGTGGTTCGGCCTTCGCCATGCTCGAAGGCATGGACCGGGTGCTGGCCGTCGATCACGATCCGCGCTCGCGACTCGGGACGAGCGGCAGGCCCGCGCCGTTGATCGACACGCGCATCCTGGCCGGTTCACTTCCGGCAGGTTTCGCGGGCTTTCAGCGCATTTTCGTGGACGGCGCCGGGGGCTCCTTCGAGCTCGCGAGCACCACCCCGAGTGCAGCGGGGGTCGAGCGAACGTGGGACCTCGTCGAGAACGGTGCCGCGCGCACAGCGCTCCTCTGGCGCGTCGGAGGCTACGTGTCGATGTGGGTTCGCTTGCGCTACGACGCGCTCGTCGATCCGCAATCGGCCGCGGCGCTCGGCCTCGACCCGCCTCACGCGACGATCACGCTCGCCCCGAGCACCGGCGCTCCGTTCGAAGTCCGCATCTCCGCGCCGGACTCGGCGAACCGCGTTCACGTCTGGAATCGTGGGACGAACGTGGCGGCGGTCGTTCGCGCCGAACTGTTGCCGCTGCTCGTGCCCAGCTCGACGGAATTCACGCGCGAAGACGGCGGCAACCCGTGGGAGAGCTGGCTGGCTCCGCGCTGACGGTCTGCCACAGCCCGCTGACACGGCGCGCGCGTCACTGGATCCACGCCAGTCCGAGCGCCGACAACTCGGCGGTCGCGGTTCCAGCGCCCGATTGGGTCGAACTTCGCGGCGACCCGGCCGGACCGGACCTGGGTCGCGAGGGACTTGCAGGAGGAGAGGAGCGGATCGAGCGGGGAAAGTGGCGCTCGTGGATCGGGGGCGATTGCCGTGCCGCCCATTGTCGCTACTCTCCCCACTTCCATGCGTCACGCCATCGTGCAGAAGTTCGGGGGCACTTCCGTCGGCACCGCGGAGGCTGTCCGTCGCGTCGGCGCGATCGTGGCGTCGGCGCGCGAACGCCACCCGTTCGTGGTGGTTTCCGCGGTCGGTGGCATCACGAACCGGCTCCTCGCGTTGGGCGAGGCCGCGGTCGCCGGCGGTGATGTCCGCGCGCACGTGAGCGATATCGCCGAGATCCATCGACGAATCCTGACCGACTTGGTGCTCCCGGTCGACACGTGCGCACTCTGGCTCGACGAACTGGACAGCTTGGCGCGCGGAATCGCGCTGCTCGGTGAGCGATCCCCGCGAACCACGGATCGGTTGGCCAGCCTCGGCGAACGCATGAGCGCGCGCATCGTCGCCGCGCATCTCGTGTCGCTGGGACTGGGCGCTTACCCGATCGACGCGTGGGACGCGGGCCTCGAGACCGACGCGCGCTTCGGCCGCGCGCGACCGCTGCCCTCCGTCGATCTGCGCATTCGCACGGCTGCAGCTCTGAGTGAGGGTATTCCCGTCGCGACGGGGTTCCTCGGTCGCGAACCGGACGGCGCGATCACGACGCTCGGTCGAGGCGGCAGCGACTACTCGGCGGCCATCTTCGGAGCGGCGCTCGGCGTCGAAGAGATCCAGATCTGGACGGACGTCT
>CAZKIY010000158.1:0-9301 GCA_964552875.1 uncultured Planctomycetaceae bacterium
CACCTGAACACGAGCCGTGCCTACGGCCGCTTCAACGACATCGCCGGGACGTTCACGGTGGACATGGAGAAGCCCGAGAACTCCAAAGTCGACATCCAGATCAAGGTCGAGAGCGTGGACACCGCGCACGGCGGCCGCGACGACCATTTGAGGGGGCCGGATTTCTTCGACGTGAAGCAGTTCCCGATGGCCACGTTCACCAGCACGAGCGTGAAGAAGACCGCCGACAAGAAGTGGAGCGTCACGGGCCCGTTGAGCCTCCACGGCGTCAAGAAGGACGTCACGATCCCCCTCGAGTTCACGGGCGAAGGCAAGGGTCGCAACGGCGAAGCCTTGATCGGCTTCCACGGCACGTTCCAGATCCGACGTAGCGATTTCGGCATGAAATTCATGCCCGACATGCTCGGCGACGCGATCGATCTGACCGTCAGCGTCGAGGCCGCGGCCGAAGCGAAGAAGTAGCGGCTCGCGACGGCACTCGACATGGACGGCCCGGCTCTCCTGTTCGGCGTTCTGATCCCCGCGATCTTCGCCGGGGTCGTCCTTCTCTTCTCGGCCCGCCGCGCGCGGGCCGAGCCGTCGATCGCGCGACCGTTCGCCGGCGCGCTGGCGCTCGGCGTCGCGTTTCTCGTCGCGAAAGCCGGCCTCGACTCGGTGCCCCCGCTGCCCTTCGGCCCGGACGCGCTCGGTGTCCTCGGGATGATCTTCTGGTGTGTCGTCGCCGCGATCGTGCTCGCTCCGCTGCGGACCGCGCCGGTCATCGGACGGTTCGGGAACGCCTTCTACGTCGCGCTGTTCTCGATCCTCCCTTACCACCTGATCCGCGACAGTTCGAAGCCGGCCTCCGCGTTCGACGCCGGTGGGTTCGCGACAGTTCTCATCGTCTACGCACTGTGGAGTTCGCTCGAGCGCCTGGCCCGTCGTCGGCCGGGTCCGTCACTTCCGCTGGCCCTGTGGGCCGCGTGCGCCGGGACCGCGGTCGTGCTGCTGGAGAATCGCAGCGCATTGCAGGCGCAACTCGCCGGTTCGCTGGCGGCGGCGCTCGGCGCGGCGGTCGTGGTGACTTTCCTCGTGCGCGGCTCACATCTCTCGACGGGTGCGATCGCGATCCTGGCGATCGTCGTGAGCGCGCTGCTCCGGCAAGCGACGATCTACGATTTGCCCACACCGTGTTGGGCGCTCTTGGCCGTAGCGTTCGCGGCACCCTGGATCGGCGAGATCCCGGCACTGCGCCGACGCTCTGCGCTCCTCGCGGGCATGGCCGCCTTCTTGGGTGCGCTCATCCCGGCCGCGGTCGCCGCCTGGCTCGTGCACGACCTGCGCGCGGCGCTGCCTGTTTACTAGTCGGAGAGTGGAATCCGCGGGCTCGCCCCGAACGAAGACATCCGGATGCCGAAGTCGGTCCCCGCGCTGCGCCTCGACGCCAAGAACGACCGCCCGGTCCGCGCACGCGGCGAGTTCGTCTTGTACTGGATGATCGCGAGCCGTCGCACGACCTGGAATTTCGCGCTCGATCGCGCCGTCGAGCTGGGTCGACAACACAGGAAGCCCGTTCTCGTCCTCGAAGCGCTGCGCTGCGGTCACCGTTGGAACAGCGCGCGCTTTCATCGTTTCGTCCTCGATGGGATGCGCGCGAACCGCGACGCGTGCGCGGCCGCCGGTGTCGCGTACTACCCGTACGTTGAGCCCGAAGCCGGCGCCGGATCGGGATTGCTCGAAGCGCTCGCGGAGCGCGCCGTCGCGATCGTGACGGACGACTACCCGTGCTTCTTCTTGCCGCGCATGGTCGAGAGCGCGGCGCGACGCGTGTCCGTCCGCATCGAAGCCGTCGATGCGAACGGGCTGCTGCCGATGCGCGCTTGCGATGTCACGCAACCGACCGCCTACGCCTTCCGTCGTTTTCTGCAGAAGAACCTGCGCCCACATCTCGCCGAGCAACCGCACGCGAGCCCGCTCGCGCTCGCCGCGAAGCTCGGTGGAGCCGTCGACGTGCCCGCGACGATCCTGGAGCGCTGGCCGCGCGCCTCCGATGCGTTGATCGACGGCGACGACCATCTCTTGGCCGCGCTGCCCATCGATCCCACCGTGCCGGTCGCGCCGAAGACCGGCGGTTCCGTCGCGGCGACGCTTTCCCTGCGCGAGTTCGTGCGGCACAAGTTGCCGCGCTACGCCGAAGAGCGCAGCGAACCGTCGCAGGATGTCGCCTCGGGCTTCTCGCCGTGGTTGCACTTCGGGCACCTCTCCGTGCACGCGGTGTTGGCGGAGGTCGCGAGGCTCGAGAACTGGACTCCCGAGAGTACGGCGCAGACGACGAGCGGGAAGAAGGACGGCTGGTGGAATCTCTCCCCCTCCTCCGAAGCGTTCCTGGACGAACTCGTCACTTGGCGCGAACTCGGTTTCAACTTCTGTTCACGTGTCGCGAACTACGACCGCTACGAATCGCTGCCGGCGTGGGCGCGCAAGACGTTGGACGAGCACGCGACGGATCCGCGTGAACACCACTATTCACTCGAGGAATTCGCACGTTCCGAGACCCATGACCCGCTGTGGAATGCGGCGCAACGCCAGCTCGTTCGCGAGGGTCGCATCCACAACTACCTGCGCATGCTGTGGGGGAAGAAGATCCTCGAGTGGACACCGAGTCCGCGCGCGGCGCTCGACGTCCTGATCGAGCTCAACAATCGCTTCGCCCTCGACGGCCGCGATCCGAACAGCTACAGCGGCATTTTCTGGACTCTCGGCCGCTACGACCGTCCGTGGGGCCCGGTCCGCCCGATCTTCGGCACGATCCGCTACATGACGTCCGCGAACACAGCGCGCAAGATGGACGTGAAGCCCTACCTCGCGCGGTACGGCGCAACGCCTGCGCGCACCTTGTTCACACCCTGAACGCCGCGCGATCTACCGAACCACGCGCGATCGATGGATGGCGATCCCTTGGCGGCGACCCACAGTCGGGATTCACCACGTGAGCTGCCACACGAGCGGCTCCTTGCCCTCGCGCGCGGCTTGGATCGGGATCGTGAGCGTCGCCACGTTGCCGTCCGAATCGTTCCTCGAGCCGCGCAACTTCCCCTTCGTGCCGTTGCTCACGACGGCGGCCGGCAGCTCGATTCGGATCTGGAAAGTGCGCCCGAGATCCTGAGCTCCGCCCGACAACTCGAAGGCCTCCGCTGCGGAACGGCGCTCGGCCTCGTTGAGCGGTACGAACAGCGCGGGCCAGCGTGCGTCCGGCCCTGTCGGCAACTCGACCCGCGCGTAGGAGAAACCGCTGTCGGTCGTGCCCGCCGTGAAGCGCACGTCGCCCACCGTGAGGCCATCCAACTTCGGGAATCGGCCCTTCGCGCCGCGCAACGCGACTTGGCGCTCGAAAGTCACACCCGTAGCGGCCGCTTCGACTGCATCCGGTGCTACCGGCTGGGCCAGTGCGCTCGTGACGAGCGTGCCGGCGAGGTCCTTGTCGAGTCGCACGCGGATGGAGACCGCGTCGTCCTCGTCGCAGGCGGTCGCCAGGAAGGCCAAGGACAGAACGGCGAGAAAGCGCGGGAGCGTCATGGTCGCCGGAGTCTAGAGCCCGAAAAGTCGGAAAGGGAGAAGGATCGACTCGCCCGGAGTCACGCTGGACATGTCCCCCATGACCCTCCCCGCACCGACACCGCGCAGTCGCTCTGCAACAAGGGAACCCGATGGCCTCCAATGGAAGGCGCGGATCCTGGCGGGTGACGCGAGCGCGGCCGGGGACCTGCTCGCCGCGCACCTGACTCCGATCCACCAGTTCGTGCACTTTCGGATCGGGCGCGACGCGGAGCTCGTCGAGGACGTCGTGCAGGACACCTTCCTCACGGCGCTCCAGTCGATCCGCAACTTCGACGGGCGTTCGGACCTGCGCGGTTGGCTCGTCGGCATCGCGAAGAACAAGATCCGCGAAGTGCGTCGGAAGAAGGCGCCGCGCAGGATCGAGGACGTCCTGGCCGAATCCGACGCCGACATCGACGCGATCCTGGCCGACGTCTCGCGCGAGCCATTGCCCGATCACGTTCTCGAGCTGCGGGAAACGCAGGAGCTCGTCGGCGCGGCACTGTCCTCGTTGCCCGCCGACTACCAGAGGGCGCTCATCGACAAGTACGTCGAGGGCCTGTCGACGGCGGACATCGGTCGTGCGGTCGGCAAGAGCGAGAAGGCCGCCGAATCCTTGCTCACCCGTTCGCGCGTCGCGTTCGCACGCGTTCTCGAACTCCTCGCGACGAAGCGCGGAGGTCTCACGTGAACCAGGACGTCCTCGAACAGAACGTCGCGCGGCTCCTCAGGACGAGTTGGCGGCCACTCGTCCCGTCGGCACGACTCGTGGACGGATTGCGGGATCGCATGGAGCGCGAGATCCGAGACGGTGCGGGGTCGCGCTCGCTCCTCGCGCGCACTTCGCCGCGGCTACGCATCGCCGCATCCATCCTGCTCATGCTCGTCGGCATGGCGGCCGCGTGGTTCCTGCGCCGCGACGAAAGCGCGGCAGTGAACGCGGAGAGCCTCGTCGGCCAGGGCTGCGTCGCCGTGCGGGTCGATGGCGTGTGGCGCGCGGCGAGCGAACACGAACTCGTGCACGGCCTCGACGTCGGCGCGCGCGACGCGGACGTCGCCACCGCGACCGACGCCGGGTTCACGCTGCACCTCGGATCCACGGGCCGCGTCGAAGTGGAACCGCGGAGCACGGCTTCCGTCACGACCCAGGGCGTGACCACCGCGGAGCCCGTGGAGCCCGTTTCGCGCGGGGAACCCGTGCCGCGCGGGGAACCCGTGCCGCGCGGGAAACCCGATGGCCAGGCACGAACGATCGAAGTCGCCGGCCAGGGTGCCAGCATTCGGCGCGACGACTCCGGCGCGCCGTGGATCGTGCGCACGAAGGACGCGAGCATCGCGCTCGAGCGCGGTGTGCTCCGCTGGACTCATGCACCGGGCGGGCCGCTCGACGCGCAGAGCTACGTCGAGCTCGCCGTGGGTCGCGCGTGGGTCGCGGACGATCCGACCAATCTGCTCGCACTCGGTCAACGCGCTTGGATCGCGGGCGGCCGCGTGGTCGCCGCCGCGGTCATTCTCGATGACGCCCCTCGGCACGGCCCTGCACGTCACGCCGGTGTGTCGGAGGCCGCATCGACTTCGGCCGAGCCCACCGTCGCGGCGCTCGTCAACGTGTCGGGAACGCTGACGTTCCCGACGGGCATCGAACCTCCGCAGACCTTCAGGCTCACGCTGCTGCGACATGTGGCGCTGCCGGACGTCAGCGAGCCCGAAACCACGGTTTTCGCGGGACGAACGGCGGTTTTCGCGCTCGAGAACGTGCGCGCCGGTCTGTACGACGTCTTCGTCGAAGCGCAAGGCTGCGCGGTAGCGCGCCAGCTCGGCGTCGACATCCAACGGGAGCGCGCCACCGTTCTCGCGTTCGAGCTCCAGCCCGCGCGTCGCGTTTCGGGGCGCGTGCACGATGCCGAGACAGGTGCGCCGATCGCGAAGGCGGCGGTCGTCGCCGAAACGATGCTGCCCGCGCAAGTCGTGCCGTTCGACGTGGACGTCGAGACCGCCGGGTGGCTCGCCGCAACGCGCACGGATGCGGACGGCGCGTTCGTCCTCGAGGGTCTCGACCTGGGCGAGCTCGAGTTGCGGATCACTGCCGCAGGGCGTGCCGCCCGGTGGATTCGGGCGCAGGCGTCCGACAGCACCGCGGACCTCGGAACGATCGAACTGCAGCGCGGTGGCGCCGTTCGCGGCCGCGTTTCGCGCTCCGACGGATCCGCTTGGCGGCGTGCGATCGTGGTCGCCAGCCGTTTGGGTTCGGGCACGCTCGGCGAGCGGATGAGCTTCGCTTCGACGCAGAGCGACGCGGACGGCATCTACGCGATCCCCGACTTGCCGCCCGGTGGGTACGTCGTCTTCGCCATCGATCCCGCGGTCGGCGGCACGCCGGCGACGCGCGAGCTCACGATCCGTGGCACGGAAGTCGTCGAGAAGGACCTCGGTCCCTCCGAGCGTCGTACGCGCGTCGTGGGCATCGTGCGCGATGCCGCCGGCCGACCCCTCCCGGCGATGGATCTCATGCTCGGCCAAGACGACGACGTCAGCGGTGGTGTCACGACGTGGATCTCCTCGCGCACCAACGCCGACGGCTCGTTCGCGGTCGAAGGCGTCGAACCCCGTAAGTACACGTTGTTCGTCGGTCGGGGACTCGGAACGAGCTTCGCGATCGTCGGCGAGCTGGACGTGCCTCTCGCACCCGAGATCCGCCACGACGTCACGTTGGCTCCAGGGTCGATCCGCGCGCGCGTCCTCGCGATCGACGGCACTCCGGCGAAGGAAGCGTGGATCATCCTCTTGCGCGGCGCGGACGACGACTTCGTCGGCCGAGCGCGAACCGACGCGTCGGGATTCGTCGAGGTGCTCGGCCTCGAACCGGACGTCTACGCGATCACGGCGCACGATGTGCGGACAGGTGTCGCCGCGGTCCGTGCCGACGCGATCGAGGTGCGCACGGAACCTCGTGACGTGACTTTGGCCTTCGTGCCCGGAGTCGAACTCCGCGTGCGCGTCGTCGACGCGAACGGCACACCGCGCGCCGGAGTCCGCGTGCGCTTCACGGACGAACTCGGCGTGAAGTGGCAATTCTCGGCCGAGAGCACGACGCACGCGGACGGCGTGCTCGTGGTCCCCGGCGCGCGACCGGGTCGCTGGCGCGTCGCGGTCGATGGAGCCGCGGAACAGGAACACGACCTCGAGATCGGGCCACGGCGCGAACTCGAGTTCGAGACGATCGACGACAACCGGAAGGAAGAACGAAGATGAAGAACGGCAATGTGCTCATGGTGGTCTTGGCAGCGGTTTGCGGCATCGGCGGCGGCGTGCTCGGCGCGCGCTTCGGCGCTGCGCGCGGAGCGGAGGTCGCGGCGACGAACGCGAGTGTCGCGCCCGAAGCTCACACGACGCCGGCGATCGCTGCTCTCGAGGCACGTCAAACTGCGGTCGAACGCGGGATCGAGGAACTCCGCCTCGGCCTGGCCGACGTCGCCGCGCTGCAGCGTCGCGCGGTGGCCGAACGGGTCGAGGCTCCGACCATCGCGCGCGAGGAAACCCGGTCCGCGACGACGACGTCCGCCGCGACGGGCATCGCCGCGACCATGGAGCGACTCCTCGCCGGGGACCTCGATTACGAAGCGGAGCAAGCCGCGTGGAAGGAAATCGCGGACGCTGGCCAGCTCGACGAACTCGTCGCGCGCATGGAAGAACGCGCGGCGGCGCGTGGCAACGATCCCGACGCGCAGACGGAACTCGGCAAGGCCTACTTGCAGAAGACCTTCCGCGCCGGTGGCGGCCCCGAAGCCGGTCTCTGGGCCACGAAAGCCGACAAGGCGTTCGACAAGGCTCTTGGCGTGGACGACCACCACTGGGAATCCCGTTTCCAGAAGGCCGTTTCGCTCTCGTTCTGGCCGCCGATGCTCGGAAAGCAGACGGACGCCGTGAGGCAGTTCGAGACGCTCGTCGCGCAGCAAGAAGCCAGCGGAATGAAGTCGAAGGGCTACGCCGAGACGTACCTCTTCCTCGGGAACATGCACCTGCAAATGGGCGCGAAGGACAAAGCACTCGGCGCGTGGAAGCAGGGTTACGCGCAGTTTCCCGACAACGCGGACCTCGCGAAGAAGCTCTCCGACGTTCAGTAGCCGGACGCGCGGGATTGACCCGCGGCCCCGCGTGTGTTGCGGTGCAGGGCGATGGGCGTTCCCCCCACTGTCGTGCGCGCGTTCGGGCCGATCGCGGTCGAGAGCGAACTGTGCGCGCGCCTCCGATCCGAGCGTGACCGCGTGCGCAGCGATCCGCGACTCCTCTCCAGTCCGCTCGTCGTCGTGACACCGTCGGACGGCCTGCGCGTCCACCTCGCTGGACTCGCGGCGCGCGCGGTCGGGGCACTCGCCGGGGTGCGCTTCGTGACGATCGCGCGCCTCGCGCACGAGACGCTCGCGCGAGCGGGAGTTCCGGCCGCACGCGGGGCGGCAGCGGCGGAGATCCTCGTCGACCGCGCTGCCCGCGCGTGCTTTCCCGGTGGGGACGAACGATTCGGGACCGCCGCAGCCGCGTCGATCGTGGACTTGCTCGATGCCGGCCTCGCCGCCGAGTCCGGGCCGGCGCTCCACGATGCGCTCGACGACGCTTCGGATCGGCAGCCGCTCGCACGATCTGCGCGTGAAGTCTCCACGGCGATCGTGCGCGGTGCGCTCGCAGCTCGCGCGGCGTTGGACGCAACGAACGCGTGTCGGACGTCCGACGTCTTGGCACGCGCCACCCTCACGCTCCAGAACGACGATGGAGCCGCGGGATGCCGTTCGGTGCTGATCCACGGTTTCACGGACGCGACCGGAGTCCAGGCCGACTTCCTCCAAGCACTGTCCGCCGCGCGACCGACGACGATCCTCTGGGACGAAGTCGCGACCGCGCGGCGCTACGGCGCAGCCTTGCGCGCGCGTTTCGCGATTCCGGAACGCGACGCGGACGGACGTGCTCGTTCGAGACCCACGGCGTTCCGAGCGCGCGGAGCGGAGGCCGAAGTGCGCGAGGTCCTGCGCCGCGTGCGGCGACTCCTCGACCAAGGCGTCGTGCCGGAACGCATCGCCATCGTCGCGCGGCGCACCGACTCCTACTCGGCCGCGTTGCGCACGCACGCTGCACGGCTCGCGATCCCCTTCTCGGGCGACGGCGTGCGCGGCCCCGCGAGCGCGAAGGGACGGCGTATCCGCGCGCGCCTCGAGGTGCTGCTCGATCCGCGTGCGTCGCCGCTCTCGCGTTGGTTCGCGGCGCACGAGCGTCGTCAGGAAGACGAGCTCGCACTACAGGTCGGTTTGAGCGCGCTCGGCGCCGGCCGTCTCGGCGACCTCGCGGATCTCGATGTCGGGCTGGCACTCGGAGATCGCGACGAGCTGCGGCTTCCGATCCGCGTCGCGCGCGCGGAGCGAAGTGAGCGCGAACGTGGATCCGAGGACGAGGAGGACGAGGAATCCGCCGCGGAGGACGGCGAAACCGACCAGGACGTCGAGGTGTCGTTCGAGGACTCCCGATCTCTGCCGCGCAAGACCATCGAGGCGGCCGTCGCTTCGGCGCGCACCTTCGTCGCGCGTGCCGTCGATCCGCGTCCCGAGGCCCTCGCGCGCGAACACGCCGTACGGATCGAAAGCCTCTTGACGCGACTTGGCGCGGGGCCGGACGACGACCTCGTCCGCGCGACGCGCGACCTCGCGCAGGAACTCGGCCCGGACTTCCGCGCGAGCCC
>CAZKIY010000159.1:0-1338 GCA_964552875.1 uncultured Planctomycetaceae bacterium
GCAGTTTGCGCGTAGAGCGCCGCAGAGCGACGCGACAGGTGTTCTGAGAGCCCGTGAAGAAATCGAGTCTACGGGCTCTCGGATCCATGTGGCGACGCTTCGCGTCGCGAGAGCGTGTGATTACTTCACACGCTCTGAGTCCGCAGGATCGACTTACTCACGGGCTCCCAGCGCGGGCTCAGGCCCGCAAGCGGAGTGATCGCGCCGCGCAAGGAACTTCGGACGTAGCAGCTCAGGCCTTCGCCGCGGCCGGTTTCTTCGCGTCGAGCTTGTGCGCGAGCACCATCAGGTCGACGACGCGCGCGCTGTAGCCCCACTCGTTGTCGTACCAGGACACGACCTTCACGAGGTTGTCGCCGATGACTTGCGTCGAGAGCACGTCGAAGATCGAACTGGCCGGATTGCCGATCACGTCGGACGACACGATCGGATCCGTGCAGTACTCGAGAATGCCCTTCATCGACTTCTTCGAGGCTGCTTCCATCGCGGCGTTGATCTCTTCTTTCGTCGTTTTCTTCGCGAGGACGCACGTCAGGTCGACCATGGATCCGTCCGGCACCGGCACGCGCATCGCGATGCCGTGCAGCTTGCCCTTCAAGCGCGGATAGACCTCGGCGATCGCCTTCGCGGCGCCGGTCGACGTCGGGATGATGGACAGCGCGGCGGCGCGCGCGCGACGCAGGTCCTTGTGCGGCAGATCCAGGATGTTCTGGTCGTTCGTGTACGCGTGGATCGTCGTCATCAAGCCCTTCTCGATCCCGAAGGCCTCGTCGAGGACCTTTGCGATCGGGGCGAGGCAGTTCGTCGTGCACGAAGCGTTGCTGACGAGCTTGTGTTCGCTCTTGAGTTCGTGCTCGTTCACGCCGAGCACGATCGTCGCGTCCATCTCCGGCTTGCCGTCCTTCGACTCCTTCGCGGGCGCCGTGAGGATCACGCGTCCGGCGCCGGCCGAGAGGTGCTTCGAGCAACCTTCGCGGTTCGTGAAGACGCCCGTGGACTCGACGACCACGTCGACCTTGTTCTTCGCGTGCGGCAACACGGCGGGGTCCTTCTCGGCCGTGATCGGGATGCGCTTCCCGTTCACGACGATCGCGCCCTCGGCCGCTTCGACCGTGCCGCGGAACGCGCGGTGCACGGAGTCGTACTTGAGCAGGTACGCGAGCGTCTTCGCGTCGGTCAGGTCGTTGATGTGCACGACCTCGACGTCGTCGCGGCTCGCCAGGATGCGGAAGACGTTGCGACCGATGCGGCCGAAGCCGTTGATGGAGACGCGCAGGGCCATGGGGATCATCGCAGCGCTGCGCGCCGCTCGCTCGAGGGTGTGCTCCGCGCGGGGGG
>CAZKIY010000159.1:1438-5685 GCA_964552875.1 uncultured Planctomycetaceae bacterium
AGCGACGCCGACGCCGCGTTCTGCGCCGCGGAATGCGCGCGCCTCGGCGTCGAGTTCGAGCTGCGCCGAGCCGTCCTCGATCCCGCGGGTCCGGGTCTCGAAGCGCGGGCGCGCGCGGCGCGTTACGCCGAGCTCGGTTCGGCAGCCCGCGCACGGAGCATCACGACGATCTTGACCGCGCACCACGCCGACGACGCGCTCGAGACGTTGCTCTTGCGCTGGTTGCGCGGCGCCGAGATCGCGGGGTTGCCTGCGCTGCGCGAAAAACTCGCCGCGGATGCTCCGCTCGTTCCGCGTCCGACGCGGGCCGAACGCCGCGAGACGTTGCGCACGGGAGGAACGACGCTCGTCGTCGCGCGTCCGCTGCTCGGCGTGCGACGCGCGGAGATCCGCGCCGCGCTCACGCGTGAGGGACTGACGTGGCGCGAGGACTCGTCGAACCGCGACACACGATTCGCCCGGAATGCCGTGCGCAACGAACTCCTGCCCGCGATCGCGGCCGCGTGCGGACCGGGTGCGCTCGAGAACCTGCACGCCTTCGGTCGCGCGGTGCACGGACTCGAAGCGTCGCTGGCCGAGAAATCGCACATCCTGCGGGTTGCTCCGCCTCTCCACGCTGCCGCGCGTCGCTCGGCGAAGACGGCGCGGCTCGGCGGTCGCATCTCGAGATCCGAGATCGCGGCCTTGGAGCGTCCCTTGGCGCGGCGCGCGTTGGCACGACTCCTCGCGGAAGAGACGGGCGCGGTCCCGCGTCGTGCCGCTCTCGACGCGCTCGTCGACGACGTCTTCGCGGGTCGCACGGGGTGGCGCGAGGTCCGCGGAGGTTGGCGTCTCCAACTCCGCACCGACCGCATCGATTTGGAGCCGCCGCCGAACCGCATCGCGCGGACGGATCCGCGCCAGCTCGCGTTGCCGTTCGAGGACGGAACGGATGAGCGCACGCTCTCCGTCCCGGGACGACTCGACCTTTGCGACGGTCGCCGACTCGTCGCGCAGCATGTCGAGCGCGCGCTCGGTGACGACTTCCCGCGCGATCCGCTGCGCGTCGAACTCGATGCCGCGGGCTTGCCCGAAGAGCTCGTCGTGCGCCTCCCCCGCCGCGGCGACCGGTTCCATCCGCTCGGCGCCGCGGGTTCGAAACCGCTCGCGCGCTTCCTGGCCGACGCCGGCGTGCCCCGTCACGATCGCGCGCGGATTCCGCTCGTGCTCGCCGGGGACAGGATCCTGTGGGTCGTGGGCGTGCGCCTGGCGGACACGTGCCGCGTGCGGCCCGCGACGACCCAACGCATCGAGCTGACGCTCTTGCTCGAGGAACCGACCGAGTCGTCGCGCGCGCGGTGACTCCGGAGCGCGACGGCGGTACCTTCTGCGTTCCCGCTTCCCGATGCCGGTTCCGACTTCGACCTTGCCCCCTGAGCGCCACGCAGCCGCTTTCGCCGCAAACCTCGCGGGCGTCCGCGAGCGGATCCGGATCGCGGCACGCCGGGCGGGCCGTGAAGAGGACTCCGTGCGCCTCGTGGCGGTCACGAAGACGGTCCCTGCATCCATGGCTGCCCTGGTCGCGCTCTCGGGAGTCCTGGACCTGGGCGAGAATCGCGCCGACGTCCTCGAAACGAAGGCCGCCGAGCTCGAGCGCGCCGGCCTCGCGCCGCGGTGGCACTTCGTCGGGCACCTGCAGCGCAACAAGGCGGCGACCGTCGCGCGGATCGCGACGCTGGTGCACTCGGTCGATTCCGTGCGACTCCTGGAGACGCTCGATCGGCACAGCGGCGAGGCCGGGCGCACGCTCGACGTGTTGGCGCAGGTCAAGCTCGCGCTCGAGCCGTCGAAGTCGGGACTCGAACCGGGCGAACTCGCGGCGTTCCTCGAACGCGGTCGCTCACTCGCGAACGTGCGCGTCGTCGGCCTGATGGCGATGGGCCCGCTCGAAGCCGATCCGTCGCGTCAGGCGGAGCTCGCGCGCGACGTGTTTCGCCGCGCGGCGGACTTGGCACGCGAGAACCGCGCGGCTTTCGCACATGAACCCGAGCTCTCCCTCGGCATGAGCGGCGACTTCGAGATCGCGATCGAAGAGGGCGCAACGATCGTGCGCGTCGGCTCGACGCTGTTCGAGAATGCGGAAGGTGCCGCATGAGCGAACGTCTCCTCCTCGAACTTCCCGGTCGCCCGTCGGCGGAACTGCCGCGCGCCGGGACGCTCGTCATCGGCCGCGATGCGGCGCATGTCGGCTTCGTCGTCGAAGGTGCAGGCGTCGCGGACGTTCACTGCACGATCGGCCGTGCGAAGGCCGGGGGTTGGGCGGTCAAGGATCTCGGGTCGAAGGGCGGCACGTTCGTGAACGGCGCGCGCGTCGAGGTCGCGAAGTTGCAGGCGGGCGACGAGCTGAGGCTCGGTGAGGTCGTGCTCAGGGTGACGGACCCACTCGCACCGGCGCTTGCGCCGGTGCGCACCCGTACTTCCGGTGCTCCCGCTCCTTCCGACTCTCCCTCTCCCTCCGCACCTCTCCCCGAACCCGTCGCGCCCAAGTCGCCCACGCTCCCTTCGATCACCGGCTTCCGCCTCGAGAAGCGCGTCGGTCGCGGCGGAATGGGCGAGGTCTACCTCGCCGTACAAACGAGCCTCGACCGCCGCGTCGCCGTCAAAGTCCTCAGCGCACGCTTCGCCTCGGACGCCGAGTTCGTACGCCGTTTCCAAGCCGAAGCGCGCGCCGCCGCGGCCTTGAACCATCCGAACGTCGTCACGGTCTACGACGTCGGCGAGGACAAGGGCACGCACTTCCTCTCCATGGAGTTCATGGAGCGCGGCACGCTCGAGGACCGCGTCGCGAAAGCCGGGCGTCTGCCCGTCGACGAAGTGCTCGCGATCCTGCGCGACGCCGCTTCCGGACTCGTGTTCGCCGAGGCGAAGCGGATCGTGCACCGCGATCTGAAGCCCGCGAACTTGATGCAGAATCACGTCGGTCAGACGAAAATCGCCGACCTCGGTCTGGCGACGCACGTCGAGTCCGAAGAAGCGCAGACGGCCGACCGGAAGGTGTTCGGCACACCGCACTTCATGTCGCCGGAGCAGGCGCGCGGCGAGAAAGTCGACCACCGCTCCGACCTCTACTCGCTCGGCGCCACGGCGTATCGACTGTTGACCGGTCACACGCCGTTCGAAGGCAAGGACGCACGCGAGATCGTGCGGGCGCTCTTGAAGGACGAGCCGAAAGCGATGCGCGAGTACGTCGCGGACCTGCCCGACGGCGTGGTCGATCTCGTCGGTCGCTTGATGAAGAAGGACGCGGGCGCGCGCATCGGCAGCGCGAACGAGCTCGCGCGCGAGATCGAATCGTTGCGCGCGCGCGGCGGGAACTCCGCCAGCGAACCGCAAGCGAAACGCTCGGTCGCAGCACCTCTCGTCCTGCTCCTCCTCGCGGCCGGCGGCGCTTGGTGGTGGTTCGACGGTCGGACGCGTTTCGCGCCGGTGCCTGTGCAGCCCGCCGTCGCGCGGAACGACGATGAGCCCGCTCGACCGAAGCCGGAACTGGTCGTAAACGCGCCGAAGCCGGAACCGACGACGGCGCGACCGGCGAAAGACAAGGACGACAAGGAGATCCAGCTCTTCGAAGCGACCGCGAAAGTCGCGCTGCTCGAGTTGCTGCAGCGCACGATGACTCCCAACGAGCGTCGCGACGAGTTGCGCCTGCTCGCGCAGAGATTCCAGGGCACGACGGCTGCGCGCGACGCCGAAGCGAAGGCCGAGCAGATCTCGGCCGGCCTCGACCAAGAGGCCAGCGTGGCCAATGCGCGCAAGGTGCTCGGTGTGAACGCGCTGCAGATGCTGAACGCTGCGGCGCGCCTCGATGTGAAGCCGCCCGAACCCGGCAAGGCGTTCCTCGCGATGCGCGCGATCCCGATCTCCGAAGAGGTCGCTCTGGATCCGACGTTCGCGGCCGCGCGCAAGGACCTCGAGAACCGGATCGTGGGCCAAGCGACGTTCTTCGCACGCGAAGCGATGGCGGAGTCGAACCGCGCGCTCGAACGCGGGGACTACGAGAGCGCGAAGAAGATCCTCGCGGATGCGTTGCCCGTCTTCGATCTGCCCGAGTTCCCGAACGGATCGCCGGCCGGCGTCGACGACCTGTTCGAAGTCGGCCGTCAAGCACGCGAGCGCTTCTTCAACCTCGAGCAAGTCCGCGCTGCATACGAACGGACGCGGACGCGCGAGGACCAGCTCGCGATCGCGGCCGGGCTCGGCGGCGCGGG
>CAZKIY010000159.1:5785-9238 GCA_964552875.1 uncultured Planctomycetaceae bacterium
ATTAGGACTCGTGGCGCTCGACGGCGGAGCGCGCTGCGCGCTGACGATTCGCGCGCAACCGGGCGCGCGTCGGTCGGGCTTCGCCGGGATGTGGAACGGCCTCGCGAAGATCGCGACATCGGCGCCGCCGGAGGACGGTCGCGCGAACGACGCCTTGCGCGACGAGGTCGCTGCGATCGTCGGCGTGCGCGCGTCGCTCGTGCAGCTCGTCTCCGGTGCGACCGCACGCGAGAAGCGCTTCGAGATCGATGCTCGAGAGTCCGTGGTGCGCGAGCGACTTGCGGCACTCATCTCGGCCGGTGCAGAGGATCCGACATGAGCGCAGCCATCGCGGTGGATCGAGACGGACCCGCGACGCGGGCACGAGTATCGTCGCGGCACGCAGTCCCTCCCCGAACCAAACCTCGGGGCCGAGTGCGCGCATCTCACATCGCCGAGCGCGCAGGAGGAGGTCCGTGACGGCATCCCTGCTCGACTCGGCCGTCGACCGCGCACTCCTCTCTCTCGCCGCGCGCGAGACTGCAGAACCTCAAGCGCTGTTCTTCCTCGCCACCGGCGGCGCGACGTTTGCGACGCGACTCGCGGGACTCGCGCGCATTCCGTTCACGAAGATCGACGGCGCGCCGGCGGCGTGGCGCGAAGTCACGCTCTACACGGGCAAACTCGGCGATCTGTCGGTATGGCTCGTCGACGACGCGCCGGGCGCGGCCGAGGACGGCGGACGCGAGGAAGCGGGCGATCCGGCGTGGGCGCGCGGGTTCCCGGTGTGGCTCGCGGCGGCGGCGGGCGCATCGGTGCTCGTGCACGCTTCCGCCGGCGTGGCGTTGCCGACGAAGAAGCCGATTCAGCCGGGATCCCTCGCGTTCGTCAGCGACCACGTGAACCTCTCGGGGCGCACGCCGCTCTTGGCACTCGGAGCGTCGGAACTCGGCGTGCTCTTCCCCGACACGACGGAATTGCACAACCACGCTTTGCGCGCCGCGGCGTTGCGCCACGTGTTGAAGTTCGGCGTGCCCGGCTGCGAGGCCGTGGCCGCGTGCATCGCCGGCCCGTGCCTCGAGACCCCCGCCGAGCGACGCTTCTATGCGGCGGCCGGTGCGGACGTCGCGGTGCAGGAACTGCAGAACCCCTTGATCGCCGCGGCACATGCGGGTTTCGCGGCACTCTCCATCGTGTGCGTGACGGACTCGGGCGAAGGCGCGAGCGACGTGAAGGGCATCGTGACGCGCGCCGACGCGTTGGCGGCTGCGCTCGAAGACGTGCTCGTGGCGCTCGCGCCCGACATCGTTCGCATCGCTCTCGCGTCGGGAGTGGAAGAGCGGTGAGCCGCTCCCGCGTCGCGGTGTTCGCGTCGGGCGGAGGACGATCGCTCGAGAACCTCGTGCTCGCCGCGCGGGCTGGCCAGGAGCCGATCGACGTCGCGCTCGTCGTCGTGAACAAGGCCGGGATCGGCGCGCTCGACCGCGCGGCGCGACTCGGGATCCCGAGCCTCGTGCTGGATCCCGACCGCAAGCTGTCACCGGCGGATTTCGCGCGCGATGCGTTTCTCGGAGTCGAGAGCTTCCGCTGCGATCTCGTCGTGCTGGCCGGATTCCTGCGCTTGCTCGTGATCCCCGACGCGTGGCTCGGTCGCGTGCTGAACATCCATCCGAGCTTGTTGCCGGCGTTCGGAGGCAAGGGGTTCTACGGTCACAAGGTGCACGGAGCCGTGCTGGCGCGCGGGTGCACGGTGACGGGTTGCACGGTGCATTACGTGACGAACGAATACGACGCGGGACCGATCCTCTTGCAGCGCGCGTGCGAAGTGCGGGACGGCGACACGGCGGACACGCTCGCCGCGCGCGTGTTCGAGGAAGAAACGCGCGCGTTGCCCGAGGCAGTGCGGATGCACGTCATGGAGCACGCTCGATCGAGCGCAGCGCGAGCGAAGGCCCGGGGCGTCAGTTGACTGAACCCGGGAAGTCGTGATCTGCGACAGCGGGAGCGCATGCCGCACATCGAAGCGGTCGGACACGAAGGTTGCGCGACTTGCCTCACCGTGACGATGCTGCGCGAGATCTCGTCTCGAGATCTGGTCACGCAGCCGGGTCGCTATCGCGTCACCTGAGCGCCGAATGCGCGTTTCGCGTCGCACGCGCGGGTGGAAGTCGATGTCGAGTACGGCCAACTCCCGCCGGTAGCCGTATTCCGCTTCACGCGCACGCCGCGCTGAGCCCCACGACCCGCGCTGTCAGGCGCAGCGTTCCATCACGACGTCGCGCGCGGGTCGCCAGATCCGGCCTTCGAGCGCGTCGCACGGCAAGTACGCAATCGGGCCCTTCAAGAGTTGCCGGGCGTGACGCTGCATCTTGAGCGACGAAACCGCGGCGTCGAACGCGTCCTCGCTCGACTCGGCGAGACGCAACAGGTCGTCACGCTGATCCGCGAAGCGTGCTTGGAGATAGAGAGCACGTGCCACGAGGCTCGACTTGTTCACAGGGCCGGTCAGTTGTCGCGGATAGATCTCGACCGCCATGGGAAGCCGCGGCGGATCGAAGGGCCAGATCGAGAAGCCGGCGTCCTGCAAGTCGCGCAAGAAAGGCATCCCGCGCAGCGAGCCCGTTCCGACGGAACCCGCGCCGCCGATCTGGAACACGCTCTTCGGTCCGATGCCGCGCTCGCGCACGGCTTCGCTCTCCGTGGCGCGCCAGGCGGGATGCGCGGCGTCGAACGCGGGACAGCGCACGCCGGGCTTGCCCCAGAAGGGATGCGGCGACGTCGCGAGCCAGCGTTCGCCTTCGCGCGCGACGAGGTCCCACAGCGCGCGCCCACTTGTCACGCCGATTCGCTCGAGGAACCACGCCGGCCCCGAGAACGCGAAATCGAGCCCGACGACGAGGCGTGGATCGCGGCGTGCGCTCGCGAGGAGTTCGGCGATCGTCTCGGGTCGATCGCGGCCGCACTCGAGGCGCACGAGGCGCGCTCCGGGATCCGTCCGCGTTCCGCGCCGCGATTCGCCGAGCCAGATGCGCTTGCGCTCGCCGTTCAGGGCGCCGGACCAGTCGACCGCGATCGTTGCGATCGGTTTCGAGGCCGCTTTCATGGCTGTTTCGCTCGCACGGGAAGCGGCGCCGCGGCGTGCGGCAGGAGCGCGACGAGGCTCAACACGTCCTCGAGATTGTGACGGAACACACCCTCGAGCTGGTGCGGTCGCCCGCCGAGGAAGTCGAACCACGCGGCCGGCGCGAAGCTGCCGGGGAGGTCGTCCGCGCGCGCGACGCCGGCGAGCTCGCGCTCGAGCGTCTTCAAGCGACAGTTCTCGAAACGGCCTTGGTGCAGTCGTCGCAGCGGCCAATACAGGTCGAGGTGCGGCACGGTGGCGAAGGGCGGCGTCACGCCGTGCATGCGCATCTTGTCCTCGAGGCGGTGACGGTCGAACGACTTGCCGAAGAACGAGACGATCGCCGATGCGGC
>CAZKIY010000160.1:0-9196 GCA_964552875.1 uncultured Planctomycetaceae bacterium
CGACGATTCGAAGGCCGACACATCGGCGTGACCGGCGCGGGGACCGGGATCGGACACGCGATCGCGACGCGGCTCGCGAGCGAAGGCGCCGTGCTGTCCTTCTTCGCGCGCGATCAGCGCCGTATCGAAGCGGTCGCCGACGAGATCCGCGCCGGCGGCGGACGCGCGACGGCTTTCGCGTGCGACGTGCGTCGACGCGCGGACGTCGATCGTGCCTTCGACGCGGCACGCGAAGCGCAGGGAGCCTTCCTCGCGCTCGTCGCGAACGCGGGGATCGGTGGTGCGAACGTCGCGGGTGCTGCGGATCGCTTCGACGATCTCGTCGCGACGAACCTCGTCGGGACGTACAGCACGTTGCGCGCGGCCGAGCGTCACTTGGCTCCGGGCCCCGAGCCGCGTCACCTCGTCGTGATCGCGTCGATCCTCGCGCGCATCGGCGTGCCCGGGTACACGGGCTACTGCGCGAGCAAAGCCGGACTTCTGGGGCTCGTGCGCGCGCTCGCGGCCGAGCTTGCACCGCACAATGTGCAGGTCAACGCGCTGTGCCCCGGCTGGGTCGAGACCGAGATGGCTCAGGAAGGGCTCGCGGGCATGTCGCGCGGCATGAACGTGTCCGTCGACGAAGCGCGTCGCATCGCGATGAGCGCCGTGCCGCTCGGCCGTATGAGTCAACCGTCGGAGATCGCCGGCGTGGTTGCGTGGTTGATCTCCCCCGACGCGCGCGGCACGACGGGCCAGGGGATCGACGTCAACGGTGGCGCGTTCATGAGCTGATGCCCTTGACCCACGAAATCGAACTCGAAGCGCGCACGGGGACGCAGATCCAACCGCACGCGCGTGCGTTGCTCGAGCGCGCGCGCAAGTTGGAAGCGCTGCCGCTCGAGGGTCTCGCGGCGCGCGTGGCCGACGGATTGGCGCGACTGCGACTCACGTACGGCTTGGAAGCCCGCGACGCGAATCCGGTGCGCGCGCTGCTCGCGGCGCTGCCGCGGACCGAGCTCGCGCGCCGCGCGACGGATCTCGCGCTCGAGCTCGAGGCCGCGCGACAATTGGTCCTCGATCGCGAACGTTCCGCGGCGGAAGTCGACCGACGCTCGGAGTCGCTGAAAGAGGCGCTGCGCGAGCGCAGTACGGACTTGGCGACGGCGTTGGCGCGCGCGGACGAGGCCGTGAGCGCGCGACGCGATCTGGACACCGTCCGGGCGCAGCTCGTCGAGGCCGCGCGGGAACACGATCGGCTCGGCGCGGAGCTCGCGCGCGCTCTCGAGCGGGCGCGCGCCGTCGCGAACGAGCTCGACGCCGCGCGCAATCGAGCGCTCGAACTCGCCGCGGATCATGACCGGGACCTCGCGTCGGCGCGCGCCGATCGCGCGCGTCCGGATCCGCGCATCGAACTCGTGCGATCGGCGCTGGCAGCGACTGCGGAACGCGAGCTTTCGCGCGCCCAGCTCGCCGAACTCGAGCGCGCAGCCGCGGTCGAGCGTCACGGCGCGATCGACGCTGAACTCGGTCAGGTGCGCCGCGAGCGCGACGCCGCGAGCGGTGAGTTGTGCCGGCTGCAAGCCGAATCGGAACTCGAAGCCGCACAGCATCGCAGCACGATCGAGGGCTACGAGCGCGCGCTCGTCAACGACAGCCGCAATGCGGAAACCGCGCGCCGCGAACTCGAGTGGCGCCGCCGCGAGATGGACGCGCTGCGCGCGGAGTCGAGCGGACTGCGCTGGAAACTGCTCGGCGGTGACCTCGCCGCGCGCATCGCGCTTTGGGATCGCGAGGCGGCGCCGTGATGCCCGAAGTCGTCCCCGTGAAGCCCGTCAGCGTCGTGATCCCGGCCTTCGAATGCCGCGCCGACCTCGCGGCGAACCTGCCGCCGCTGCTCGACGAGCTCGAGCGCCGCGCGGTCGGCGACGAAGTCATCGTCGTGGACGACGGCGGCGACGACGGACTCGAGAGTTGGATTGCGCACACCTTCCCTCCGCCGGCCACGTTCGACTCCGCGCGCGCTGACGTGCGCGTGCTGCGGCGGAAGAAGAACGCCGGCCCCGCTCGATCCGCCGTCGACGGCGCGCGCGCGGCCGGACACGGCCTCGTTCTGCTCCTCGGCTGCGAGGCGCGCGTGCGCACGGGATTCCTCGCGCCGCTCGTCGCCGCGCTCGACGACGCGCACGTCGTCGCCGCGTCGCCGCGCATCGTCGGGGCCGACGGATGTGGGCTGCCGCGACTCGTGTGGCGCAACGGTCTTCTCGAGATCGAACCCGGAGACGGCGATGCCAGCGCGAACGAGATCACGGACGCTGCTTACGCGTCGATGTCCGCGCTGCTCGCACGCCGCGACGAACTCGTCGCCGCCGGCTTCGACGCGCGTTTCGCGCCGGGCGATTTGGCCGACGTCGATCTGTCCTGGACCTGGAAACGCGCGGGTCGCCGCGTCGTGATCGTGCCCACGTCGGTTGTCGAGATCGCGCGTTCGGCCGATTCCGCGCCGCCGTCGCGCGCGCTCGAGCTGCGCAACCGACTGCTGCTCACGTGGAAACACCTCGACGCCGCCGATCGCCGCCATGAGCACGTCGAAGCGCTCGAGGCACGCGCGCTCGAAGCGTTGCTCGCGGGTCGCGCGGACGAGCTGGCCGGGATCGCGCTGGCGCTCGAGGCGGACGCCGGCCGCTGACGGTACGGATCTACGGATCCGTGGCGCGCGACGAGCTCGCGCGTCGCGGACCAGATTCGCGGGCACGGTTTCGACCCCGTGACGCCCCCGGGCGCGGCACGCGCGCGTTCGCGCCGGAAATGCAGCGAATTCGTGTCTCGGCGCAGTCGGCCGTGCAGGTCGTTCGGGTGTACCGCGCTCCCGGCGCGGATCCGGCCCCGTCACGCATCGTTCACCGCGACCCCCATGACTTTCTCGAACCACCTGCGTCTCACAGCCGCTCCCACGGCAGCCTTCCTCGCCCTTGCGACCCTCGCTCTCGACGCGCGATCGGCGACGAACGAGTCCTTCACCGCAGTCGAAGCCGCGCCGGCAGGCGTGTCTTCGTTGCAAGCGATCTCCGTCGGGCCTCTGGAGGCGCGCGTCTACCTCGACCGGCCCGGCGACGGCGCCTTGTGGGCGCGCGGACGGCGCTGGAAGGCGAGCTTCGACGACTCCGGCGCGACGTACTACGCCGGATTCGGCGCGCGTCAGCCGCGGAGCCTGCCGCACGCGCTGTCGCCCGACAGCGTGACGATCGGCGGCGAGCCGCTCGACTTCGCGCGCGTGTCGACGCCCGAAGTGTTCGGCGAGCGCGTCGAGCTCGACCGCGGCGCGTTCGTCGAGGCGTACGAGCTGGATGTCGACTCGATCGAGCAGCTCTTCGTCTTCGACTCGCTGCCGCGCGGCGGCGATCTCGTCGTGACGATCCCCGTCGCGAGCGAGCTCGACGGAGTGGAGACCGACGCCGGCCTGGAGTTCCGCGGTGAACTCGGCCGCGTGACGTACAGCCGCGCCATTGCGATCGACGCCGACGGCAAACGCGTGTCCGCGCCGACGCGCTTCGTCGACGGCGCGATCCAGATCACGGTCGACGCGCAGTTCCTGGCGACGGCCGCGTTCCCGCTCGTCATCGATCCGGTCGTGGGCCAGATCGTGCTCGATACGACGGTCGACGACACGTTCGCGCCGGACATCGCCTGGGATCCGTTCCACCAAGTCTGGCTCGCCGTCTACGCCGAGACGTTCTCGGCCACGGACATCGACGTGTTCGCACGGCTGACGAACGCGGCGGGCCTGACGATCTCGACCGCGTATGTGGACGCCTCGACCGCGTCGTGGACGCGGCCGCGCGTGGCGAACAACGGCGCGGCGCACAAGTTCCTCGTCGTGGCCGAGCGCACGAGCTCGACGCCCAAGGCTGTCATGGGCCGCATGGTCGTCCCGAACGGAACGATTCTCACGGTCGATCCGCAGTTCGACATCGGCGGGTCCGCGGCGGGCGACAAGATGACCCCGGACGTGGGCGGCGATCCCTCGACGTCGGGTTCGACGCGTTTCTGCGTCGTTTTCGAGCACACGCTGGGCGGCGGGGACAGCGAGATCGGCTTCCGACAGGTCACGTCGAACAGTGCGCTCATCGGCGCGGCACCGACGTACTTCGCCGACGCGACCGTGGAGCGCAACTACGCACCCAGCGTTTCACGCTCGAAAGGCAGCACTTCGTGGGGGATCGCGTGGCTGCACGAGATCTCGTTCCCGTTCGGCGTCGGAGTCTTCGTCGCCAGCGTAGACGGCGGTGGAACGACCACCACGACCCCCTTCGCACTGCCGACGGTCCTCAACACCATCGTCGCGACGCCGTGCGTTTCGTCGCCGCTCACGGGTAGCGTGCGCTACGCGGTCGTCTATTCCAGTCGATCCATCTTCCCCCTGGGTTCTCCGGCGGACGTGATCGTGACAGCCGTCGACGGGGGGACGATTCTCCAGACCGTGAACCTCATGACTTTGGAGAACTCCGGCCAGCAGGCACAGAATCAAGTCGAGCCGTCGGTGGACAGCGACGGCCAGCACTTCCTCGTCGCGTACTCCGAACGCAATGCGACGTTCGGGCACTACGAGTGCTTCGTGTCCGACATCTACCTGGCCGGCAACCAACTCGGTCTCTCGCAGTCGCACGTCATCGTGCACCCGGGGCTCGGTCTCTCGCAGCGCGTCTCGCAAATCGCAGCCAAGCCCGCGCTGAGCGGAACGAGCCACCGCTACGCCGTCATCTATGAGATCAGACAAAACGATCAGAATCACGACGTCGTGGCCAAGCTTTTCGACGGCTTCGAAGGCGGAACGACGGGATCGTTCTGCCCCGGTGACGGCACGTTGGTGGCCTGCCCGTGTGGCAACGACAGTGTGCAGGGCCGCGGGTGCAGCAACTCGGTCAACTCGGACGGAGCGCTGCTGGCGGCGTCGGGGACGGCATCGACGGTGAACGACACGCTGCGCCTCCAGGCGAGCGCCTTGCCGCCGTCTTCGACGTGCCTCTTCTTCCAGGGGACGGTGCAGAACTCGCCCAACGTCTTCGGCGATGGACTCCTGTGCACCGCGGGCACGGTGGTCCGGCTCGCGACGAAGACGGTGATGCTCGGCGCGGTGCAGTACCCGGCACCCGGATCGAGCGATCCCTCGATCAGCGTCCGCGGCGCGGTGCCGCTCAACGGAGGCCAGCGCTACTACCAGGTCTGGTACCGCAACGCCGCGGCGTTCTGCACGAGCGCGACGTTCAACCTGACGAACGGCGTCTCCGTGAGCTGGGCGCGCTGAGACCGTGACCTAGTGCGCAGGGCGCGTCGTCACCGCGGGTCGGTGGCGGCGCGCCCTTCTCGTTCATCTCGCCAGCGCTTCGAGCGCGGTTGCACGCGTCGCCAACAACACGTCGTCCGCGGGCGAGACCGCGAGGCCGGCCTCGGCGTACTTCGCGGACGTCCGGTGCGCGCTCAGTTGCGCGAGCACGTTCGCGACCTGTCGCCAGTACGCCACCTGGGCGGGATACACGCCGGCGATGGCGAAGTCCGCCTCGCGCTCGCTGGCCTCGACGTCGCCGTGACGCTCGAGCACGACGGCGTAGAACATCCGCGCGTTGTGGTTCATCGGTTCCTTGGCGAGAGCGAGCGCGTAGTACATCAGCGCGTCCTCGAGTTCGTCGTGCAGTAACGCGTAGATGCCGACCTGCGCCCAGGCGCCGCCCAGGCGGGGATCGAGCTGCGCGGAGCGCACATAAGCCTCATTCGATTCGTCGGTGCAGCCGCGCTGCGTCAGCGCGTTGCCCATGAGGACGTACAGCGCCGCAGTGGACGGATGGCGCGCGAGCCCGCGCCAGCACCACGCTTCGGCCTCGGCGTGGTCCTCCGGCCCCTGCAGTGTCTGCGCGATCAGGTTGTAGGTGTCCACGGATCCTGGATCGAGCGCGTGCGAGCGCTCGAGAAGCGCGCGCGCAGCCACGGGTTCGATCAAGACGAGCGCCTGGCCCGCGTAGTACAGCGCGCGCGCCGAGTCGGGCCACAAGCTCGCGAGCGCCGCGGACGCCGAGCGCGCTCCCGGGGCGTCGCCGACCTGCTGCGCGCTCGAGGCGCGCTGCTCATGGTAGATCGCACGCGCCACGGGAGCGCGCGCTACGGCCTCGTTGAACAACTCGAACGCGCGCTGGTTCAACGCGCGCCGCTCGTAGTAGGACAGCCGCTGCCCCGCCGCGACTGCGCAGCGGCCGCGGATGTAGAGCTCGAACGAGCGCACCTCGGCTGCGAAGTCGGCGGGTGCGCGCGGCGGCATCTCGCGGCCGTTCACCAGCGCTTCGAGCGCGTCGCGGCCGCGCATCGAGGGCGAGAGTTCGGCCAGGCGCGCGTGAGCTCGCGCGAAATCGCCGGACTGGATGCTCGCGAGCACGTGACCGGCGACCGCTTCGTCGTTCCGCGGATCGAGCGCGAGCGCGAGCGCGAACGCGGCGTTCGCTTCTTCCACGCGAACTCGGTCCAGGCTCGCGAAGCCCTCTTCGAGCGCGGCCTCGACCACGCGTGTGCGCGCGAAGGTCGCCGCGGCGCGCACTTCGTCGCGCGAAGCCCACCAGTCGCCACCGAACACAGCCAAGCCGATCACGCTGATCGAGAGCGCCGCGGCGAGCGCCGCTTGACGCGGCTCGCGGCGTGACCAGCGCAGGATCCGCCCGTGGAGCGGCAGCGGACGCGCGCGGATCGGACGCTGCGCCACGCAGGCTTCGAGGTCCTCGGCCAGCGCCGCCGCGCTCGCATAGCGGCGGTTGCGATCGCGCTCCATCGCGGTCGCCACGACGACGGCGAGGTCGCGGGACACCACCGGGTTCAGCGCGCGAATGTCGGTCGCACTGCTCGTCGCGATGGCGCGGTACAGCGCGATCGGAGTCGGACCGTCGAAGGGCCGCCGCAGCGCGAGACACTCGTAGAGCGTCACGCCCAGCGCATAGACGTCGCTCTGCGCGTCGGGCCGCGTGCGCTCACCGCTGACGAGCTCGGGCGCGATGTACGCCGGCGTGCCCGCCGTGTCGCCGGTGCGCGTCAACGAGATCCCCGTCGCCTCCTCGGGGATCGCCAGGCCGAAGTCGACGAGCACGGGATCGCCGTCGCCGCCGACGATGATGTTCGACGGCTTGACGTCGCGGTGGATCACGCCTTGCGCGTGCGCGGCGTGCAGCGCGCGCGCGACGCGTGCGAGGCACGACGCCACGGCGAGCGCCGCCTCGCGTCCGCGCGTCGGTGCGTTCGGGATCGAGGCGCAGCTCGCCGCGGACTCGCGCGCGCGCGCGATCGAGCGCGCGAGGTTCTCACCGTCGACGTAGCGCATCGCGATCCACGGCCGATCGCCGGCGACGCCCGTGCCGAAGATCGTCGCGATGCCCGGGTGCTCGAGACGCGCCGCGAGTTCAGCCTCGCGACGGAAGCGCGCACGAGCAGCCGGGCTCTGCAGGACTTCCGACGGCAAGAGCTTCAACGCGACGCGGCGCCCGAGCGGCTGCTCGACGGCCTCGAACACGACGCCCATGCCGCCGCGTCCGATCTCGCACACGATGTCGTAGGGCCCGACGCGCGCGAGCTGCTCGTCGTCAGCCGACCCGACGCCTTCGCGTTCGAGCTCCGACAGCGCTTCGATCGCATCGCGCACGTCCGAGCCCAAGTGCGCGAAACGCGCCGCGAAATCGTCGGCGTCGACGCGTTCTCCGCGCCGGCGGCGAGCGACATAGAGCTCGACTGCATCCTCGGCCGTGCGCGGCTCGGGCTCCTTCACGATTCCGACTCCGCACCCGGATTCAGCGCCTTGAGCGTCGGGCGCAGACGCACGAGCGCGCGCACGAAACGCTTGCTCGCCGCCGCCGGCTCGATCGCGAGCTCGGCCGCCGCCTCCTCGTTCGAGAGACCCTCGAAGTGCCGCAACGCGACGATCTCACGATCCACTTCGGTTAGCTCCGCCAGCGCTTCGAGCACGCGCGAGCGGATCTCCTCGCGGCGCAGGGCTCGAGTCGGTGTCGTCTGGTTCGCGACGAACGCATCCGCGAGCGCGGCGGCACTGATCGAGGGACGGCTGCCCACGTTCACCTCGCGCAGCGCGTCGCGCATGTGCGCGCCGAGATGACGCCGATGAACGCCCGCCAGCGCCTCGGCCGCCACCAACCGCAACCAGACGTGGAAGGGCAGCGTCGGTCGCCCGCACCAACCCTCGAAGCGCGCCTCGGCGTCGATCCAGGTTTCTTGAACGACATCGGCGGGGTCCACCCGACGGCGCAGACTCGGATCGAGGCGCAGCTCGATCATGCGCTCGATCTGGGACCGCTCGCGCGCGAACAGCGCGAGCAGAGCCTCACGATCGCCGTTGCGCGCGCGCGCGACGAAACCACTGCGATCGACATCCTCCGCCACGAATCGGAGTCTAGCGCGGGGCGCGGGAGGTGCCGGAAACCCGGGCCGGGGCGGCTCCGAACGCGTCGCGTCGCGCCGCGGGCGACCCGAGGCGAACGGCGTAGGTCGCGGTCCCGTTGCTCAGCGCCTCGACGAGCGCCGCGCGCGGGTCGCGTCAGCGAGTCGAGCAAGATCACGGCGTCCTCACCGGCCCCGACGAGCATGCGCGCCTCGTGCCTGACCATCTCGGCCACCGCGAGGTGACGCGACGCCGGCTCGTCGATGGTCGAGCTGATGATCTCGCGCTGACCCTCGGGCAGCATGCGCTCGAATCGCAGCGCCTCTACGCTGGCGCGCGGGAAGTCCTCCTACGCCAACGTGCGCACGAGATCAGGCCCCGAGCGGGTAGATCCGCTCGCTGTGCGGCATCTCGCTCGCCTACGCGAAGCACGCCCGAGCATCATCGAGGCCGTGGCCGTCCGGCTTCGCGCGGTCTCGATCGGTGCCGCGCCTGAGTTCGCGAACGCACCGCCGGTTTCGACGTTGCCAGATGCGCCGGTTGCACGAGATCCACCCGTCCGTCAGATCGCCGCGAGCTCGTCGATCAGGCGTGACGCGGCTACCGCGCGGACCCTCTCGGACAGCGCGAACGTCGCCTTGCCGGCGTGCACGACGTCGAGCCGGTCGAGCTCCAGGTCCTCGAGCGCCGACCGCATCGAAGCCGTTACCGACGACGCGTCCATGCGCTTGAACTCGGACCCGAGCTTCGTCGATCCGCGCACGACGAGCAGATCGAGCTCGGCTCCGGCGTACG
>CAZKIY010000161.1:0-9172 GCA_964552875.1 uncultured Planctomycetaceae bacterium
GGAGTTCATGCCGTTCGCGCCGGTGACGCTGTGGGAAGCGCGCGAGCGTTGCTACTCGAACCTCGCCGGCGCCGAACACACCGCCGAGTTCATGACGGTCACTTTCGACTGCACCCCGTGGATGCGTCAGAATTGCCCGGCCGCCGTGCACGTCGACGGAACGGCGAGGCCGCAGCTCGTGAGGCGCGAAGTCAACCCGGGCTATTGGGACCTGCTCTCGGCTTACGAGAAGTTGAGCGGCATCCCGTGCCTCATCAACACGAGCTTCAACATGCACGAGGAGCCGATCGTCTGCTCGCCGAGCGACGCAGTTCGCGCATTCCTCCTCGGGAACATCGACGGCCTCGCCATCGGATCCTACTTCGCGCCCCATCCGTCCAGACGGGACGGCAGCGCGTCGGAACGGCAAACCGTGGCCGTGACGGCGCGCTGATTCTCTGTGACGAACTCCGGCTGTCGAGCCGTCAGGGCAGGATGGTCAACTGGACGAAGTCGAGGCTGAAGCGACGAGGAGACGTCGTCAGCCCTTGGAACCACAGCGTCCTCCCGATGAGGGCCGGATCCGGGGGCAGTTGGTACTCGCCGCGAGCGTGCCCAGCCGAGTTCGTGCGTGACATGGGCAGGATGGAGAGCTGGGTGCGGTTCAGGTGCAGCACGCCCATCGCCCCGAACGTGGTCGGTGATAGCGCCGGGCTCGGGGCGAGGAGCAATCGCGCCGGCGAATTGGGCGCACCCCAGAACTCGAAGTCCACCTTGCGTCCGATGCTGGGCGTCCCGACCGCGACGAAGTCCTCGTCGCTGCTCGAGTAGAGGTCGACCGTCCCACCGCCGGCGAGAAGGTTGGCGTGCACGGCCTTGGTGCCGACCACGACGCGCGCGCCGTCGGGGCTCATCGCCAGGTCGTAGACGGAACCGCCGTAGTTGTAGGTCATGATCGGCGTGTTCTGATTGCGGCGATAGATGCGTAGTTCCGGCACGAGATTGCCTTCATCGCCCCACAGCCCGACCGCGAAGCGCCTACCGTCGGCCGAACTCGACACCTTCGCGACGATGTTCTGAAGGCTGCCTGTGCCCCCGACTTCCTCGACCATGGTCGTCTGCTTCGTACGCAGGTCGATCGCCTCGATCCGCACGCGCAAGTTCTGGTCGAAGTAGCCGAAGCCGAGCACGAGAGTCGACCCGTCCTCGGACACGTCGAGTTGCTGACACACGATCGAGCCGGGCCACGAGCCCTGCCACGTGCGCAGGTAGTTACCGGCGACTTGGCGCTCCCACACATCGACGCCGTTGAAGTAGCCGATCGCCAGGATCTTGCCGTCGCCCGAGATGTCCTGCGCAGCGAACGACTGCATCAGGGAGAACCCCTGGATCAGCGTGCGCGTGTCCAAATCGAAGAGGTAGCCGCCGCTCGTCGTGGCCGCGTAGAGGACGTGCCCATCCTCCGCCATCGTGATCGCCTGGAGCTGGATGCCCACGAAATGCGTGAAGTAAGCGGTCGGCACCGTCGAGCCGTTGTCGAAAATGGCGACGTGGATCTGGCCCGTGGTAGGGACCAACATCGCCGCGACGATGCGGTTGCCGTCGGACGAGATCATCGCGCGGGAAGCGCCGTAGGTCGTCGTCGGGAACGTCCACGTGAAGCGCGGATTCGGAGACGACGACTCGTACGCGCTCACGACGATGTTCCGGGGACCGTTGATCGACACCGGGATCTGTCGGCAGGAGACGAAGGATCCCGTGGCGTCGGCGGCCTGGACGCGCACGTTCGTGCTCGCGGATGCGACGGGATTCGCCCACACCGGAACCACGGGGGTCGCGTCGAAGCCCGAGATGAGCGATGCACGGTCCGCCGCCGTATCGAACTCCGTGAAGACCTGCGTGCCGCCGGCGCCGAGCGCGACCGCGCGACCGACCCAACCCTCGCCGTTGTCGGCGTAGGACCAGAGGCCTCCCGGGCTGTTGAGTCCGATGCTCGAGGGAGCAGTCGTGAGCGGACCGCGCTCTTCGGTGATGCCGGAGCGGCGACCATCGACCACGTCGTAGGAATTGCGAATTGCCTGGCCGGCAGCGGCTGCGCCACTGAGGTGGGTCACCGCCTGGGCGGAGTGAGAGATCGCCGTCTGTGCGGCGAGGGCCGGAGCGAGGAGGGAAGTGAGAACGACAAGACCGAACAGGGTCGTGCTACGCAGCATCATGAGGCGGTTCCCAATGGCCCGGTTGGCGAGACTCGAGTCCGGCAGGCCTGCGGGATGGCCTAGTCCGAATGAACATAGCTGGCCGTGCCAGACCTCGACACCCCGCGCGCCCCGAATCGCCTCAAAAAGAAAAACAGAGCGGCCTCGCCGTGTGGCGAGGCCGCTCTTTCGTTCTCACCGATCGGGGCGCGGGACCTCGAGACGAGGATCCGCGAACCGGCTCACATGCCGTCGATCCCGAAGGGGAAGGTCATGTAGAGATCACCGTTCGGATCCGTGAACGTCGCCAGGGACTGGTGGATTCCGTTCAGGCTCCCGTGCAGTTCGCCCTGGACCAAGCCGCCCGGCAGGACGGTCAGGCGCAGACGCTGCGACCACTGGTCGGGGTTCTGCGGGAACGCTTGCGGGTTGTACATGAGGGTCTGCATCGAGAAGTTGATCTGGCCGGTCGTGAGCAGCGGAACGCGCAGGTTCGGACGATCCGTCATCGTGACCGGGAACGTGTTCCGGATGCTCCCGAGCTGGGACTGCCAGAACAGGTTGCCGAGCGTGAGGCCAGCGTTGCCGCCACCGCGGCCGATGAACTGGTAGCACTCCGCGACCATGACGTTGAAGCAGCAGGCTGCCGTGCGCTGGTTGGCGTCCACCGCGGTGAAGCAGAACTGCGTGGTTCCGACGTCAGCCAGGGTCGGCGTCCAGGTCAGGGTCGTGCAGACCGGGTTGCCCATGGCGGGCAACGGCTGGTTCAAAACCGCGCCGGCGGGCAGAGGGCCCGACGTGAGCGTCACGATCGACTCGGCATCGGCGGCGCAGATGTTGATCGAGAACGGCACGCCCGCGCTGGCCATGTACGTCGCGCCGCACGTCGGCTCGGTGAACACCGGCAGGGTGTTCACGGTGTACGTGTAGCAGACCTGGCAGGAAGCCTCGGCCCGAGTGATGAAGTTCGTGGTGATATTGCCGCCGCCGGTGGCAATCGAGCTCCCCGTGGCCATGACCGGCAGGGTGATGTTGCCGAAGCCGGTGAAGAGCGCCAAGTCGCTCACGGGCGGGGGCGAGACCACGACGTCGGAATCGACCGCGACCAGTCCGGTGCGCGTTTCGCCCGAGGTCCCGGCGAAGTCGAGCACGCCGTCGAAGGCCGTGAAGTTGTCGACGAAGTTCGCGATCGGGATCGTGACGACGATGACGGAGAGGTCGGGGCGGGTGAGCGTGATGCTCGCGGAGAACGACGTGTTGACCGTCGTCGGGCCGGCATCATTGCTCTCGACGCGCGTCTCGCCCTCGATGCGGCCGTTCAGCGTGAACTGGATCGACTGCAGAGTGCCGAGGGTCGGGTTGAACTGCGGGACAGTGACCGAGTTCGTCCAGTTCGTCGACTGGATCGGGATCGAATCCGTGTAGCAGACGGTGGTCGTGCCCTGCGCCATGGCGACTCCGCCGAGGGCGAGTGCTGCGAAGGTGGAGCGAGTGATGGACATCGTGCGGATCATGGCTGGGGGGTTCTCCCGTAGTTGAAGAACGGGGAGGGCAACGGCAAGGAGGGGTTCTCGGACCCCCGGGACTGTACCCGGGCTTCAAGGGTCCGCAAGCTCTCCTGTCGAGGTCACCGCGGGAAACGTGCCGCGCTCGTCGCCGCGAACTCGAGCAAACCCCGCAGACCGTCCGGGACCGCCGTGGCCGGCATCCGACGCCGCAACTCTCCGTCGAAAGCGCGTCCTCCGAGCACGGTTTCCGTCCCATGGCGGGTCGCCATCTCGAGGAGGGCCGCCCACCCCGTCACGAGGTTCTCACGGTAAGGCGCGGCGGAAACGGACAACCAGAACAGCGTCGGGCGGATCGTATCCACTGCTGTCGCGAGGCTTCCGAGTGGGTTGCCGATGCCCAACGTCTGCGTGCGCCAACCGGCATCGCGCAGGAGGACCTCGATGATCGCGGTGGGTAGCACGTAGGGATCGTGCTCGGCCGCACCTCCGATCGCGAGCGGCGCGTCGTCCGCGGGCGGCCGCAACATGGAGCGGACCTCGTGCAGGAATCGCATGCAGATCTCGATGGCGCGGCGCTCCTCGTAGATCTCGGCCTTGCCGTGCAAGACGTCGAGCCCGAGGCCTTCCAGCGCGGGCACGACGCCGACCTCGAAGACCTCGACGAGCGGGGTTCCCGCGATCCAGGGATCGAAAGCCAAACGACGGAAGCCGTCTTCGTCGCCGGCGTGCAGAGCACGACGAAGGTCGGCGCGTCCACGTTCGACGACGGCGTGACCGCGGCCGGCGGCCGTCGGGAGACCGATCACTTCGGGTCGCGCGAGTGGCACTCCGTGACTGCGGACGAACTCGATCACGCCGTGCATCGGCACGCGTCGGTGACCGCCGATCGTGCGCGAAGCGGGGAGGATCCCGCGATCACACCAACGTTTGAGCGACGCCTCGCTGATGCCGAGCACGAGCGCGACTTGTCGGGTGGTGAGGTCTGTCTGCACGAGCAGCGATTCGCGCGCGGTCGCTCGAGTCGCATCGAGGGCTTCGAGCAGGACGAACGCGGGGATGCAGGCTCATCGCCGAATCCGGGCGAGTTCGCGGACGGGCCGCTCTTGGAGGGCGGCGTCGTACAGAGCCTGTGGAGTATTCACGAACTCAGCGCTGGGGAGCGGCGCAGAGGGTGTCCGGTCAGACGCTCTCAGCGCGCTCGGAAATGGTGTGCGCGTCGCACGAGACGCCGGGCTTCCGCGTGGAATCCGCCGGTCCGCAGGTAGCTGACGAGCCGGTCCAGGAAGTCGAGGGGCAGGACGATCCCGTAGAACGCGAGCAGCGCGCACTTCAGGTCGATGGAGACGCCCTCGACGAACCAGGGCCCGAGAAATAGGTCGAGCGTGGCCGCCACCAGGAACCACAGGATCCCGAGGTCGAAGTTCGTCAGCATCGCCCGCGCGATCCCCGCGAAGCGCCCGAACTTGTAGGGCTCGCCCTCGCCCGCCAAGTCGCCATCGCGCTCGAGGTCGGTCGGGTCCGACCCTTCCAAGATCTCCCGCGTGAACCGCGCGCGCTCCGCGGGAGTGCGCATCAAGACGTAGCGCGCGGTCAGCACGAGCGCCGCGTCGTACATCGCCTTCCCGAAGATCGTCGCGAGGAACGCCGAGAGTCCGAACGCGAACGTCCACGAGTGGCCCGTCGCGCGCACGGCGTAGAGGCCGAGGCAGACGAAAAACGCGGACTTCACGTAAAGGTGGAACATGAAGTCGTGGAAGCCCCAGCGGAGCGCTTCCACTTGGCGATATCGCGCGACCTCGCCGTCCACGCAATCGAGGACGTAGTAGAGGAAAATGACCGCGAACCCGGCGACGGCCCATCCCCCGCCGAACGGGAGCAGCGCGCTGCCCGCGAGACCGCAGACGAGCATCCCGATCGTGCCGACGTCGGGGGAAATGCCGAGCTGGATGAACAGCCGCGTGACGTGGATCGAAACGTGATCGCCGACGAGAACGCCGGCGATGTCGTTGTAGGCGCGGACAGGTGCTTGGACCTTCTTCCGCAACTCCTGGATCGTTTCGACCATGCGGGGGGGGCAGTGCAGGTCCACGCGGGCCTCAGCGCGCGCCACCGCGCGGCCGACGGAGGTCCGCCAGGACGCTCTTGATCTTCCCTTTTTCCCGCGCATCCAGGAAGCCGCACGCGCAGAGGATCCCGGGAAGCACGAGCAATATCCCGATCTTCGCGGCCGCGGGCATCCAGGGCGTCGTGCTCGCGGGCACGAACGAGCCGATCCACGCGAGAAGCGCCGCGAGAACGACGGGGACCACGATGCGGACGGGCTCGAACCCGACAGGCCACAGTCGCTCCGCAGCGACCCAAGCGCCGACGGCGAGACACGCGAACGAGATCACGGTGGCCCAGGCCGCTCCGATTCCACCGTGCGCGGGGACGAGGAGCACGTTGAGCGCCAAGTTCACGACGGCCGCGCCGCCCACCAACCAAGCGACCATGCCCGTGCGCTGCCGCAGATAGAAGGTCGTGTGGAGGACCTGGAACAAGGCCCAGAACAGGTACGCGAACGCGACGAGAGGCAGCACCGCCGCCGCGGATGCGTACTCGGGCGCAGCCATCCAGCGCACGATCTCGTCGGCGAACAACGCGAGTGCGAGCGTGATGAACGCGAAGCCGACCGACGCGTACGTCGCGACTTTGCGCAGGACGAGGCGCACTTGCTCGTCCTCCTTCAACGCGAAGACGAACGGGAACCAGATGAGACCGAACGCCTCGAGGAAGACCGCGTTGCCGATCGCGCCGAGTTTGTAGCCGACTCCGTAGACGCCGACAGCTGCATCACCGTGGAGACGTTGGACGAACCAGCGGTCGCTCTGGTGCAGCACGAACATGAAGAGGCCGGATCCCACGAGCGGCAGGGAGTAGAGGATGAGCTTCTTCGCGACCGCCGGATCGAAGCGGAGGCCGCATCGAATTGCGAGGACGGTGGTCATCCCGATCGCGACGACGATCTCTCCGCCGAGGACGGACAGCAGCGCCCCCGTCGCACCGAGTCCCGCCAGGAGCAGCGCCACCTTGAGTCCGACCTCGAGCACCGTCTTGCCCGTCGTGATCGCCACGTACGTGCCCGAGCGCTCTCTCACCTGCAACCAGCGCAGACCCACTTGTCCGACCGTTTGCGCGAAGAGGATCGCGAAGACGATCATCGCAGCCTTCGTCTCGGTGCGCGTTCCGACGAGCAACTGCGATGCGAGCTCGGGGAACACGAACGCCGCGACGGCTGCGAGCCCCGTCGTGAAGGCGAGCATCCACAACGTCGTGGAGACGACCGCGCCGCGTTCGCGCTCGTCCCCCGCCTCGGCATGGAAGCGCGTCATGCCGTGCATGAGGTTCACGCCCAAGACCTGCGCCGCGATCGCGAGCGTCACCCCGCCCATCTCGACGATGCCGTACTGCGCAGCGCCGCCGATCGTCGCCGTGACGAACGGCAGGAGGAGGAATCCGATCAGCTTTTGCAGCGCGGGCCCGGCGGCGTAGACCGCGGAGTGCCGCGCGAGGCGCTTCAGTGCGGCGGAGAGCATGCGGCGCGCGGAGACTACGCCTCGAAGGCGAGGGTGGGAACGAACCGCCGGACGACCGCTACGGAACGGCAGCCATCAGGGAGTATCCTGCGCCGCAATCATGGGCGTTCCCTACGTGATCGTCGACGCGTTCGCCGAGCAGCCTTTCACCGGGAATCCGGCGGCCGTCGTGCTGCTCGATGCACCGCGCGAGCCGGAATGGATGCTCGCGGTCGCACGCGAGATGAACCTCTCCGAGACGGCGTTCGTCGTGCCGCGCGGGCCCGGCGAGTTCGACTTGCGGTGGTTCACACCGGCCGTGGAAGTCCCCTTGTGCGGTCACGCGACGCTCGCGGCGGCGCACTTCTTGTGGGTGGAGGACGTCGTCGCGAAAGACCGCGGGCTGCGTTTCCACACAGCGTCCGGACTCCTCGTTGCGCGTCGTGATGGAGCCTGGATCGAGCTGGACTTGCCGGCAATTCCGGCGGTGGAACGCACGGCGACCGAAGCTCTCGCGCTGGCGCTGGGTGCGCGCCCGATTCGAACGGGGAAGAGCGCGGAGGATTGGTTGGCCGAGTTCGTGGACGAGGCGGCCGTGCGCGCGCTACGTCCGGATTTCGCGCGCATCGCGGCGCTCGGCGGCCAAGGCGTGATCGCGACGGCGCCCTCCGCGAGCGATCGTGCGGACTTCGTTTCGCGCTACTTCGCGCCCGCCGTCGGAATCGACGAAGACCCGGTCACGGGGGCGGCTCACTGCACTTTGTCGCCCTGGTGGTCAGCGCGACTCGGGCGCACGCGGCTCGTCGGCTACCAAGCCAGTCGGCGCGGTGGATTCGTTCGCGTCGAGCATCGCGCAAACCGCGTCGCGGTCTCCGGCGTCGCCGTGACGATCGCGCTCGGCATGTTGCAGGTCTGAAATCGGCCTGGAAACGCCGGAGACTCCACGGGCTTTCACGTCGAGGAGCGACGCAGCGCGATTCCGACGGCGAGTGCGCGCGATCTTCGGGCCGCCGCGCCGCCGCGGCATCGATTGAACTACCGCGGATCCGCGGGATGCGCTTCGTTCGCGAGCTCGGTCGCCTCGTCCGGCCCCAGCCAGCGAACGACGATTCCGCGCACGAGGTAGAGCAGTGGAGTGAGGAAAACGGCGAGCACGAACTTGTAGACGTAGTTCGTCAACGAGATCCGCCCTGCGTCGGCCGCGCTCATGTGCGCATCGCCCGCGATCGCGGGCAGCACGTAGAACGCGAGGTAGATCACGATGAACGTGTCGAGCAGTTGGCTGACGACCGTGCTGCCCTGCGCGCGCAACCAGATCGCGCGGCCCCCGGTCTTCTTGCGCAGCCACGAGAACACGCGGACGTCGACGAGCTGCGCCAGCGCGAAGGCGACCAAACTCGCGATCGTGATCGACCACGTCGTGCCGAAGGCGAGCGCGAAGGCGCGATGCGCCGTGTCGGACTCGATTCCCGGCGTGAAACTGACCGTCGGTGCAGCCGCCGCACCGAGGACGACCGGTTGCAACACGAGGTTCACCGCGATCGCGAGCCAAGTGAACGTGCGCACGATGCGCGCTCCGAAGTACTCGTTCACGATGTCCGTCAGGACGAAGGTCAACGGGAAAGCGAGGATCCCCGCAGTCGCGACGAACGTCTCGCCGTCCAACCCGACGTGACGCGGACGCAGCCCGAACAGCGTGAATTCCCACAACTTCGCGCCCAAGAAGTTGGCCGTCACGAAGAAGCCCACGAACAGCGCCAACGTGGCGAGGAGCAGAGCCTCGCGCTTGGAACGCCCTCGAAGTGAACTCACGGCTGGCAGAACCTATCCGCCGCACGACGATGCCGACAGCACGCTCTCGACGCGCGGACCGTGCGATCCCTAGACTTCCCCGCTCGTTCGCCACGGAGCACGGAACCGCCATGACCATCCTCGA
>CAZKIY010000162.1:0-9145 GCA_964552875.1 uncultured Planctomycetaceae bacterium
CGAACCGCAGCACTTCGAGGTCGGCACAGCTCTCGAGTGTCGTCGCGACCTCGGTGCCATTCACCACGACGCTGCAGACGAGGTCGCCGACGCGCGCATCGGCGAGCGTCTCGCGATAAACATCGGCCCCGCCCTGCCGTTCGAGGCGCGCTGGATCGAACTCGACGTAGGTGTGCGTGCCTTCGGGATCCAGCAGGGTGACGCTGGCGATCGGCGAAAGGCGCACCGACCGAGCCGCGGGACCATTCAGGATGCCTGTTCCGCTCGCGATGGAGATCGAAGTGGGCACTTCGCCGTTACCCGGGGACGCACTCGTGAGGTCCGAGTACGGCGGTGGGCGGACGACACGCCCGCGCCAGATCGTGCGACCGTGGTGTCGCGCTTCGATCCACGCGGTGGGCGCGAAACGGGAAGCATCGAGGGCCAGCTCGATCGAGGCGGCGTGCTCGAGTCGGCCTATGCGCCCCAAGACCGCGCCATCGCACAGGAACTCGATCGGTAATTCGGAAGCCCATCCGCCTCGGTTCTCGAATCCGACGACGAGCTTGTCGGGCGAGGCCCAGCGGGGAAGGAGAGGCTGGAGACGCGGCGGTGCTTGGTAGACCGCGATCCAATCGAGCTCGAAGTTCGCCGCCGTCTCGTGAACACCGTTGACGGGATCGACACGCAGCGCGTGAACGCGACCGCTCCACGCGGGAATCGTCCGCAAGTCGATCTCGTACGTGACGAAATCGTCGCTGGGTTGCATCTCGATCGCCACGCGCCGACCCTCGGCGAACGAGCGCGTTTCGGCATCACCGAAATAGATCTCGGTGGAGCCCGAAACGTCCGCGCGGCACCGCAGCGCCATGAACTGATACGTCGAGCAATCGACGTCGATCGCGGGTCCGATCAAGTACGGATCTGCGCCGCTCGTTCGAACTGCGAGGGCACCGCCGGCGACGTGGATCCCGGCGATGCTCGACTCCGCGCGCCATCCGTCGCATTCCGCATCGGTGTCGAACGCGGAGACCACTGCAATGCGCGCGTCCGCCAAAGGGACCAGGATCGGTGCAGGAACCAACGAGACCGTCGCGACGCTGGAACCCGACGTGGAGCTCGAAGCACGCTCGCCGTCGGCCGACATCACGAAGAGCGCGGCGACCGCGATGGTCAGCACCTTGGCGTTTCGCACGGGCCTCTTGAGGAGAGGTGCGTGATTGGCGGAACGAGAGTTCAGCGGGGCGCTACAACCGATGATGGCTGGGGTGGATTGGGGGATCATCGAACGGGGCCTGACGTCCAGCAGGCAAATGGCGCTCCGCGACGTTTCGCTCACGACCGACCCATCACCACGAGGTCGTGCTCCTCTCGCTGCCTCCGTGCCTGGCGAGCCCGCCGGCGCGTTTTGGGCCGGGAAACGCACCAGGACTGCTCGAGAACCTCTCGTCGATCCGAGTCACCGGACCTCGCATCGACAGGTTCGCGATTCGCGCCACCGGTCGCCCCGCAATCGTTCGTGAACGCATTTGTAGACGACGGCTGCACGGTCGACATGGAAGCCGCCTGCGCCTTCGTCGAGAGCGCGGAACGTTCCGCCCTTCACGGCCTGAGGAGGTCGGGTCGAGCCGCGATCGAGATGTCCACCTGCGCAGCAATCGCATTCCGGTCCGGTCACGCCTTACGCCCGTGCAGGTGGTGCACGCGCTGCTCCGGGAGTGTTCTTGACAGCGCGTCGTGGCACGAGATGCATTCGCCGGCCGCGACATGAACAGCGCATCAGGCTCCTCCTCGCCCCCTCGCTGAATCTACAAGCCGCTCACCGCAGGGAACGGTCGCCCCGCGTGGCTCACCGCAAGGGCCCTCGGGTGCGCGGCACGCTGCTTGCCTTCCTCACTTCGCACCGGCCGCGACGCCTTGCTCCCAAGGAGCAGTTCACGTGACGCAGGCATGGGTGTAGGTCCGGAGCCTGGAGGTAGGGAACGTTCCCACCGTGCTCGGGCATTCCACCGAAGAAGGTCAATCCACATGCAATACAAGATCATTCTCGGGGTCGCCTCAGCGGCCCTCGTCGGCGCCAGCACGTTCGCGATGCCCCAGGAGCCGAGGGCTCAAGGCGACAAGCCCATGCCGCGCACGACTCCCGCGTCCGCCCCGATGAAGGGCGGGATGGCCTGTCACAAGGCCAGCGACGTCATCGGCACGAACATCATGAACGCCCAGAACGACACGGTCGGCGAAGTCGAAGACCTCATCATCGATCCGACTTCGGGACGTATCGACTACGCGGTCATTTCGCTCGACGTCAAGGGCGCGAAGGACCAGTGGTACGCCGTTCCTTTCAGCACGCTCGCCATGCGCATGCCGAATGGAGAGAAGGGCGACATGAAGAAGGATCGCGGCGAGTTCACCTTGAACGTCGACGCGGCCAAGATGGAGAGCGCTCCGGGCTTCTCGAAAGACAAGTGGCCGGACGTGAACGCGCCGGCGTGGCGCACGGATGTCGAGAAGTACTACGGCTCGACGAAGCGCATGAGTGACTCGAGCACGAGTGGCGATGCCAAGGGTCAAGTTCGCGCGATCCGCGCGAGCAAGCTCCTCGACCAGAACCTCGTGACGACGAGCAACGACAAGATCGGCGACATCGAGGAATTGGCACTGGATCCGCAGAATGCGCGCGTTTCCTACGTCGTCGTGAGCTCCGGTGGTTTCCTCGGCATGGGCGACAAGATGCACGCCATTCCGTGGGCGGCCGTCCGCGCTTCGCCGGGCACGGGCAAGGATGCGCCCGAGAACCTGGTCGTCGACGTGACGAAGGAGCGTCTGCAGAAGTCGCCCGAGTTCAAGAAGGACGAATGGGCGCGCATGTCGGAGCCGATGTGGATGAACGAGCTCTACACCTATTACGGCGTGAGCCCCTACTGGTCCGGCAAGGACACGTCGGGCGCCCTCGAAATGCCGCGCGAGAAGAACGGCAATCCGCCGACCGAAAAGGGTGACGCGCGCAAGGACTCGAACGTCCCGCGTTGAGCTGAAGCCTGAAGCACGTGCGCGGCTCGCCTTCGGAGTCGCGCACTCGAGTACGGGGATGGCCTAGCGGTCGAATCGGACGCGTGTGTGTCCGGACCAGGGCTTCCCGAGAGACGCAAACCCAGATCGAAACGAGCACCGCTATGGCCAATCAGCAACAGAAGCAACCGGACGACAAATCCTCCCAGTCCAACACGAACGCTCAGCGCTCCGACGGCAAGTCGGACATGTCGAAGAACGAGTCGGGTACGAAGCCCGCTGGCGAAAACCGCAGCCAAGGCCGTGAGGGCGTCGATGCACCGCGCACCGAACAGAACCGTCCGGCCGGCAAGCCTTCTCCGCAGTACGACGACCGTCCGGGCCAGCAGCGCGGCGGTTCGGGCGATGCGAAGAACCCGGACGCTCCGCTTCCGGGCACGAAGATGCCCAACTACGGCGACAAGGAGTCGGGCGATCCTCGTCACCTCGACGTCGATGCGGGCGGCAAGAACAAGTCCGGTGACCGCGAGCAAGCGGGAGCGACGCAGGGCGGCTCGAAGGACAAGGGTTCCTCGGGCGGTCGTTCGGACGACTCGACTCAGCAATCCGGCGGACGCAGCAAGTCCAGCTGAATCGACGGCAGGCATCGAGAACTGCTCGGCAAGAGCAGGTCTCGACGCAGCTCGGAAGGTGGCGAGCCGAATCAGGCGTCACCAGGGTGGTGGGCCGGGGTGAGGTCCCGGTCGTCTCGAAGTCCTCAGGGCCCGGAGCGTTCCAAAGAGCGTTCCGGGCTCCATTTACTTGTCCTTCCGCGCTCACGCTGTTGGACGCAACGCCACCAAAGAGAGATCGACATGGCCGTCTGCCAAGTTTGCGAGAACGACTACGACAAGAGCTTCGAAGTGCGTATCGGCGGGGCGACGCACACATTCGACTCGTTCGAATGCGCGATCCACGCTTTGGCGCCGAAGTGTGCCCGCTGCGGGTGCAAGGTACTCGGCCACGGCGTCGAGAGTTCCGCGGTCCTGTACTGCTGCGCGCATTGCGCCCGCAAGTCGGGAGTCGTTGGAGTCGATGATCGGGTCGACCGACGTCCTTGAGCCCGGGCCTCTGACTCGCAGCACTCGTCCGGCTTCGTGTCGAATTCCAGACCCGGCCAGCACGACGTCACCGTCAGTGCAGCCGTACTTCCTCGCCGATCCTGTGGAGCTTGACGACGTTCGTCGTCTTGGCGATCCCGGCCGGCACGCCGGCGACGAACACGATCGGGTCGCCGTACTGCGCTAGGTCGCGCATCACGAGCATCTCGCTCGCCATCGCGATCATGTCCTCGAGGCTGCGTTCGCGGCGCACGAGGAACGGCCGCACGTGCGCCAGGATCGTCATGCTGTTCACGACGCGTTGGTGCGGTGTCAGTGCGATCACTTCGGCGCTCGGTCGGTAGCGCGAGATCAGGCGCACCGTGTTGCCCGTCTCCGTGAAGCAGACGATCTTCGTGATGCGCAGCGCTTCGGCCGCTTGCACGGCGGCCATCGCAGCCGCGTTCGAGAACGTGAACTCGCTCGTGCGGAAGTTGGGGCGCGGGATGTCGCGGTACCTTTGGCTCGTCTCGACGGCGCGCGCGATGCGATTCATCGTCGCAACGGCTTCGACCGGGAACAGTCCGACTGCCGTCTCGGCCGACAGCATCACGGCGTCGCTGCCGTCGAGCACGGCGTTCGCGACGTCGGTGACTTCCGCGCGTGTCGGCCGCGAGCTCACGATCATCGACTCGAGCATCTCCGTCGCCGTGATCGTGAACTTCCCCGCGCGCAGCGATGCGGCGAGTATCGACTTCTGGATCAGCGGCAGCTGTTCGAGCTCGGCTTCGACGCCGAGGTCGCCGCGCGCGACCATCACGCCGTCCGTCTCGGCCAAGATGTCGTCGAGGTTCTCGAGCGCCGCCATGCGCTCGATCTTCGCGACCATCAAGGCTTCGGGGCACAGCGCGCGCACCGCGCGGACCTCCTCTTTCCGCGACACGAATGAGATCCCGATGAAGTCGACGCCCGCCTTGCGCGAGAGCTCGAGGTTGCGTCGGTCCTCTTCCGTCGGCAACTCATAGCCGACGGACGAGTCGGGGAAGTGAACGCCCTTGCGATCGCCGATCGCTCCGGGTCGCGTGACGCGCGCGCGGATCACGCCCTCTTCGACGTCGAGCGCGATCAACTCGACTTGTCCATCGGCGAGCAACACGCGGTGTCCGGCCTGTACGGCGTCTTGGAAGCCCGTGAATTCGAAGATCACCTCACCGGGGGCCGACATCCCCTTTCCCTCGCGCAAGGTGAGCACGTCGCCCTCGAGCAGTTCTCGGCGCGCGTTCTCGAAGCGCCCCATCCGCATCTTCGGGCCCTGGATGTCCGTGAGAATTCCCACCGCCGCCATGCGCGCGTCGGCGACGGCGCGGATCTTGTCGACGCGCCGGAGGAAATCGTCGGCTGTGCCGTGCGAGAGGTTGATGCGTGCGACCGACATGCCGGCGTCCACGAGCTCGCCGATGCGCTCCTCACTCGCGGGTCCGATCGTCGCGACGATTTTCGTGTGAGACGGCGCCGGCGCGCGCTTCGCAGACGAGGAGTAGGTGGGCGGTGAATCGAGATCGGTCTTCATGCGGGCAGTTCCTGACACACGTAGACGATAGCGGTTCGCGAACGCGCGTTCTCGCTGCCCGAAACGATGCCCCTGAATCAAGGGACGCCGGCGATGACCGCCGGCGTCGAGAACAGCGCCGCTCCTGAGGCGGCCCGAGCCCGTGTCGGCTCGAGGGTGCCGTCGGCGTCGTTCTGCGGACTAGGACGCAAGCTCAGGGCGCCGTGTTCCGTCGCTCGATTCAGTCGCCCGAAACGGTGTCGAACCGCGGTCCCACGATCTTGATCCGCGTATCGAAGCCGCGCGACCGTTGACGGTCGGAGAAGACGGAGGCCCATCCGTCGCCCAGCGCCGTGATGCGCGGCGCGACCCGGTCAGGCACGAACAGCGTGTCGAGCTTCCCGATCCGCATCCACGCTCCCATGCTCAAGCCGTTGGCCGCGATACGGCGCACGTAGCCCTGGTCGTAGTACGAGACGTCGTCCTCCCACGCGACCGCGAAGCTGCCATCGGCGAGTCGCGTGACGTCGGCGAAGTCCTGCTCGTTGGCCAAGAAGCAGGGCGTCAAATTCGGACCCGCAGGCCGCCCTTGCCCGTCGAAGAGCCGCACGTTCACGTCGCGCGTCGGGTCCATCAGCCCCCCGGACGTCCAGGCCATGAGGAAGCCCCCGTTCGCGGCCGGCGCGAAGACCGGATCGTGGTCCTGGTTCCGACGCGACGGTTCGAATGCGAACTCGCCGCCCTTCGGACCGCCGTCGGCATCCAGGAATCGCGCGCTCAAGGACCAACCTTCGGCCTGCGTCGATCCGCTCTTGTGCATGGTCCATCCGGCGACGAGGCGGCCATCGTCGAGCAGGGTCACATCCCCGTCCGTCGTGACGTCGCGCCCGTCATCGAGCCGACGCGCGGGTCCGGGCATCGAACCATCGGGAGCGATGCGGCGCGCTTGGATGCCGGACTTCTCGGGCCCGGCCCACACGACGACCCAGCCACGATCGCCCGAGAGACGCGACACCGCGGGAATGCCGGGCACGCGCGCCTCGACCTCGATCAGGCCCGATCGCGCCGCTCCGTCGGCGGCGAGTATCTGTCCGACGAGGCGGCCCACGTCCCCCTCGCGTTGGAGCCAGACGACGAGCGCCGAACCGTCCGGGCGCAGCGCGACGGCGGCGTCCGTGGCCCCGCCTTTCGGTCGCGCGCCTTTCTCGACGATCGGCAGGAGGACCTCTCCGCCGGTCGGCCCCGTCGCGTCGAAGCGCCGAGCGTAGATCGCGCTCGGTCCATCGCGTCGATCCTGCCAAGCACTGATCCCCCGCGTGCCGATCGCGTCGATGTCGGGTGCCACTTGATCCGCGCTCGCCTCGTCGGAGTTCAGGCGTTTCTCGAGACCCAAGCGTTCGGCGCCGGTCTTCGACGTGTCCACGATGCGACCGAACACGTCGCCGTCGCCTTGGCGCGTGTCGGTCCAGGCGACGAGCAGACGTGAGCCGTTGGACGCGAGGAAGGCATCGTCGACTGCGCGCGCCGCCGGCGTGGTGATCGCGAGTGCGGCCTCGCGGACTTCGAGCTTCTCGTCGAGGAGGAGAAGTTCGAGCCGCGCCGAGCTCGCGGTTTTGGGTTCGGCCGCGCCGCCACGCTGCGGCGTCGTTTCAGCGGGCTGAGCACGGCCTCCACCGCGACCGTCGCGGCCGGGCGACGCGGGCGAGTCCGACAACGTCGCGAGGAGCGCGAAGCCGCCGACCACGGGCTCGAGCGCCGCGTTGCGCAGGCCCGCGAGCGGGTGAACGACCTCCGGCCCGACCCACTTCCCATCGGAGCCGATTCGGCGCACGACCGCGCTCTCCCCACGTTCGAGGAGTGCGACGAAACCGCCGTTCTCGTCGAGTGCGAGCCCACGTGCTCGACCGGCACCGACTTCGAGGTCGACGACCTTGGCCGGAGTCGGCGGGCGATGCGCGAACCAGGCTCCGCTCTTCCCGGTCCAGAGCACGCCGACCCCGCCGGCTGCGTCCTCGAGGGCGTGGAGGCCGACTTCGGGTTCGGTGCCTGCGCGACCGAGTTCGACGGAGGGTCGCAGCGCGCTGCCGGCGACATCGAAGTCACCCAGGCGCACGCGTCCCCCTTCGAGCCAGATCAGCGTCCGCGATCCGTCGCGACGCGCGAGAAGGACGGGCGAACGGGTGCCGGCTCCCGCTGCCGCGCCATCGCGCGCACCTCCGCGGGGTGCGGCGCCCGCGCCGCGTCCTTCCGCCGGCCCGGGCGGGGCTGCGACGAGGAGGTCGTCGCCGTGGAAGGCGCCCTGCGCATCGAAGCAGCGCATCCACGGCCGCTGGCCGCCTTCCCCGCGCGTCACCCACGCCAAGGCTCCGGCGCCGTCGGGAGAGAGAGCGATCGCCGGGTCGAAGCGGCGCGAAGTCCCCTTCGAGGACGTGACCGGCCGCTCGGGCTCGCGGGCGGTGCCGTCGGCCTCGAGGCGCACCCAGTAGATGCCCAGGCTCGCATCGCGTTGGTCGCGCCACACGAGTCCGAATCCGCCTCCGCGGCTGCCGGCGATCCCGAGGAGCTCCTGCACGACACCGCCGTGCGTGTCCTGGTGGAGGAGCGTGTCCGTGACACGCACGTCGGTGACCTCGGGCGGCTGGAAACCGAGGAACCCGTTCTCGGGTTCGGGCGGAGCGTCCTGGAGGGGTTTCGCGATCGTCCCGGCAACGACCGGTGTGCACGCGGCAAGGAACACGAGGAAGGGCGAAACGACGAGGTGCGTCATGGCGAAACGGATCCAGGCGGGTTCGGCGCGCGCGAGACGAGAGCTGCGTGAGAGGGAGATGGAGATGGAGATGGAGATGGAGTCAACGCCACGCTCCCTGGATCTTCCGCAGGAATCGGACTTCCGTGGTATCAGTACCGGCGTTCCCGAGCGATCTCACCACGAGATGGCCCTGGCGTACCAACTCGAGCCGCACCCGCGAAATGTCGTCCCCCCCATGGCTCCCCCCACTGCTTCCGAGCGCGCACTACCGCCGCCGACACAACCCTTCGACCTGCGGACAGGAACGAGCGCCAGCCGACCGGGTCACGCGCCGCTCGCCACGACGATCGTGCTCTTCGCCGTCGTCGCCGCCTTGCTCGGCTTCATCGCCTGGATTTGAGCGCGCGTGACGGAGTCGAGCCCACGCGCTCGCAGAAACCGTCGGCCTCGCTCCGCGCAGCTCTGCTCCGCGGTACCTCGTGCCGACGCTATTCGCCGAGCAGTTGCGGGATCTCCTGGTAGGCCGGAAAACGTTTCAGGCCGGCCTTCGAGAAGACGAGTCGTCCGTCGACGGTGACCTCGAAAACGCCACCTTTCGACGGCACGAATTCGATCTCTGTCCCGGGAAATGCCTGCTGGAGTTCGGCGGCCAGACCGGTCGCCTGAGGCAGGTAGTTTCATTGCACGCAGTATTGGATCGCGACCTTCATCGGAGCTCCTCGCGGGGTTGGGCGGATGCGGGGTTGGGCGGATGTCGGGTTGGGCGGATGCGGGGTTGGG
>CAZKIY010000163.1:0-2052 GCA_964552875.1 uncultured Planctomycetaceae bacterium
CCCTTCTCGAACATGCTGCCCATCAGCATGTCGGATGCTCGAGCGAAGTAGCCGCCGATCACGGGCATGTCCATCACGCCCTCGATGCCCCACTCGACCTGTGTGCCGCCCGAAGCGGGCGCGTAGCTGATCCAGGACCTCGACGGCATTTCCCGGTCTCCGTGCATCAAAGCCATGTCGCAGGCGACTCCGGTCGCGGGGTCGCACTTCGTGAACGTGAGTCGTCCGGCGCCGTCCGTGCCCGTCCAGGACTGACTCGCGCCGACGCCCATGGTCGAAGGTCCGAACGTCGTGACGATCGTCGGATCCGCTTCCTTCCACGGCGTCCACTCGTCCCAACGCTTCAGATCACCGACGAGCGTGTGGATCTTCGCGGGTTCGGACTTCACCAGGACGCTGCGCGTCACGCGGTACTCACGCGAGAGCAGCGCACCGACGACGACGAAGACAAGAATGAGGATGCCGAGCGCAGTCAGGATTTTCTTCAGCACGGGGGGAGCCTCCGGTTCGGAGCGTGTCGAGCAGCCGTTCGCCGCGGGTCGCGGAGAAGTGGGCCTGGCCCCGTTGTACGCGATTCGAGAGTTCCCGCTCGGTTCCCGATCAGTGTCGGAAGTGCCGCGCTCCCGTGAACACCATCGCAGCACCGTGTTGATCACACGCGGCGATGACCTCGGCGTCCCGCAGCGAGCCGCCCGGTTGTAGGAATGCGCCGATTCCGGCCTGGATCGCGAGTTCGGGGCCGTCCGCGAACGGGAAGAACGCGTCCGAGGCGAGCACGGCACCGGCGACGCGCGGGCCGCTCTTGCGCACCGCCATGTGCACGGAATCGACGCGCGACATCTGACCTGCGCCGACGCCGAGTACCTGCGTGCCCTTGGCGATCACGATCGCGTTCGACTTCACGTGCTTCGCGACACGTTCGGCGAACAGGAGGCCGGCGATCTCCTCGAGTGTCGGCTTGCGACGCGTCACGACCTTGCAGTCGCCTTCACCAGCGGCGGCGAGATCGCGCTCCTGGAGCAAGAACCCACCGATCAACTTCTTCACTTCGAGCTCGCGCGCGTCGCGCGGACGAGAGAGATCGCCGATCGCGAGCAGGCGCACGTTCTTGCCCCACTTCGGCTTGTCCACGAGCAGTCGAAACGCGTCCTCGTCGAAGCCGGGCGCGACGACCGCCTCGACGAAGCGATTGCCGGAAACGAGGAACTCCGCGCTGGCCAAGTCGACCGTGCGCGTGAAGGACAGCACGGATCCGAACGCGGACACCGGGTCGCCCTCCCACGCGGCTTCGAGCGCCGTCGCGATCGTCTCGGCCGATGCGGCGCCGCACGGGTTGTTGTGCTTGCACACGGCGACGAACGGCTCGGTGAACTCGCGAGCCAACGCCAACGCAGCGTCGAGATCGACGAGGTTGTTGTAGGAGAGCTGTTTGCCGTTCAGAACCGCCGCCGAAGCCAGCGAGGCCTCGCGCGCTCCGCCCAGGGCGTAGAACGCGGCCAGTTGGTGCGGGTTCTCGCCGTACCGCAGATCCGCGACCTTCGTTCCCGCCATCGCGAAGCTCTGCGGGAAGCGCGTCGTCGTCGATCCCGACGCAACCTCTTGCTCGTTCATCCACGCTGCGATCGCCGCGTCGTAGCGCGCAGTCAGCGCATAGGCCTTGGCCGCCAACTCGCGTCGGAAGGTGTCCGTGAGCGCGCCCCAACCCTTCGTCATTTCGTCGAGAACGCGGCCGTAATCCGCCGGATCCGTGACGATCCCGACGAAGCGGTGGTTCTTCGCGGCCGACCGCACCATGGAGGGCCCGCCGATGTCGATGTTCTCGATCGCCTCGGCTCGCGACACACCCGGCTTCGCGGTCGTGGCTTCGAAAGGATAGAGGTTCACGACCACGAGATCGATCGGCGCGATGCCGTGCTCGGCCATCGCTCCCGTGTGACGCGCGTCGTCGCGCAGCGCAAGGATTCCGCCGTGGATCTTCGGGTGCAGCGTCTTGACGCGACCGTCCATCATCTCGGGCGAACCCGTGTGGTCGCTGACTTCGCGCACGGCCAC
>CAZKIY010000163.1:2152-9052 GCA_964552875.1 uncultured Planctomycetaceae bacterium
TGATCTTGGAGCAAGGGCGCCACGTCGGGGCGCGGCACGACTCCCTGCACGAGGGAGCGGCATTGGCCTCAGGCTTCGCGCCCGAGCTCGACGAAGACGTGCTTCTTCTCCCGTTTCGCGGTCGCGAGCGCCTCGCTGAAGCTCGTCGTCCAGTCCAGGGTTCCGCGGTCGTCGAAGTGGGGATGTGCGCGCTTCATGGGTCTCGTGTGCCTCGGTGAGGGCGAAGAGTCTGACGGCCCGGCGCGGCGCCTCCCAGATGCATCGCGACAGGAACTCGGAAGCCGGCCTCAAGACCCGCTCTCCTCAATTGCGACAAGGTAAAAACCGGCGGAGCGGCAGCCTCTGTCGGCCGAGTAGTTCCTTCCGGATCGCGGGGGCATCCGATCGTGCGCGTCTATCCCTGGCTCGTCCTCTCCTCCATCGCGGCGACCGCCGCGGTGTTCACGCCCAGTTGTTCGTGGCTGACTCCCGACCAGCCGAAAAACCTTCTCGTCATCGCCGTCGACGGTCTTCGGCTGGATGCCCTGCGACCGACGCTCGGGGCTCCCAGCATTCCGAACATCCAGCGGCTCTCGGGCGCCGGTGTCGACTTCGCGTGGTGCTTCGCGCACAGCTCGGCCACCCTGCCCGCGAGTGCGGCGCTCCTGTCGGCGCGTACGCCCTCCTCGAGTCGCGTGCGTGTCGACGGTCAAGCCATCGAGGCCGACGTGACGCTTCTGCAGGAGCACTTGCGCGCCAGCGGTTGGCAGACGTTCGGTGTCTTCGCATCGCCTGAAGTTCGAGCGCGCGGAGTCGGTGAGGGTCTCGACCGCGGCTTCCATCTCGGCCGCACGCATCCGCGCGAAGCTCCGCGCGCTTCCGAGGTCAACGCGGAGATCATCCCGATGATCCAGCGCGCGGATCATGATGCGCCTTGGTTCGCGTTCGTGCAGTTGGCGGACCCCACGGCTCCCTACGCGTCGCACGGCACGGCGGATCGTTCGGCACGCGTCCTCGTCGACGGAAAGCTGGTCGATCGAATCGGAACGTCGGATCCCCGTTCGTGGAAACGGACGGTGCACGTCGCACCGGGCAAGCACGTGGTCGAGTTCCGCGGCGACGAGCCGTTCGTCGTCACGCACGTCGAGGCGTTCCGCGGGGGCGAACCCCTCGAGGTCGCGGTGACTCGGGGTGAGTTCCGGAAGGCCACGAAGTCGTTCAGCGCGACGATCGAGGCGTATGGGCCCGTCGAGGCGGAGATCGAACTCTCGGCCTTCCTTCATGACGTTCCTGACTTGGCCGAAGTGCGTGCGCGCTACAAGCTCGAGGTCGAGGCCGTCGATCAGGCGATCGGCGAACTCGTCGCCGCGCTCGAACGCAACGGTCAGTACGACCACACGTGCATCGTCCTCGTCGCCCCGCACGGCGAGTCCTTGGGCGAGCACGGCGAAGTAGGTCACGGCGCGGGACTCACGGATTCCGTGCTGCGTGTGCCGCTCGTGATCAAGCCCGTCCTGAACGACGATTCGCGCGGTGAACTCGCGAAGCGGCGCCTCGACGTCGTGCGCATCATCGATCTCGCGCCCACGCTGCTCGAGATGCTCGAAGAAGATCCGCTGACGCGCGCCGAGGGATCGTCACTGCTCCACGAGAGCGATCGACAGCTCTTGGCGGAAGTTCATCCGCCGCAGGCGCCGTCGTCCGTGTTGGCCATCCGCGACGAGCGGTACAAGCTCGTCTACACGGCCGGTGACGACCGGTTCGAGATGTACGACGTCAAGAGCGACACGCTCGAATTGGACAACGTATTCGCGCTGCAAGGACACTTCCGCGCGAAGTGGCAGGCCCAGCTACGTGATCTCGCGGAGCGGGCACCTCAGGGCGTCGATCAACGGCTCGGTGCGCTGCGCTGAGGATCGCGGCCTTCGGGTTCGACGAACTCGCGGCGTCTCAACCGACCTTGACCGCGAGCCCGGCGCGGAAAGGTTCTGTCGCGAGCTCGATGTGCGGGTGGCGTTCGCGGAAGTAGTCGAGCTGCCATGACTCCTCGACGAGCAGGATTCGACCGCCCTCCGGATCGACGGCGAGCGCCGATCCCGTCGGCCACGTGATCGGCTTGGACTCCTCGCCCACCTTGACGCGCCACCAGCGCGAGATCGTCCAGGGCTTCGATTCCAGCCGCGATTCCGCGTTGTATTCGCTCTGCAGTCGGTACTGGAGCACCTCGAACTGCAGTTCGCCCACCGCCGCGAGCAACGGCACCTTGGCCGCCGAGTTCTCGATCTCGTACGCCTGCACGACGCCTTCTTGGAGCAGTTGACGTAGACCCTCGCGGAACTGCTTGAACTTCGACGTCTGCGGGTTGTGGAGCAGCGCAAAACGCTCGGGGGAGAACCGCGGGATCTCGGCGAACGTGATCTTCGGATCCTCGGTCAACGTGTCGCCGATTCCGTACTCCATTCCGCCGACGATCCCGATGACGTCGCCGGCGACGGCTTCGTCGATGGTCTCGCGATCGCGGCCGAACAACTTGTGCGCGCTCGACAGTCGCACCTTCTTCTTCGACTGCGCGTGAACGACGGCCATGTCGCGCTCGAAGCGCCCCGACACGATGCGCGCGAACGCGATGCGGTCGCGGTGCATCGGATCCATGTTCGCCTGGATCTTGAAGACGAAGGCCGAGAACGTGGTCTCGTCTGGCTCGACGACACGCTCGCCGCTCTTTCGCGCCGTCGGCGGCGCGCTGTACTTCAAGAAATTGTCCAGCAAGAGCTGAACGCCGAAGTTGTTCACGCCCGAGCCGAAGAAGACCGGCGTCAGTTTTCCGGCCAGAACCGCGGCCGGATCGAACGCATGGCCTGCGCCTTCGATCATCTCGATCTCGCCCTTGACGCGCTCGAAGAGCAAATCTTCGAGCTTCTCGCGCACGGTCGGATCGCTGAGCCCCGTCGTCTCGGTCGGCGTCACGTACTTGCCGCTCGGCACTCTTTCGAAGAGATGCAGCAGCTTGGTCTGTCGCTCGTACACGCCCTTGAACGACGATCCGTCGCCCAGCGGCCAATTCATCGCGCAAGCGCCGATGCCGAGCACGCGCTCCAATTCGTCGAGCAATTCGAGCGGGTCCTTCGCGGGCCGGTCGAACTTGTTCATGAACGTGAAGATCGGGATGCCGCGCCGCGCGCAGACCTCGAACAGTTTGCGCGTCTGGCTCTCGATGCCTTTGCCGCCGTCGATGACCATCACGGCTGCATCGACCGCAGTCAGCACGCGGTAGGTGTCCTCGCTGAAGTCCTTGTGCCCGGGCGTGTCGAGCAAGTTGACGCGATACCCGTCGTAGTCGAACTGGAGCACCGTCGAGCTGATCGAGATGCCGCGCTGCTTCTCGAGCTCCATCCAGTCCGACGTCGTCGCGCGCTGGCCCTTCTTCGCGCGCACGGCGCCGGCCATCTGCAACGCACCGCCGTAGAGCAGCAGCTTCTCCGTCAGGGTGGTCTTGCCCGCGTCGGGGTGACTGATGATCGCCAACGTGCGTCGGCGCGCGATCTCGACACTGAGTGATGCCATGAGTGTCAGTTTCCGCGCACGATGCCGCTGAATCCGCGTTGTTGGAGCCAAGCGACGAGTCGATCCACTTGCTCACCCTGCACGACGAGCGCGCCGTCCTCGACACGCGCGCCGGCTCCCAAGGCCTTCGCCAGATCACGCGCGAGTGCTTCGAGATCGCGGCCGGCCAGACCCGCGCCCTCCGCGAGCGTGACGGCCTTCCCACCGCGACCCTTCTTCTCGCGTCGGACGACGATCGAAGCGGGCGTCGTCGCTCCTGTTTCGCCGCGCGCCCCGCCGCTGTTCGCTCGGCTTCGAGACCGAACGTCGGGCTCGTGCACGGTCGGCGGGCGAGCGTTCTCGAGGCTGGACGTGGGCTGCGCACCCGCGCCCTTCAACGCCGCGAACGGGTTGTGACGCAGGGTCGGAGCCGGCTGGCTCTCACGTCCGGGTTCGGGCTCTGATCGACGTGCGGCCATGGCGTTTCGACGGGGAATCTCTGCTCCGTTCGAGCCGAGCATGATCGCCGCTCGCTGCGTGTCGCGCCAGCCTCGGCAGGGCGAAGGTCGAGTTCAGCCTGAAGGAGTCCACTCGAAACTTGATCGGGGAGGAAACGGCGCGAGGTACGCGGCCAACGTTGCGCCGGGCCTGCTGGCGACGATTCGCGCATCCCCGACATGGCTTGGAGGCTGGCGCGGGCGACGCAGGCTGGATCGAACTTTCGCTCGCGCACCTACGCGACCTGCCCTTTTGAGCCGTAGCTCTCGCGGAAGTCGTAGCGACGAACTCGAAACTCCCCGAGGGTCGTGCGAACGGACCGGTTCCGCCCTAGCCTGTCCGCCATCCCCCCACGGACCCGACATGACGATCCTGACTGCGCTGTTCACATCACTGCCCGCCCTCCTCGCCACGACTTCTCCCGCGCAGGACGAAGCGGTGGCCTTCGTCGGCGGGCGCGTCTTGCCCATCGCGTCAGCTCCGATCGAAGACGGCACGCTCGTCGTGCGCGCAGGCAAGATCGAAGCGATCGGTGCGCGCACGGCGGTCGCGATCCCGGTCGATGCGACCGTCGTCGACTGCAAGGGCAAGACGTTGATGCCCGGACTCGTCGACACGCACAGTCACGTCGGCGGCGGATGGGGCGCTGACGAGAGCGGGCCGATCCAACCGGGCGTGCGCATGCTCGACGCCGTGAATTGCCGCGATTCCGGCTTTCAGCGCGCGCAAGCCGGCGGCATCACGACGATCAACGTGATGTCGGGCAGCGGCCACTTGATGGCTGGCCAGACGATCTATCTGAAGAATCGCGACGCCGACACGATCGACGGTCTCGTCTATCGCTTCGCCGATGGTTCGCCGATGGGCGGCATGAAGATGGCCAACGGCACGAACAGCCAACGGGACCCGCCTTTCCCCGGAACACGCGGCAAATCCGCCGCTTTGGTGCGCGAGCAGTTCGTCGCGGCGCAGGAGTACAAGCGCAAGCTCGCGGCGGCCGGCGACGACGTCGAGAAGCGTCCGGCGCGCGATCTCGCGCTGGAGGGCCTCGTCGAGATCCTCGACAAGAAGCGCGTCGTGCACCACCACACCCACCGTCACGACGACGTGCTGACCGTGCTACGCCTCGCCAAGGAGTTCGACTTCCGCGTCGTCCTCCACCACGTCAGCGAAGCCTGGAAGGTCGCGGACGAGATCGTCGCGGCGAAGATCCCGTGCTCGCTGATCGTGATCGACACACCGGGCGGGAAGCTCGAGGCGGCGGACTTCGACGCGAGTTCCGCGGCCGAGCTCGAGAAGCGCGGTGCGCCCGAGCTCGTCGCTTTCCACACGGACGATTGGATCACGGATTCGAGGCTTTTCCTGCGCAGCGCGGCACTCGCGGTGCGCGCCGGCTGTTCGCGCGACACGGCGCTCGCAGGCTTGACGAAGAACCCGGCCGCGATGCTCGATCTGGGAGATCGCGTCGGAACGCTGGAGCGCGGCAAGGACGCCGACGTGATCGTGCTCTCGGGCGATCCTTTCTCCGTCTACACGCGCGTCGAGCAGACGTGGGTCGAGGGCGTGAAGGTGTTCGATCTCGCCGTTCCCGACGATCGCAGGTACGCCGAGGGCGGTTGGGGCGTGGGTCATCCGCGCGTGGAAACCGTGTGCTGTCTGGGCGGCGGGGAGGATCGCTGACATGAAGTTCGTCACTCACGTCACGCTCGCCCTCCTCGTCTCGAGCTCGTTCAGCGCGCTGCCTGCACAGGACGTCGCCGTGCGCGCGCAACTCGTGCACACCGCGGAAGGCGCCGCGTTGCGCGACGCCGTCGTGATCGTGCGTGGTGGCAAGATCGCGGCCGTCGGCCCGGCCGCGTCGACGCCGATTCCCGCTGGAATGCGGACGCTCACCGCCGCGGTCGTGACGCCCGGCCTCGTCGATGCGCACTGCGTGATCGGACTCGCAGGTCATCTGAACCAGCCTCAGGACCAGGACCAGCACGATCCGACCGCGCCGATCCAGCCCGAGCTGCGCGCGATCGACGCTTACAACGCTCGCGAGCGTTTGGTCGAGTGGGTGCGCGGGTTCGGCGTGACGACGATCCACACGGGACACTCGCCGAGCGCGTTGATCTCGGGCCAGACTCTCATCGCGAAGACGCGCGGTGACACCGTCGATGACGCCGTGATCGTGCCGCGCGCGATGATCGCCGCGACTCTCGGCTCCGATTCACGCGACGAAGGCAAGGGCAAGTCGCCGGGAACGGCCGGCAAGCAGCTGGCATTGCTGCGCGAAGCCCTGCTCGGCGCGCAGGACTTCCAGAAGAAGCTCGCGAACGCCGGTGACGACGCGACGAAGCGTCCGGACCGCGACTTGCGCAAGGAAGCGCTCGTCGACGTGCTCCTCCAAAAGGTCCCGTTGCTCATCACCGCGCAGCGTCACCAAGACATCGAGAGCGCGCTGCGGCTGCAAAAGGAATTCGGCTTCAAGCTCGTGCTCGACGGCGCCGCCGAGGCCTATGTCGTGATCGATTCGATCCGCGCTGCCGTCGTGCCCGTGATCGCGCACCCGCCGATGGCGCGCTTCTGGGGCGACCTCGAGAACGGCAGCCGCGAAACGCCGCTGAAGTTGCGTGATGCGGGGATCCTGTTCGCATTCCAGAGCGGGTTCGAGAGCTATGTGCCGAAGACGCGCGTGATCCTGTACGAAGCCGCGGTCGCCGCGGCGCATGGGCTCGGCGCCGATGCTGCCCTGCGCGCGATCACGATCGACGCCGCGCGGATCCTCGGTGTCGATTCACGTCTCGGGAGCATCGCGGTCGGTAAGGACGGCGACCTCGCGCTCTACGACGGCGACCCGTTCGAGTACGTGACGCACTGCGTCGCGACGGTGATCGA